>JAADGQ010000002.1 GCA_013152295.1 Gammaproteobacteria bacterium | reverse complement strand
TGTAAATGCGAGTAAGGCTGGGTCGGCATTAACACGGTTTGGCGCACTTGCTTTCTGAATAGAGCGGGGGCTAATAATGGACTGCCCAACAGGAGGAAGCAACTGTGGCAAGCGCAGAGGGGAGGTCGATTTGCGTGTCAGGCGTGATGGGCTTTTCGCATTATGAATGTGGGACAAAAAAAGGTTGTCACTGCTCTCTGATGGCTCTATAGTAATGGTGTCTATTTTAACAGTGTAGTTATTAGCACCATGCAGCCACTCACATTACGTCAGCAGCAAATTCTCTCTTTCATTCGAGATACCCTCGCCGAGGGTGGCATCCCGCCAACCATTGCGGAGATCGCCGCAGCGATGGAGGTTAAATCCCTCAACGGTATTCGCGGTCATCTACAGGCTTTGGCGCGTAAAGGGGCGATCGAGCTACTGCCGGGTGCTTCGCGAGGCATTCGCTTGTTGGGTGCGGCACCAAATGATGCGGGGCAGGGTGGGATGGAGAATGATAGCTGCCAACTGCCCATTGTTGGCCGCGTTGCTGCGGGGAGTCCGCTGTTGTCGGAGCAACATATCGAAGGGCACTGCTGGGTAGGGGCGTCGCTATTCAAACCTCGGGCAGACTATCTGCTGCGCGTGCAGGGGATGAGTATGCGTGATGCGGGGATTTTCGATGGCGATCTGTTGGCGGTGCACCGCTCAGTGGATGTACGCAATGGCCAGATTGTGGTGGCGCGCCTGGAGAGCGAAGTGACGGTCAAGCGCTTGCGCCAGGCCGGGCATATGGTCTACCTGCATCCTGAGAATCCTGAATTTGAGACGATTGCGGTGGATACAGAGCAGCAGGAGTTATGTATCGAGGGGGTCGTTGTGGGTGTGATTCGTCACTGAGCCGTTGACGGTTTGGTGCTCTTTTGGGTGGCCAGGTATTGAAATACGCTGGCCTTTAGTGCCCAGCCGGACTCATCGACAACAATGACCATCCACTTGCCGGTGTGTCTTCGGTCCAGCGTTTTTTTTGAATAGACGCTTTGCTGAGAGGCGCCGACGACGAACGTCACCTTGCTGGTCTCTTTGCCCTGGTAGTACCAAGCGTGAGAGATCTTTCGGCCTTTTAGATTGCTGAGTTCTGTGTAGTAGTAGATAACGTTGCGGCTGTTTTTCAGTGTGACGATATCATCAACTGGTTGGCGGTTTGATATTCCGCTAGAGAAGACGGCCTTATCGACATGGCCGACAATAGGGGGGGTGTTTTCTTCATCACCTGCGGTAGCGTGAAGTGATAGTGCTATCGAAAGGGCGCTGATTATGAACGCTAATGTTCGCATGTTCTATCGTTAAGCTCCTCAATTCTTTTTTGCTATCCGTCTGCGTCTACCCATCTGTAGCTGTGTCTGCGGAGTGTTTGGCTGGTCGGTCTCCGCGGGTGGTGGGGCGTGCTACCAAGTGATAGCGGCAGGTTTACTCTAACGATTAGCTCGCCTGCGGGGTGTGCACAGCTTAAGTTCGAGGTGGGTAAATGGCTTATCTGAGGTGGTGCCCGGGGCCGGACTCGAACCGGCACGCCCTAGTTGGACAACAGATTTTAAGTCTGTGGCGTCTACCAATTCCGCCACCCGGGCGTCTCTTTTTTAACGATCTGTCTGAATTGTAGCGGCTTTCGTGTGCAAGTGGAGGCTGAGGCCGGAATCGAACCGGCGTCCACGGCTTTGCAGGCCGCTGCATAACCACTCTGCCACCCAGCCATTGGTACGCATTGACAATCTCTTTACCGAATCGGTCAGACGAGATTTGGAGCGGGAAACGAGACTCGAACTCGCGACCCCAACCTTGGCAAGGTTGTGCTCTACCAACTGAGCTATTCCCGCGTGAAATAATAATGATGGATAGCAAGAAGGCCGTCATTCTAACGACCACAAATTATCTGTCAAGGGCGCGCGTCATTTATTTACATGGATGGTTGTCGTTGAGCAGTGGCCAGGCGACGCGCAGATAGATGGCCATTGACCACAGCGTTAGCGCCGCTGCGATGTAGAGTGCGATGTAACCCAGCTCGCGAACCGGGATGCCCAGGAGGGGATTGTGGTAGAGCAGCATGATGAGCGCGGTGATCTGGAAGGTGGTCTTTATTTTGCCGATTTTGTTGACGGCGACCGCAGCGTTTTTGCCGATTCCTGCCATCCATTCACGCAGTGCTGAAATGGCGATCTCCCGGCCGATGATGACGATGGCGGGAATCGCCAGCCATGGCGTCGGTTCCGACTGCACAAGTAATACCAGAGCGACAGCGACCATTAATTTATCGGCCACCGGATCGAGAAATGCGCCGAATGCCGAGGTTTGGCTAAGTTTGCGTGCGAGGTGGCCATCAAGCCAGTCGGTTATTGCCGCGATGCTGAAAACCAGAGCCGTGGCAAAATGCGACCACTCTACGGGCAGGTAAAAGGTTACTGTAAATACCGGGATAAGCGCGATGCGAAACCAGGTCAGCGCTGTGGGGATGGTCATGACCATAACTAAACAACGGCAATTGATGGGTGCGTGCTGAGGTGGAGAATTGCGCTGTCACTCTTCATGAAATGCATCATACACTCGCCGAGCCAACTGTTTACTGATTCCTGGGACATTCGCCAGCTCTTCAATGCCAGCACGACTGACCCCCTGCAGGCCACCAAATTGTTGTAATAGCTGGCGGCGTCGCTTCGGACCCATGCCGGGGATGATCTCCAGAGGGGAGCTTGTTCTGCTTTTGGCGCGTCGCTGACGGTGGCCGGTCAGTGCGAAGCGGTGCGCTTCGTCTCTGATCTGTTGGATCAGGTGGGATGCTGCCGAGTCGCCGGGCAGTATAACGGGGTCCTGTGATCCCGACAAGAACAGCGATTCGTGCCCTGCCTTGCGTTGCGGACCCTTGGCCACGCCGATCAGTGTGACACCGGTGATTTGCAGCTCCTCTAGCACCTCTTCTGCCTCTCTTAACTGGCCCTTGCCACCGTCGATCAACAACATATCGGGCAGTTTGCACTCACCTTTTTTGGCGCGTGTGTAGCGACGAGTGAGTGCCTGGTTCATGGCGGCGTAGTCATCCCCCGGTGTGATGCCCTTGATGTTGAATCGTCGATATTCAGGTTTCAACGCACCCTCTGTGCCGAACACGACACAGGAGGCCACGGTAGCTTCACCCATTGTATGGCTGATGTCGAAGCATTCGATGCGTTGTGGTGTGCTGTGCAGCTGCAATGCCTGGCTGAGTGCCTCAAAGCGTTGCTGTGTGCCGGTGCGATCTGCAAGGCGATGGGCAATGGCGTGAGCGGCATTGCTCTCGGCCATCTTCAGCCAGCGCAGGCGGTCGCCGCGTACGTTGTGGCTGATGGTGATCTGGCGACCGTTTTCAGCGCTGAGCACTTGGCACAGCAAGCGACTATCAGTTGGTGGTTGGTTGACCAGTATTTCGCCGGGTGGCTCTTTGTTGAGGTAGTACTGGGGAATGAAGGCGCTCAGCTGCTCTATGGCATCGGCGCCATCGGGCAGGCGCGGGAAAAAGGTTTTGTTGCCCAGGTTCAGGCCGCCGCGGATAAAAAAAACCTGAACACAACCGACGCCGCCTTGCACGACACTGGCGATGACATCCACGTCTTGCGTGCCGCTGCTGATGTACTGCTTTTCCTGTACACGTCGTAGCGCAGCAATTTGATCGCGATAACGGGCGGCACTCTCATAGTTCAGTTGCGCTGATGCCTGCTCCATTTTTTTCGCCAACTCATTGATCACCTCACTGTTTTTCCCTTCGAGAAACATCACCGCGTGACGTACATCCTGTTCGTAGCGTGGTTTGTCCACGAGGCTGACGCAGGGGGCAGTGCAGCGTTTGATCTGGTACTGCAGGCAGGGTCTGGAGCGGTTGCGGAAAAAGCTCTCTTCACATTGACGGACGGGGAAGAGCTTTTGCATCAAGTTGAGGCTTTCGCGAACGGCGCCACCGCTAGGGAACGGTCCAAAGTAACGCCCCGGCTCTTTTTTCGCACCACGATAGAAGCTGAGACGGGGGAAGTCGTGGTCGCTCGATAGGTAGATATACGGGTAGCTTTTGTCGTCACGCAGCAGAATGTTGTAGCGTGGTTTCAGCTTTTTGATCAGGTTGTTTTCGAGAATCAGCGCTTCGTCTTCGGTATGCGTGACGATGACCTCAATGGCTGCTATCTGTGTGACCAGCGCGCGTGTCTTTGGGGCGATGTTGGTGGTGCGGAAGTAGCTGGCAACCCGCTTTTTCAGATTGAGCGCTTTGCCGACGTAGAGTACCTTTCCCGTGCTGTCGCACATTTGGTAGATGCCGGGCTTGTTCGTCAGCGAACGGATATAGTTCTTGGCATCAAAAGCGCTCTGTTTTGACTGTTTCGGGTCAGCTTTTTCGGTGCTGGGAGTGCTAGAGGTGCTGTTTGGCGTCACGAAGCTGCGCTGTCAGGTTGCGGTTTCAGGACTCCTAAGGATAGCAGGAAGTCGACCAGCAATCGCACCCACCGGGGCAGCGTTGCTGGCCGACGTTAAATAAGTGGCTACAGCGCTACGGGTCTACCTTGTCAGGGGCTTGCATGGTGCTCTCTTCAAGGAATTTGGCACGCTGTTCAAGCTCTTCCCGGGGGACCTTTTTGTCGCGCTGCTTTCTGACGTACTCCTGCAGCTGTCGACGCACTGCATCAAACGCATCCCTGATAGCGACATACAGATCACTATGCGCGCCTCTTTTGGCGACCAGTTCGGCGCCAGGGACCGTCATATCAATGCGCACGTTGTAAAGCACACCCTGGTGTTTGTGGCGATGAGGCGCCTCCACGTGGACACGGCAGCCCATGATGTGGTTATAAAACGTTTCGAGCTTTTCAGCTTTGCCGATGATGGCGTTTTCTGCGGCTTGAGAGAGGTAGATATTTCGTGAACTGACTTGAAGCGGTAGTTTCATAATGGACAGATCTCCTGTGAAAGCAGGCCGTTATCGCAGGTGTCAACTCTACTATTACCGACAACTGCCATAACGGCGAGTGCATGAACATACACATCAACCCTTCTAACCTCGGAGGCTGTGGCGTTACGGGGTGGACGGGAATACACCCTGCCCAGCGGTGCGCCAGATCAGCTCTCCGACAAGTTCATTATTAGCACCATACTTGCCCGTCGTCCAGTCTCCTTTGTGTGTACTGTTTGGCGGCTATTCAGAGTTGCTTGCTCAACTATATGATGGCTGTTTCATACCTGTGCGTTGGCGCGTCGCGTGATATTGAAGATGGTAAATGTTATACATAACTCTCCTGTAAGGAATCCTGGGTGAGTGCGACAACAGGGTTACCTATAATCTAACTTAAGGGAAAGATACATGATGATTCAACGATTTTTTGCCATTTCAATGCTGTTCGCGGGGCTGATGTTTGGAGCCAGTGTGTGGGCCGATAGCTCTATTCAAATGACATCTGCTAATCCTATTCTGCTGGCATCTGCAAACATGAACCATAATCCATGCGCGAAGGGAGATAACCCCTGCTCTATGCATAACCCATGCGATAAAGGTAAACACCATAACCCCTGTGCAAAGCACAACCCTTGCTCTAAACATAATCCCTGCGCTATGCATAACCCTTGCAGTAAAGACAAACATCACAATCCATGCGCTATGCACAATCCTTGCGATAAAGGGAAACACCATAATCCTTGCGCAAAACATTAATCTGTAGAGCGCCATTGACGCATCTGAGAAAAGGAAATCAGTGCGTATTGATGTGTTGAAAGGAGAGGGCAAGGCGAGCGCTTTGCCCTCTCCTTTTGTTTTTAGGATGTTTGTTGCATTTATAACCCTGTTCATCGCGTCACTATTTATAGCACCTCTGGCCAGCGCGGAAGCAGCGGCGGCAAGGCCATCCCCATTCCCGACAGCAGCGGAGCAGTCGTTTTTAAATAAACATTGGTCGGCATCTATTTCGCTGCAAGGTCCCGCGCCAACACCCTACTCAGCACTTGAGTCATCGTTAGAGCCGAGCAGCTGTGGCAGTTGTCACCCCCAGCAGTACAACGATTGGCAGACTACCCTGCATAGTCGTGCGATGGGACCGGGCGTGTCGGGACAGCTGGTTGATATGGTGGAGTCTGACCCTGTCACTACTCGTATCTGCTGGTCCTGTCATACACCGTTGGCGGAACAGCAGGATCTACTGCAGGATAACAATGGCGCGTGGCAAATCAATGCTGCCTTTGACCGAAAATTGCAATATCAAGGGTTAGTCTGTGCAGGTTGTCATGTGCGCCGTCATCAGCGTTTTGGGCCGCCACGTCGTTCTACTCCTGACATTGTCGGGAAAATTAGCGTTGCAACAAATGGCAGCACGCTTCCTCATGGTGGTTTCACGGCGCAATCTGCTTTTGCAAAATCGGCCTTCTGTAGCCGTTGTCACCAGTTTGGCCCGGAGGACTATGTCCTTAATGGCAAGCCGATCGAAAATACCTACGAGGAGTGGAAGCAGAGCGACTACCCTAAAAAAAATATCCAGTGTCAGGGGTGTCATATGCCGGATCGCCGCCACCTTTGGCGCGGCATACATGACCCCGCCATGGTTAAATCAGGTGTCGACATCACTGTTGAGATCAGTGACCTTGACTATCTGCCGGGTAAAATTTTTAACGCGTCAATTCGTGTTACCAATAGCGGTACCGGTCACTACTTTCCCACATATTTGACACCAAAGATTGTGGTTCAGGGTTATTTTATGGATTCGGCAGGCACTATGATTCAACACAGCCTGCAGGAGGCGACAATTGGTCGTGAAGTGACGCTCGACCTTTCGCAAGAGTTGTTTGATACGCGCATTCCGCCTGGCGAGAGTCTGGCGATCAATTATGCGTACGCCATGCCGCCAGAGGCTGCTCAGTTCAGGGTTCGAATCGATGTCTATCCAGACCACTTTTATACCCGTTTTTACGAAGCGGCATTGGCGGATACGACACCATCGAAAGGGCATTCGTTGCTCGAAGAGGCGCTGCTGAACTCCCGTGAATCGGCTTTTCTGCTGCATGAAAAGACGGTGTCATTGGTAAATGAGACGGGGCAGCCACAACCCCTTGTCTCGGTATCATCGGTGACGAGCAGCGTTGAGAAATCAGGTGCACCCGACTGGAATGAAAGCGAGCTTCGCTGGTTTGATTATGAGCAGGGACTGCAACAGGCAAAGCTCACCGGCAAGCCGATTTTGCTGCTGCTCTATGCGGATTGGTGCCCGACCTGTCACGCCTACAGATCGATCTTTTACAACCCGGAGATTGTGCAGCAGGCGAAACAGTTGATCCTGGTACGGGTCAACATCGAGCAGCGTCCCGTGATCGATCAAAAATATCAGCTCGATGGTGAATATGTACCGCGTACCTTTGTGCTGGATGCCAATGGAAAGATTATGCATTCTGCGCTGACAAGAAAATCGTTTCCGAGATATTTTATCTCTCCCGATGATGTCGCGACCTTTATGAGGATGATGGCGCGCGCGACTGTTAAGCAGGGTTAATCTTCCGGGCTAAATCCAAGTTATACAGTGGCGATTATCTGTGCGTAACATCAGTAAAGTGATCTCTTGAGGGTTTTGGCAGATGAATATGTTGTCCGACATGGTTAGAGATGGAGTGATGCTCTTCTCTTCGCTGTTTATGCTGCTCATGGGCGGGCTCGTATTGATAGCCACTGTTCTGTTTATCAAAGACGTTTCGCAAACTAAAGATGCGATTCGTCACAACTACCCGCTGATTGGACGTTTTCGTCACCTGTTCAACACGTTAGGGGAGTATTTTCGTCAGTATTTTTTTGCTATGGATCGCGAAGAGATGCCCTTTAATCGAGCCGAGCGTGAGTGGGTCTACAAGTCATCGGCCGGTGTCGATAACACGGTCGCTTTTGGTTCGACCAAAAACCTTACCCCGGTGGGTACACCACTATTTATCAACTGCCCGTTCCCAACGTTGGATGAGAGTGCCACGGCTGCGCCGCCGCTGCGTATTGGTCCCTACTGCCAAAAACCCTATGACCCATGCTCTCTTATAAACATCTCTGGCATGAGTTTTGGTGCGCTCTCCAAACCGGCCGTGCGTGCGCTATCCAAAGGGGCCAAGTTGGCTGGTTGCTGGATGAACACCGGGGAGGGTGGTCTGTCGCCCTATCACCTGGAGGGAGGCTGCGACATTGTGTTTCAGATCGGCACTGCCAAATATGGCGTGCGCACGGCGAATGGCACGCTGGACGATGAAAAGCTGCGCCGCGTTGCGGCTCATCCTGAAGTTAAAATGTTTGAGATCAAGATGAGTCAGGGCGCCAAGCCGGGCAAAGGCGGTATTTTGCCGGGAGTAAAAGTCACCGAGGAGATTGCGCGTATCCGTGGCATTCCTGTGGGCGAAGACTCTGTTTCACCCAACCGCCATCCCGAGATCGGTGATTTTAAAGAGCTGCTTGCTTTTGTTCAGCGTGTCCGTGGTGTGACCGGCAAACCCTGTGGTTTTAAAACAGCCATTGGTGCGTATGGTTGGTTGGATCAGATGTGTGCGGAGATTCAGCGCTGCGGCATCGAATGTGCGCCGGACTTTATCACCATTGACAGCGCAGACGGTGGCACGGGCGCAGCGCCGATGCCGTTGATGGATGATGTGGGGTTGACGATTAAAGAGGCGCTGCCGGTAGTGGTGGATATCTTGATGCGATACGGGCTGCATGAGCGTATTCGGGTGATCGTTTCAGGCAAGCTGATCACCCCAGCCGGTGTCGCTTGGGCGCTCTGTGCCGGGGCTGATTTTATCACCTCGGCGCGTGGTTTTATGTTCTCTTTGGGCTGTATACAAGCACTAAAATGCAATAAAAACACTTGTCCAACAGGCATTACCACCCACGATAAACACCTGCAGCAGGGTCTGGATGTTGATGGCAAGTCGCAGCAGGTCAGAAACTATGTGAATAAAATTCACTACGGCGTGGGTCTGATCGCGCACTCTTGCGGGGTCCCACACCCACGCGGGTTGAATCGTACACACTGTCGGATTGTACAGGCGGATGGTAAGTCAGTGCCGCTGGATGAACTCTATCCAGCACCGCAGGTGTTGCCAGAGTATCAATGTGCTTCAACAGATGTTTCAACAAACGCATCAACAGTAACAATGAGAACAGACCGGGAGGGCAGATGAGCCACTATAGTGCTGTGTGATGGCCGTGTGTGGTGATGGTGGTTTTATGATGAACAGTCAGGAGATGGAGACTGCGGTGCGACTCAAACTCAATCTTGTCGTGCTGATACTGCGTGATAACAGTTACGGCATGATTCGTTGGAAGCAGGCGGGGGGTGGTTTTGCCGATTGGGGGCTTGAGTTTGGCAACCCTGACTTTGTGCGTTACGCACAGAGCTACGGTGCCCAAGGGCATCGAGTTGAAAAAACAGCAGCGTTTGCGCCGCTGCTGGAGCACTGCCACAATGAAGGGGGTGTTCACCTCATCGAAGCGGGCGTTGACTACTCAGAGAACACGCGGGTGTTGATTTATGAGCTGGCTGAAAAAATCTGCCTGATCTGATTAGCGTTTGTGCCGGGTGCTTCCCCGCAAGTTTTTCCAGGCTGCCAGCACGCAGCAAACAGCAAGAGCCCCGACATTGATCCCCATGAAAATAGCCATCCAGGTCACCATCTTGATGCCTGCTAATACCGGCCCCGATGTAAGCAATAGCACGCCGCCCCCATAAGCGAAGCGTTCCCGCAGCGGGGCGGAATAGTAGAACGTTTTTTTGGCGGCACTGCTGCTTTGTTGGGCGTATTCGTTGGGTATTGATTTTGATGGTTGCACGTGGTTTTCCTTAAATGAAAACGAGTAGGTGATGATACGAAATACAATACAGTATGTATATTTTAGCGAACGACTAGAGGGGTATTTTCTGCGTAGTTAGTAGGTAGTTTTAGGGGTAGTTTAGTTAACACGCTTAAATAACAGCAAGTTAGTCTGTTGAACTATTTTATTTTCCGATGATCATATTGGCGTCTTATCTGTTCGGTATTCTGGGTATTTGAGTACGAATAACAAAAATAAGGAGCATTGGAAATGAATACGATATCTCGGCCAATTTCAGTGGTTGCACTCACCGCGATACTGATCATCTGGTTTCAAGGGGCCGCAGCTGCGCTGCCGCTGATGATGGATGGTAACGGTCGCCCAACTTTGGCACCGATGCTGAAACAGGTGACCCCGGCAGTGGTGAATATCTCCACCAAGTCGCACGTAAAAATGCAGCAAAACCCGCTCTTCAACGACCCCTTCTTTCGCCGTTTTTTTAATGTGCCCGAGATGCCGCAGGAGCGGGAGCGTCAGGCGCTGGGCTCCGGGGTGATTGTGGATGCCGACAAAGGTTATATCCTGACCAACAATCACGTCATCCAGAATGCCGATGAAATCACCGTGACGTTAAAAGATAAACGCCACTTTGATGCCAAGGTGGTTGGCACCGATCCTGATGCCGATCTGTCGGTGATACAGATTAAAGCGGATGATCTGGTCGAGCTGGTGATGAGTGATTCAGAGACACTGCAGGTGGGCGACTTTGTGGTTGCCATCGGCAACCCTTTTGGGCTGGAACAGACCGTGACCTCCGGCATTGTCAGTGCCCTTGGACGCTCCGGGCTCGGCATTGAGGGGTACGAAAACTTCATTCAGACCGACGCTTCGATCAACCCTGGAAATTCGGGTGGTGCGCTGGTCGATCTTGATGGCAAACTGGTGGGGATTAACACCGCGATTGTCGGCCCCAGTGGCGGCAATGTCGGCATCGGTTTCGCGATCCCCAGCAATATGGCGCAGAGCATCATGAGCCAACTCATTGAGTTTGGCGAGGTTCGTCGTGGTCAACTGGGAGTGATGATTCAGGATGTCACGCCTGAACTCGTCGAAGCGCTGGCGATCAAGCACAACAGCGGCGCAGTGATTGCTCAGGTGATCAAGGGTTCTGCTGCTGATAAAGCCGGACTAAAAACGGGAGATGTGGTCACCGCCATTAATGGCCGTGCGGTGCACAGTTCGGCACAGCTGCGTAATGCGGTCGGCATGCTGCGCATTGGCGAGAAGGCCGAGCTTGAGATTATTCGTGATGGACGTAGCCGCACTATCGAGGCACGCATTGCCGAACCCAGGCGGGTGACAGCCGAAGCGGCGGGTCTTTCCGAACGACTCTCCGGTGCTGTGCTCGGCACGATTGAAGAAAACCACCCATTGGCGGGGCAGGTCGAGGGTGTCGAGGTGGTTAGCGTCGAGCGGGGTAGTCCGGCGGCCCAGGCCGGTCTGCGCAAAGGCGACATCATCATCTCGGTCAATCGTGAGCCGGTGAAAAACGTCGAGGATGTGCGCCGCGCGGCAGACAAGAGCCAACGTGGTATTTTGCTCAACATTCGCCGGGGTAACGGGGCGCTGTTTATTGTTATACGCTAGGGGGTATTGGGGGCTCTATCGATTAAGTCACGGCGAGTTGATCACAACAGAAATCATGGCGATGTCAAAGCCCGCTGTTGATAAAACTCGCGGGTAAAAGCATCGAAATTTCCGCTGCCGATAGCGTTGCGAATATCGCTCATCAACTCTTGATAGTAGTAGAGGTTGTGGATGGTGTTGAGGCGGGCGCCGAGAATCTCCCGGCTTTTGTCGAGGTGGCGCAGGTAGGCGCGGCTGTAGTGTTTGCAGGTGTAGCAGCCGCACTGCTCATCCAGCGGTTTGTTGTCGTAACGGTAGCGGTTGTTGCGAATGCGGATTTCGCCGTTACGCACAAACAGATGGCCGTTGCGCGCGTTGCGTGTCGGCATCACGCAGTCAAACATATCAATGCCACGGCGCACCGCCTCGACAATATCTGCGGGCGTGCCGACGCCCATCAGATAACGTGGCTGTGCCTGTGGCATGTGTGGCGAGAGGATGTCGAGCACTTTGAGCATCTCCTCCTTGGGCTCACCCACCGAGAGACCACCGATGGCGTAACCATCAAAACCGATCTCGGCCAGCGCCTGCAGCGAGTCCCGACGCAGATTTTCATACATGCCGCCTTGTACGATGCCGAATAGCGCGGCGGGGTTATCCGCATGAGCATCCTTGCTGCGCTGCGCCCAGCGCAGTGAAAGCTGCATCGATTTCTGCGCATCGCGCTCGGTGACGGGGTAGGGCGTGCACTCGTCGAAGATCATCACGATATCGGCACCCAAATCACGCTGTACGGCCATCGACTCCTCCGGCCCCATAAACACCTTGTCGCCATTCACCGGCGAGCGAAAGGTGACGCCCTGCTCGCTGATTTTGCGCATGTCGCCCAGGCTAAAAACCTGAAAGCCACCGGAATCGGTGAGGATAGGGCCTTGCCAGTGCATGAAATCATGCAGATCACCATGGGCTTGCACTACATCAACGCCGGGCCTGAGCATCAGATGAAACGTATTGCCGAGGATGATCTCTGCACCCAGATCGCGCAGCTCCTCAGGTGTCATCGCTTTCACGGTGCCGTAGGTGCCAACCGGCATGAAGGCGGGTGTTTCAACAGTGCCGCGCTCGAACAGCAGGCGCCCGCGCCGTGCGACACCATCATTGGCCAAGTATTCAAATTTCATGGAGATAATCTCGTCGCAGGGCTCACCAGCATCGCATCGCCATAACTGAAAAAGCGGTAGCGTTGCTCGACCGCGTGGCGGTATGCCGCCATCACCTGCTCGTAGCCACCGAAAGCGCACAGCAGCATCAGCAGCGTTGACTCTGGCAGATGAAAGTTGGTCAGCAGCAGATCAACGCACCTGAACTGATAACCGGGATAGATGAAAATAGTGCTCTCAGCGCAATAGGGTGCGATCTGACCGGCGTGATTCGTCGCGCTCTCCAGACTGCGCACGCTGGTTGTGCCGACGGCGATGATCCGTCCTCCGCGCGCGCGGGTCGCCTCTATTTGACGGCAAACCTGTTCCGATACAGTAACCTGCTCGCTGTGCATATGGTGATCTTCAATGTGCTCTGTGCGCACCGGCTGAAATGTTCCCGCGCCGACATGCAGCGTGACAAAAGCACTCTCGACCCCTTTTTGTGCCAGCTTTTCAAGGGTCGCGTGGTCAAAGTGGAGCCCTGCCGTCGGCGCTGCGACAGCGCCCAGTTTATCGGCGTAGACAGTCTGGTAGCGCGCGCTGTCGGCGCTCTGTGCAGCGCGATGAATGTAGGGCGGCAGCGGCATCTGACCCAGCGCTTCGAGCAGCCCGATCAATGGCTGCCGGGTATTAAAGCGCAGCTTGAAAAGTCCGCCATCGCGCCCGATGACTTCGACTTCAACTTGGTCTGCGATGGTCAACAGTGAACCGACAGCAGGTGATTTACTCGCCCGAACATGGGCGAGCGCCGTCTGTTCATCGAGAATGCGTTCGATCAGCACCTCGACTTTTCCACCACTCGCTTTGCGACCAGACAGCCGTGCCGGAATCACCCGCGTGTCGTTAAAAACCAGCAGGTCTTGGGGATTGACGAACTCAATGAAATCACTGAATGCGCGGTCATGCACGGCGCCCATTTCACCATTGAGCACCAACAGACGGCTGTCGCTGCGTTGCGCCAACGGCTGCTGGGCAATCAGCTCATCGGGGAGTTGATAACGAAAATCAGAACAGCGCATCTGTTACTCGGCAGGGTTCAGCCGCTACGGCCATCAACGGTCACTCATTCAGCAGCACGACGGCGTGAGCGGCAATGCCTTCACTGCGACCCGCAAAGCCCATCTTCTCGGTGGTGGTTGCTTTGATATTGATGCGCTCGGCGGCAACGCATAGATCAGCGGCGAGGCGCGTGCGCATTTGCGCAATAAATGGTGCCAGCTTGGGTGCCTGAGCAATGATGGTCATATCCGCATTGCCCGGCGTCAAACCATGCTTTGACAATAGCGCCACCACATGACGCAGCAACTCACGACTATCAACATTTTTATAGTCAGCGCTGGAGTCAGGAAAGTGCTGCCCGATATCACCCAGCCCTGCCGCGCCCAACAGTGCATCACAGAGCGCATGAATCAGCACATCGCCATCGGAGTGGGCGAGCAGTCCGCGCGGATAGGGGATCGTGACACCGCCGAGCAGCAACGTTCCACCTTCGTCAAAACGGTGCGCGTCATAGCCGTGGCCGATTCTCATTCGTGCTCCTGTTGCTCAAGATAGTGATTCGCCAATGCGAGATCTTGCGGGTGGGTGATTTTGATGTTGTCGCTGTGACCTTCGACCATCAGTGGTTGATAGCCGAAAAGCTCCATGGCGGAGGCCTCATCAGTTACCGCATGGCCGCCATCGAACGCCGCGGTTAATGCGTCGGTAAGTCGCCTCAGCGGGAACATCTGCGGCGTTAGCGCACGCCATAAATTGTTGCGTTCAATCGTCTGCTGCACAATACCGACTGCATCGCAGCGCTTCACGGTGTCGGTCATCGGCAGGCCGAGCAAGCCGCCGCCAGC
Organism: Gammaproteobacteria bacterium; assembly: GCA_013152295.1. Classification (GTDB taxonomy): domain Bacteria; phylum Pseudomonadota; class Gammaproteobacteria; order JAADGQ01; family JAADGQ01; genus JAADGQ01. Next base: position 11,081 of record JAADGQ010000002.1, on the reverse strand, counting down.
GTGGCCGCGCACCGCTGCCATCAAGCGACTGATGTCAGAGTGGCGGATGCAGGGCCGCGCTGCATCGTGCACCAGTACCCAGTCGTCGGTCTGCACTTCCTGTACGTCTGGCACTTCGGTGTTATGCGTTACGAACTGCAGCTGATGCAAGCCGTTAAGTACCGAATCACAGCGCTCTTTCCCGCCAGCAGCGACGATGAGTGGCTTGTTGATCTGCAACGAAAGCGCAGGCCACTGCTCATGCTCTTCGGCAATGACAACGACGATGCCGCGGATATCAGGATGGGCCGCTAAACGCCGCAGCGTGCACTCGATAACTGTTGTTGTAGTATTCGCGCTGCCCGCGTTGTCAAGCGACAGATACTGCTTGGGCAGTGTGCCACCCATGCGCTTGCCGACGCCTGACGCAGGCACCACGCACCAGCAACCGTTAGCCGTGTTCGCTTGTTCTGCCACCGTCAGTGGTTACTCGGCAACGATCTGGTAGAAGGTTTCGCCTTTTTGAATCATACCCAACTCATTTCGGGCACGCTCCTCAATCGCCTCCAACCCCTCTTTCAGATCCTTGACCTCCGCATCCATCGTCTCGTTACGCGCTTTCAAGCGGCGGTTGTCGCTCTGCTGCTCTTTGACGGCCTGCTTGAGGTGCCAGGTTTCGGCAATGCCGTTCTCATCGACCCAAAGCTTGTAAGAGAGTCCGATGAGCAGCACGATTAGCAGTGGCGGGACTAACTTCACAGGACTCTCCAGGCAGGGGACTATTTAATGAGCGCGCTGGGATCAGGAGGCCGCTTTAAAAACGCTGATGCCGGGGTAGCTTGTCTGCTCGCCCAGCGCCTCTTCGATGCGAATCAGCTGGTTGTATTTCGCAATGCGGTCAGAGCGTGACATGGAGCCTGTCTTGATCTGTCCGGCGCTGGTGGCGACGGCTAGGTCTGCAATAAAGGTATCTTCAGTTTCACCGGAGCGGTGTGAGATAACCGCGCTGTAGCCTGCACTCATAGCCAGTTCAATCGCCGCCAGTGACTCGCTGAGGGTGCCGATCTGATTGACTTTGATCAAAATGGAGTTGGCCACATGGGTGTCGATGCCCTGTTGCAGAATAGCGCTGTTGGTCACAAACAGGTCGTCACCGACCAGCTGTACCTTGTTGCCCATGCGTTCGGTGAGCAGCTTCCAACCATCCCAATCATCTTCGGCCAGAGCATCTTCGATGGAGACGATGGGGTATTTGTCTGCCCACGCGGCCAGATAGTCGACAAACTCAGCAGATGTGAGTGACTTGTTTTCAGAGTCGAGATGGTAGCGGCCATCGCGGTAGAACTCCGTGCTGGCTGGGTCCAGGGCGATGAAAAAATCTTTGCCTGGCGTATAACCTGCAGCAGAGATCGCCTCCATAATGACTTCAAGCGCCGACTCGTTGGAGGGCAAGTCAGGTGCAAAGCCCCCCTCATCGCCCACGGCTGTATTGAGGCCGCGATCACTCAGCACCTTTCTCAATGCGTGGAACACTTCGCTGCCGTAGCGCACCGCTTCGGCAAGGCTCGGCGCACCGGCAGGGACGATCATGAACTCCTGCATATCGACACTGTTATCTGCATGGCAGCCACCGTTGATAACGTTCATCATTGGCACCGGCATTACAAAACGGCCATCCTGGTTCAGGTAGCGATACAGCGGTTGTCCGGCGTCGTTGGCTGCCGCACGAGCGCTGGCCAGCGAGACAGCCAGTAGTGCGTTGGCGCCGAGGCGGGCTTTGTTTTCAGTGCCATCTAGGTCAATCATGATCTGGTCGATTTTCTGCTGGTCGGTCGCGCAGTGGCCCAGCAACGCAGTGCGGATCTCGCCATTAACGGCGGCAATCGCCTGAGTCACACCCTTGCCACCAAAGCGACTGGTATCACCGTCGCGCAGCTCTACCGCTTCGCGGGAGCCGGTAGAGGCACCAGAGGGTACAGCGGCCCGGCCAATCGCGCCGGACTCAAGAATGACATCAGCTTCTACCGTTGGGTTACCCCGTGAATCGATAATCTGACGACCACGGATATCCACAATCTTCGACATTTATTACTCCGTATTCATATGCTTGTTCAAGGGTTGGCCACCCCTTGCGGTGGGCAGGTGGCCTATCCACCCGCTGGCAACTGCGCCGTTTTTCAATCGTATTTTTGTCTGGCTGTCGTCCTATGCTGCTTCAGTATATTTTGGACGACAAAAAGCCCACTCGTGAGCGATGCGCATGGTAACTGCAAACCTCTGTGCTGGCAAACAGTAGCAGGAGGCTATAGCGACTGCTCTAAATAGGGGCGCGATTTAACCAACTCATCAATTCCCTTGAGCAGCTCCAGCAACGCTTTCATCTTGCCCAGCGGCCACGAGTTGGGGCCATCGCTGAGCGCTCTGTCTGGATCAGGGTGAGTCTCCATAAACAACCCGGCGACACCGGCCGCCACTGCTGCCCGCGCCAACACCGGTACGTATTCGCGTTGACCACCTGACGTTCCACCCTGGCCACCGGGTTGCTGCACCGAATGGGTGGCGTCAAACACGACCGGGCAGCCGGTCTCGCGCATTCCCGCCAGACCGCGCATATCGGAGACCAGCGTGTTGTAGCCAAAGCTGGTACCGCGATCACAGACCATAATCTGTTCGTTGCCGGTTTCGAGTGCTTTGGCCACGACGTGCTTCATATCCCACGGCGCGAGAAACTGCCCTTTTTTAATGTTGACCGGCAGACCCAGGCTGGCAACATTTTGGATAAAGTTGGTTTGGCGGCAGAGGAAGGCAGGCGTCTGCAACACATCGACCACATCAGCAACCTCAGCCAGTGGTGTGCCTTCGTGTACATCGGTGAGTACCGGCACACGGATTTGCGAGCGGACCTTGTCAAGAATACGTAACCCCTCCTCAAGACCGGGGCCGCGATAACTGCTGCTCGACGTTCTGTTAGCCTTGTCATAAGAGGCCTTGAAGATGAAAGGGATCGCCAACTCGGCGCAGATCTCTTTCAGCTGAGCTGCAATATCGATAGTTAGCTGCTCGCTCTCAACTACGCAGGGACCAGCAATCAAAAACAGCGGAGAGGTTGCACTCACCTCAACTTTATCACCAAAAATATCCAAGAATTTCATTCTATTACAACCTGATTTTAATGTTGATCATGATATTTGCGCGCCGCTTCAATGAAACCACTGAAAAGCGGATGACCATCCCTTGGCGTTGAGGTGAATTCAGGGTGAAATTGGCACGCAACGAACCACGGATGTTCGGGGATTTCGATGATCTCCACCAACTGCCCATCCAAGGATTTGCCCGCAGCAACCATGCCCGCCTGCTGCAGTGGTTCCAGATAGCAGTTATTGAATTCATAACGGTGGCGATGGCGCTCGCTGATCACATCCTTACCGTAGAGCGCACGCGTGGTGGAATCGGGCGACAGGCGACAACCCTGAGCACCCAGGCGCATGGTGCCGCCGATGTCAGAATTTTCGTCACGTTTCTGCACTAGACCGCTGGCGTCGTTCCACTCAGAGATCAGCGCGATGATCGGGTTTTGGGTCTCTTTATTAAATTCGGTACTGTGTGCATCGGCCAAACCCAGCACGCTACGCGCGTACTCGATCACCGCTACCTGCATACCCAGACAGATGCCGAGATAGGGGATGCCGCCTTTGCGTGCGATACCCGCTGCCATCACTTTGCCTTCTATGCCACGCTCGCCGAAGCCGCCGGGCACCAAAATAGCATCGACGCCGTCAAGATTAGCGCTGCCTTCAGCCAGCTCTTCGGAATCGAGATAGATGATCTTGACGCGCGTGTGGGTATGAATACCGGCGTGGATCAACGACTCGCTGATCGATTTGTAGGAGTCGGTGAGGTCGGTATATTTGCCGACCATGGCGATGGTGACCTCGCCGGTGGAGCGCCCGACGTTATCGACGACCGCCTGCCAGTCTGACAGGTCAGCGTCGCGCACCGTCAGCTTGAGCTTGTCTACCACGATGCCGTCGAGCTTCTGCTCGTGATAACGCAGCGGGATACTGTAGACGCAGTCGACATCTTCGGCGGAGATCACCGCGCGCTCTTCAACGTTGGTAAAGAGTGCAATCTTGCGCCGCTCGGTATCCGGTATAGGGCGATCTGTGCGACACAGCAATATATCCGGCTGGATGCCGATGGAGCGTAGCTCTTTGACAGAGTGCTGGGTCGGCTTAGTCTTCAGCTCGCCCGATGTGGCGACATACGGCAGCAGTGTCAGATGCATAAAGAGCGCGTGCTCATGCCCCAGCTCAATGCCCATCTGGCGAATCGCCTCTAAAAACGGTAGCGACTCAATGTCGCCCACGGTGCCACCGATCTCGACCATCGCCACATCTGCGCCGCTGGCGCCAGCGACAATGCGCTGTTTGATCTCATCTGTAATGTGAGGAATTACTTGAACTGTGGCGCCCAAGTAGTCGCCGCGTCGCTCTTTGCGGATGACGCTTTCGTAGATGCGGCCCGTGGTGAAGTTGTTTGCGCGCGTCATCGTAGTGTGCACGAAGCGTTCGTAGTGGCCCAGATCGAGGTCGGTCTCTGCACCATCTTCGGTGACGAAGACCTCGCCGTGTTGAAACGGGCTCATGGTGCCTGGGTCAACGTTGATGTAGGGGTCCAGCTTCAGCAACGTGACCTTCAGTCCGCGTGACTCAAGAACAGCTGCCAGGGAGGCGCCGGCGATACCCTTACCCAGAGAAGAGACGACACCACCGGTTACAAAAATGTATTTAGTCAATTAATTACCCAAATTGGTCTGCTAAAACCGGCCAAGCCGATCACAAAAAACAGGCGCAATTCTCGTGCTTTTCACCCCAATTTTCAATCATTACTTTTTGTCAGTCATGACGCTGCCAATGAAGCACCAATCCCGTGTCGGCGGGTGCGCAGCGGTGCGCCTCGCACACCCACAACCCGGCCACTGCTGCCAGCTCACCATTGACGTAGATAAAAGGGATATAAGCTCGCTCCCAGTAAGGTACGGCATATTGTTGAAGTAGTTTCTTAACAGTGGTGCGCTCGCTACAGCCTGTCGGTTGGCAGCGCTCACCGCCCTGGCGAAAGCGGATCTCCAGTGCGCCATCGGGCTGCTTCATGCCCGCGCCGAGTACCACTTTCGCACTGAGCGTACCTGCCAGGCGAGCGTCGCGCAGCGGTGCCGTCGGCTGCCACTGCAGCGAGAGGTCAACGGACGGCGGCTCAGGTAGCGGCGTCATAATAGAGAGCGCATCGCGGTAGCGTCGCACTTCAGCGCCTCGCCAACGGATGCAGGGTTCGGCGTCGATTTTTGCGCCCACAACATCGCTGAGCAGATGCTGGAGATGGCTTTGGGAGGGGAGGGCGAAACCGCGACGGTAGATCCAGTAGCGCAGTAGATTGCGTTGCCGCGCCGGGCTTAGCGTTAGTAGTGCACTGCATCGAACGGTTGCGCCGCCATCTGCGGCGACGCTCTCCAAATCAGTGGCGGCCAGCTCATCCAGCAGCGCGCTGCTCTCTGCCAGATGTGCCGCGCTGCGCGCGATAACGCGGCTAGCGGCGGGCCAGCGCTGCTCAATGCGCGGCACGATTTGGTGGCGCAGGTAGTTGCGCGCAAAAGCTTCATTTTGGTTGCTGTCGTCTTCGATCCACTGCAGCTGCTGCCCATGCGCGTAGTGGCGTAGCTGTTCCCGACTAAACGATAGCAACGGCCGCATCAGCGTGCCACTGCTAAAAGCCGCAGCCTGCGGCATCGCTGCGAGCCCTTTTGCGCCCGCACCGCGCAGCAGTTGCAGTAGCAAGGTTTCAGCTTGGTCATCGCGGTGGTGCGCGGTCAATAGCCAGTCGCCCTCGTCGAGCAGCGTTGCAAATGCCCGGTAGCGCGCGGTGCGCGCTACCGCTTCGGGGCTCTCACCCGGTGCAGCTGTCGCATCAACCTGTAATAGATGATAATCCACCGCCAGTTGCGCGCAGGTAGCGCGGCAGTGGTCGGCCCATTCAGCGGCACGTGCGTTGAGCCCGTGATTGACGTGAACCGCTGCAATCGTGCTGCCCGGCAGGTTTGAGCGCAACGCGACCAGTGCGTGCAGCAGGACGTGGGAGTCGCAGCCTCCGCTGTAGGCGACCCAGTAACGGCGTGGCGCTGCCTGTGGTGTCGACCGTGGCGTTGGTAGTAGCACCGGCAGTAACCGTGACGGCGAAAACTGTTCCGCCACGATTAGCGAATCCTCATTTTTGCGCCTTATTCCTTGTATTGGCCGTATTGCATGAGGCGCTCGTAGCGCTGCTCTAACAGTTTATCTTCGGGCAGTTGCTGTAAGATTTTCAAATTATCGAGCAGCGCCTGCTTGAGTTTTTCAGCCATTGCGTCGGTATTGCGGTGTGCACCGCCGAGCGGCTCTTCGATCACTTGATCCACCAACTTCAGCTCGCTGAGTCGGTCAGATGTCATGCCCATCGCTTCGGCGGCATCGGCGGCTTTGTCGGCACTCTTCCATAAAATAGAGGCACAGCCTTCGGGGGAGATCACCGAATAGGTGCTGTATTGCAGCATCAGCAAGTAGTCACCCACACCAATAGCGAGTGCCCCGCCGGACCCCCCTTCGCCGATGACGGTGCATATGATGGGTGTCTTCAGCTCCGCCATCACCTTCAAATTGTAGGCAATCGCTTCACTCTGGCCGCGCTCTTCAGCATCCATGCCGGGGTAAGCGCCCGGCGTATCGATAAAGGTCAGCAGCGGCAACTTAAAGCGCTCGGCCATCTTCATCAGGCGGCACGCCTTGCGATATCCCTCCGGGCGCGGCATACCGAAGTTGCTGCGAATTTTCTCTTTGGTGTCGCGCCCCTTGCGGTGACCGAGCAGCATTACTGGCTGGCCATCGAGGCGCGCGATACCGCCGATCATCGCGGGATCGTCGGCAAATGCACGGTCGCCGCGCAGCTCTTCAAAGTCGGTGAAAATTTTGTCCACATAATCCATCATGTAGGGTCGTTGCGGGTGACGCGCCAGTTGCGCAACCTGCCACGCGGTGAGGGATGAGAAAATCGACTCGGTCAGAGATCGGCTCTTGCCTTCGAGATGCTCGATCTCTTCACTGATATTAATCTCGTTGTCGCTGCCAATGAGGCGCAGCTCTTCAATTTTGCCTTCGAGATCGGCAATCGGTTGTTCAAAGTCTAAAAACGTCATGGTCGATTAAAAATCCTTCATTAGAAAACAGTCATTCATGAAAATCATGTGCTTGACCGAGATCATAAACTTTATCGACGCGCATTTTAACCACTTCACTACAAAGATGCTGTTGAAGAAGGTGGCGTACAGGCCTTGCTCGACAAGCCTCGAAGAAAACACAATTCAAAGAATCGGGTAGACGAGGCGACAGAAAAGGGAGGAGACCATCTCGTCAGGTTACGGATGGAATGAATTTTAGGAGTGCACGATGCCAACCTTGGGAACGCCATTCAAAACAGCGCTGCTACTCAGCTGCGCACTCCTGCTTCTCCACGGCTGTGCCCAGCTGCCGCCGCAGGTGTTTGATGCGGACACCTGGCTTTACGATGCGACTCACCCATCCGCACAGACGCATTCAACAATCAGTGACCCCGCCATTATTCAACACGCGCCGCTCATTGTGGCTCAACGCACTGATCAGGCGTTTAATCGCATTGGTCAACCCGTTGTCGAGGGGCGCGGCGGTGAGTTGACCATTAGCATCGGCGATGACGCCGCCATGTTTGTTGAGCGTCGCGATTTTCAAACCACGCGGGGTCAGTACAGCAACCTTATCTACCGCATTCACTTTTCTGAAGTGCCTTTGCCGTTTCATCTGACGGCGGGAAAAAACTCCGGCCTGCTGTTTATCGTGACGGTGAACGGGTCGGGGGAGCCGTTGCTGTTAACCACGGTGCATACCTGTGGCTGTTATCTCGCTTTTTTCCCGACCGATTACCTGCCAAGAGCACAGTGGCCCGACGGCTGGCCGCAGCACCGGCAGCAGGTCTTTGGCAAAATAGTGCCGAGCCATTTGCAGTATCAGCGCAGTGATGGGCGCATTGCCATTGTGCTCTCGGCCGATACCCATCGTGTGGTTGATGCAAAAGTGGTGGTGGATGCACTGCCGTTTGAGCGCCGCGCGATGGCGCTGCTGCCGATGCAGCGGCTGCGTCAACTGCTCTATGGCTCTGGTACGGTGTCGATGTTTGAAGAGCGCGGCTGGCGGCGCCACTATGTTAAAGGCTCTATCAAACCGTGGGAGCTGTTGCTGATGTCGTGGTGGACTTTTGATCTTTGGGTGGGTTCCGATAAAGATTACGGCACCAGCGACGCAGACAGCGGGCTGTTTTATACCGCGCTGGCACCGTGGCATCAGCGAGCATCCGACATGCGTGATTTCCCCCGCTTTTTGACGTTTTGGGGGTGGGGGCTATGAAGCGCTAACTCAGGCTATAATGGGCGATTTGCCGAGACCGGTGCTGCATGTGCGCCGGACGGGAGGGGTAGTGGGCGACGAGACATTGACCATGGCGAGCGATTCAAACCATCACACCAATGGTGGCGATAGCGCCGAGGCGCACGCTGAAGCGGCCATCACCATTCGTGGTCTGCATAAACATTTTGGCGCAGTGCATGCACTGCGCGGTGTTGATCTGACGGTGCAGCGCGGCGAATTTTTTGGCCTGCTGGGTCCGAACGGTGCGGGTAAATCGACGTTGATTAATATCATCGCCGGGCTGACCCGCTCGGATTCCGGCTCGGTGGCGGTGATGGGCTATGACGTGGTCTCTCAATACCGCGAATCACGGCGGCGCTTGGGCGTTGTGCCTCAAGAGCTGGTCTACGACTCGTTTTTTAATGTGCGCGAAGTGTTGCGTCTGCAAGCGGGCTATTTTGGTTTTGGCAGCGAAATTGAGCCGTGGATCGATGAACTGCTCGACGGCTTGATGCTCGCCGACAAAGCGAGTGCGAACATGCGCCAGCTCTCCGGTGGCATGAAGCGCCGGGTGCTGGTGGCGCAGGCGTTGGTGCATAAACCACAGGTGGTAGTGCTGGATGAGCCTACTGCCGGGGTGGATGTTGAGCTGCGTCAGTCGTTGTGGGGATTCGTGCGGCGTCTGCATGGCGAGGGCCACACCATTGTGCTGACCACCCACTACCTTGAAGAGGCCGAGCAGTTGTGCGACCGCATCGCTATTTTGGATGGCGGCAAGGTTGTCGCGCTCGACACTACCGCGCAGCTGATGGATAAGGGCATCGGTCGTATTGTGCGCGTTTTCGTGACCACGGCCGAACCGTTGCCCAAGTCGCTTGAGCTGCCCGACGCGTTGCGCGCGCTGGTCAAATGGCACGATGGTGTAACGCTGGAGCTGCAGCTCGATAAACGCCGCGACTCCATCGGCGATGTGCTTAAATTGTTGACCGAGAGCGGTGTCGATATCGTTGATCTCAAGACTTCGGAAGCGGACCTTGAAGATGTGTTTGTGGAGCTGATTCAGGGGCGGTCCAAGTGAATTATCGCGGCGTTTACACGTTATTTAACAAAGAGATATTGCGCTTTTATAAAGTGCTGTTGCAGACTGTGGTGGCGCCGGTCATCACTGCGTTGCTCTATCTGTTGGTGTTTTCCCAGGTGATGGCCAGCCACACTGAAGTTTACGCAGGTGTGGCATACGGAGCGTTTCTGATTCCCGGTCTGATGATGATGACGATGATTCAAAACGCCTTCGCCAACAGCTCATCAAGCCTGATCCAATCCAAATACACGGGCAACATCGTCTTTATTCTGCTGCCGCCGCTCTCGTATCTGGAGTTCTATCTGGCATTTCTGGCGGCATCGATTGTACGTGCGGTGGTGGTGGGTGCGGGGGTCTGGCTGATGGCGCTCTTTTTTGTCGATCTGCCACTCTACAGCGTGGGTGTGGTGCTGGCTTTTACTCTGATCAGCTGCGCAACGCTGGGCACGGCGGGCATTATCGCCGGTATCTGGGCGGATAAATTCGATCACCTCTCGGGCCTGCAAAACTTTGTGATCATGCCGCTCTCGTTTCTCAGCGGCGTCTTCTATTCGATCCATTCGCTGCCGGATTTCTGGCAAGTGGCATCCCACTTCAATCCGCTGTTCTATATGATCGACGGTTTCCGTTACGGCTTTTTCGGTGTCTCCGATGTGAACCCGTGGATCAGCTTTGCGGTGGTCACTCTGTTTTTTGCCGGGATGGCTGTTACGACAGTGGTGATACTGAAGCGTGGTTACAAGCTGCGGAACTGATATGTCGCTCGTTATTGATATTGACCTGTCGCGCCAACTGCTGACACTCAAAGAGGAGGAGCCAGCGGGGGAGCAAGGAGGGCAGGGCGCGCGGGTGCTTTATGAAACGGCTGTCTCCAGCGCCCGTAACGGTGCGGGGGAGCAGTCGGGCAGCGAGTGCACGCCGCGCGGCTGGCATCGGATTCGTGCCAAAATTGGCGGCGCGCTGCCCCGTGGTGCGGTGTTTGTTGGGCGTCGCTTCACTGGCGAAGTGTACGACGCCCAGCTCGCTGAGCAGTACCCGCAACGCGACTGGGTGCTAACCCGCATCCTCTGGTTGAGTGGTCTCGAAGTGGGCAAAAATCGTTTCGGCAGTGTCGACACGATGCGCCGTTACATCTACATCCACGGCTGTCCCGATGAGGTGCCGATGGGGGTTGCGCAATCCCACGGCTGCATTCGTATGCGCAATGATGAACTGATCGAGCTGTTCGAGCGTGTTGAAAGCGGCACGCGGGTCTACATTCACCAATAGTTTCGTAAATATTCGCAGACAAAAAACATTGCCGTAGGCCTGATCAAGCTTTAAGCGGATCAGGCATTGATACGCAGAAAAGCCCCGCTCGTTCCGCCAAGGCTTGAACGAGTCTACGGGTTGCCGGTATGAATGGCTGCATAAATATTCGCAGTTAATTTTCCCTGTTGTGGTGAAAAAAGCGCTTATTCATAAGCAACGCTTGATAAGCGGCACTTTCACTGTGCCTTTGTCTCGATAATGCGTTGCTCCCACTGGTAGGTTGCGATGGGCTGGGTCAGACCCTC
>JAADGQ010000005.1 GCA_013152295.1 Gammaproteobacteria bacterium | reverse complement strand
TGAAAGTGAATACCGTCAAGAAACCTGCTAAAAAAGCACGTAAGGGTATCAACCCCTTTACCGGTGAAATGATCACCTTTAAGGCGAAGCCTGCAACTACAGTGGTTAAAATTCGGCCTCTAAAGGCATTGAAAGATATGGTTAGTTAATTTAGCGGGATGTGAATTAACGACACTATTTTTTGGAGGACGTTGTCTTTCGAAGATTAAAGGCCACTCACTCAGGTGAGTGGCCTTTTTTTGATTTAAAAATAGTCAAAACAGTGGTAGTTGCTCACCACCTTGAGGGTCAGGCTTAAATCGAGAGCAGTTCAGTGGTTTAGCTTCAGTTTGGTCGATTAAATTAAAGCGCTTGATAATGAGCCTAAAGCGTTGCGCAATCATGTCGGCGTAAACGCCACTGCCTGTCATGCGCTTGCCGTAATCGGCGCTGTATTCTGTGCCATTATGAAGGTCGCGCATGCGCTTGAAGATGTGATCCAGCTTTAGTGGGTGATATTGCTTAAGCCATTCGTTGAATAACACTTTGACTTCACGAGGCAGGCGTAGCGTGACGTAGCCCATCATAGTGGCGCCATGGTTTTTGCACGCTTCAACGATAGACTCCATTTCACTGTCATTCAGTACGGGGATAACGGGCGCAAACAGAGCGCCTACTGGAATTCCCGCTTGCTTGAGTGTGGCGATTGTCTGTAGCCGTCGTTGCGGTGCTGCAGCGCGTGGTTCGAGTTGGCGACTTAACTGGTTATCCAGGGTTGTTACGGAGATCATGACGTGCACCAGTCCGTCGTGTGCCATATCTGAGAGCAGATCAATGTCACGTTCAATGAGCGAAGATTTGCTAACGATAGTGACTGGATGTTGATGGTCGCGCAAAACTTCCAGTATCTGGCGTGTGATCTTTAGTTGTCGCTCTACGGGCTGATAAGCATCGGTATTTACACCCAGTGCGATGGGCTGGCAGTGATAGCTGCGTTTGCCAATCTCTTCGCGTAACAGTTGTGCTGCATTGGGTTTGTAGGTGATCTGACTCTCAAAATCGAGGCCAGGAGAGTAGCCGAGATAGGCGTGGCTGGGGCGGGCGTAGCAGTAAATGCAGCCATGTTCGCAACCGCGGTAGGGGTTGATAGAGCGGTCGAATGGAATGTCGGGTGATTGATTGTAATTGATAATGGTACGGCTGCTGTCAACGCTGAGTGTTGTTGTCAGCGGTGGTGGTGCGTTGTCTGCTGTCTCCCAGCCATCGTCAATCGCGATGTGGCTCAACTGTTCAAAGCGGTTACTGGGGTTGCTGCACGCCCCCCGGCCTTTATGTTTTTGTGGGGCCGGACTGGCGTCGGAGTTGGTCATATCACCTTGATGTTGTAAGCCTGTAGGCGCCCCTCTTTAACCGTGGAGTTTTTAACATCAAATTCAAAGACCGTGTCATAGCTCGGCATGGTGGAGAGAGATATATCACTGGGTAGATCATTCGCGTTGAAATAGACCGAAAGGTAGGGTGAGTCTTCGCGGCGTGTGTCGGTGATCCACAGATCGGCATTGATCTCTTTCATGAAGCGCATAAAGCCGTAGCCTGCTTCACGATTATAGAAGTAGCAGATGCCTCTGACGCGAGAGCCCTCTTCACCCCATTTGGCATTTGAGGTCTGATTCTTGATTGGCAATAAGTTAGGGATCAGGTAGCCCGAAATAAATACATCTGCTTCCCTGCGTAGGTCGTAGGAGACATTATCGAATGCGACGACCTCAACGCGACAACCACGGTTTTGTAGTGCTCTGACAACCTGAACAAAATCACCATCGCCTGTTGCTAGCAGAACGCGCCCTAGCTTTTCTGACTGTAGCAACACATCAACGGCCATATCCAGATCGGAATTAGCCTTGGCGTAAGCGTTACCTTCTTCGTCTTTGTACCATTTGTAATTTTTAATAATAACTTTGTAGCCAAAATCCCTAAGCGTTGAAAAGAACTTGTTTGCGCCATTATTGTACGCGGCATCAACCTTGGCACGTTTTTCATCGAAAGTAACGTAAGAGTTGAGGCGCACCGGATCACCTGAATCGTGGCAAGAGAACTCTCTGAGCACGTCGTAGTGCATGCCATATCCACCATTAATTTGAATATTGGCTGCATCGACGTAGATGCCTACGCCGGTTTTGGTAAATCTGGACATTAATTATCCCTCAAAATAGATGAAATCTATGGATATCATTATACGAAATCAAAGCGCACGATCTTTAACTGGTAGACATAATTTTAAAAAATGGACAGTCTATTAGGCTGTTAGACGTCAATACGCCATCATAACTTGAGTAATTTTCAAGTGATGTGACCATTCTAAACCTGAAAGATTCAGCTAATCTTAAGATGGCTGTCCCCTGTGATGTATTCTCAGTTTGTTTATTGACCAGTGCGCTAGCGCGTGGCTTTCAGGAGAGGAGGGTGGGGATGAGGAGTGCGCCCAATTTTGAATGGCTTGTCAGGCCGGAGTGATGGAGGTAGTAGTGAAATGATAGGTGTTGGTGAGTGCTCACTAATACGCACAAAGCTCTTTGGTATTGCCTACGATGGCTTGCCAAGGAGCTTTGTGCGTGAGTTGATGTGACCAAATGAAGGGTGCATAAATTGGCTCCCCGGGCCGGGCTCGAACCAGCGACAAGGTGATTAACAGTCACCCGCTCTACCAACTGAGCTACCGGGGAAAAACTATCGAGTTGCTCGAAGCCTGCGCATGTTACTGAAGAGGCATAGTCTGGTCAAGTGATCTGCGTAAAAATTTTCGGGTTCAGGCTGGGTTGTTGTGCAGGGTGACGTTAACACTCAGTCCGCGGTCGTCCAGCCCACTATCGAGATCAATGGTGGCGCTGTGCAGTTCGGCGACTCTCTGCACAATGGATAGGCCCAGTCCACTGCCGGAGCCATTGCTGTTTTCTGCGCCACGTTGAAAACGTTCGAACATCTGTGCGCGTAGCGTTGCGGGGATGCCAGGACCATTGTCGGCCACGGATAGCACAGCGTTGTCACCGACCATGTGGGCCGTAATGATAATTTTTCCGCCATTTTCGGTGTATTTGATCGCGTTGCCGATGAGGTTGCGCAGCAGCAAAATTAGCGAGTTTTTATCGCTAATTGCCCACGCATTTTCATTGGCGAGGCTGATGTCGATACCTTTCTCGACGGCCGTCGGGCTGAGTTCAGTAATCACTTCTGCACACAGCTGTCTGAGGTCGACGTTGGCCATCGGCATCGATTGTGTCGCATCAACACGGGCCATGGTGAGTAGTTGCTCCACTAGGTGGGTCATGCGCGTGGTGCCCGTCGTGATCTGTTCCAATGCATGTTGTTGTTGCTGTGCATCGGTTGCCCGTGCGGCTACTTGTGCCTGGGTTTTGATGCCTGCCAGCGGCGTGCGTAGTTCATGGGCAGCGTCAGCGGTGAAGCGTCTTTCGTTATCAAATGCGTGTTGCAGGCGTTCAAATAGGGCGTTTAGTGCTTTGATGAGTGGCTGCACCTCAGTCGGTGTTGTATTGGTGGCGACGGGTTGCAGCTGCTCGGGAGAGCGCGACGCGATCTCATGAGCTACTTTTATTAATGGTTTGAGGCCTTGACCTACACTGACCCATATCAGCAGCGCGATGGGCGGTAGCGAGATGAGCATCAATATGGCCAGACGTTGAGTGATTCGTTCTACGAGTTCCTGGCGCACGTCGCTGCGGTGCGCAGTTTGTACCAACGAGCTACTGTCCGCGTCTTTCAGCGTAAAAATTCGCCATGAAAAACCGTCAATGAATTCGTTGCTAAAGCCTGGCTGTTGGCTGGATTTTGAAAACTTCGGGCTATTGGGGGCTTTGAAATCCAGCGCACCTTGGGGGTGGTAAATCGCAAAGGTGATCTTCGCTTCATATTTGTGGCTGGCCTCAGCCATATCGCTCATCAACAGGGTTTCGTTGCTCTCTTCTGACAGTTCGTGGCGGACCAGCACCAGTAGCAGCTTGGCAGTTTGGACAAGATTGGCGTCGTAGATCTCTTCGATTTCGTGCTGAGCGTCATGATAGACCCAGAAACTGACCGATGCCCAGGCAAGTGTGATAGCGCTGAGCAGCAGCAGTAGCAAATTCCGGCGGATGGAGCGCGTCATGATGGGGTCGTAGATGGTTGGTGTGTGGCTTTTGCAATCATGTAGCCGACACCACGCACCGTCACGATAAGTTTTTTGCCCAGTTTTTTTCGCAGATGGTGGATGTGTACTTCGGTGGCGTTGCTCTCCAGTGGGTCATCCCAGCCGTACAGGCTCTCTTCGAGTCGCTCCCGTGATAGTACTCTGCCACTATTTTCCAGTAGTGTGTGCAGGATGTTGAATTCGCGAGCAGAGAGTGGTATGGCTTGGTTGTCGAGCAACACCGTGTGTCCGGCAGGGTCCAGTGTTATATTTCCGTGTTGGATCAGTGCCGAGCTGCGCCCGGCTTGGCGGCGAATTAGTGCCCGCACGCGGGCGCACAGCTCATCAAGGTCGAAGGGTTTGACAAGGTAGTCATCTGCACCGCTGTCCAATCCTTCAACCTTGTCCATTACCGTGTCACGCGCGGTTAAAATGAGCACCGGCAACGACTTGCCGTCGCGGCGTATCTCTTTAAGTACGCTGATGCCGTCGATATCGGGCAGCCCCAAGTCCAGTATCATGAGGTCAAAGAGTTCGGTGGCGAGGGTGTGTAGTGCCGCGCGACCGCTCTCTAGCCAGTCTACTGCATGGCCGGCCTGTTTCAGCCCAACGCAGATGCCATCACCCAGTTGCGGGTCATCTTCAACCAGCAGAATACGCATCGTCAGCTCTCTCCTTCTGTTTTTTTAACTTTTAACCCTTGCTGGCCCGTAACAACGCGGCGTTGATTTCCTGTTTTCTGCCGGTGTCAGCAATGGGGCGGTTGGCACGTTGTGGTGCAGCCAGTGCTTTTTTCAGTACTTCGGTAGCGCGCTCGTATTCTCCCTCTTCTATCAGAAAATCACCATAAAAATAGTTTGGATCGATACCATCTGGATTGATGGTGAGCGCTTTTTCCAGATACGCTCGTGCTTTGTCATCGTCGCCGAAAGATAACGGCCACCCTGGCACTTGATAATAGAGGCTGCCCAGCGAGGTATAAATGGAGCCCGAAAGCGTTGAGGGGTCGATCTCTTCCGCTTTGAGCAACAGCTCGCGTGCCTGTTTAACTAGAGAAAGTGCGCCTAATCCACCCTTGGCACCGGCATAGCTGCTCAAAATAATCGCTTCCCAAACTAGGGGTTCGGCACTGTGTGGATAACGTGCGCTAACCTCGTGAGCACTGTCAGCCAGCACTTCGAAGCGCTGCTCCTGTTTATCTTTCTCTGTTTGGTAGTTGATAACGGCCCATTGGTGTTGCAGGTCGCTGATCGCCTCGGTAACGGGAGCCGCCGGGGCGGCGCTGACAGACGTGATCAGTAGTAGTGTGGTGAGCAGAGTGATGAGGCGCATGGTGTTGAGCATGATGTTTTCTCCTGATGGATAATATTTTGGTGAACTCTGCTTTGTTAGCTTTTTCGTAGGAGCGGCGTCTCGCCGCGATGAATCTCGCGGCCAAGCTCAATCGCGGCGAGGTGCCGCTCCTACATCAAATACGACAAAGTAGAACTAAACAAGCATTCAAACAAAACGTTGCATGATGCGGTTCTGTTTGCGCAGGGCTCTGTCGACCAATCTTGGTAGCAGTGCATTAAGGCGTACAAACAGGCTTTCAGGATTGCCGAGGTAGAGGTCTTTTGCTTCGCATTCAATACCCGCGACGATCTGTCTGGCTACCAGCTCCGGGCTGTCCATCGGCATTTTTACTGCTTCTGACATGCGATAAACAGCGCTGTTGTTCAGCGGTGTTCGGGTTGCTCTGGGGGCAATATAGCTGACCTTGATAGCGCTCTCTTCCAGCTCTCGGCGCAGCGCTTCAGAAAAACCGCGAATGCCGAACTTGCTGCTGGAGTACGTAGCGAAACAGGAGAAAGCGATGGAGCCGAAAATGGAGCCGATGTTGACGATGTTGCCACAGCCATTTTTCAACATATGGGGCAGCACCGCGCGCGTTAACAGTACCGGCGCCAGTAGATTGACCCGATAGAGCTGTTCAATCGCAGCGGGATCCTCTTCGCTAAAGCGGTTAAAGCTCAACAGGCCTGCATTGTTGATGAGCATATCGATACCGCCTAGCCGTTCGATGCTAAGATCAACGACCTGTTGCAGGTTGGCACTGTTCGATAAGTCAACAGCCAGACAGTGGTGTTTTTCAGGTTGATCCATACGCTCCATGAGCTGTTTCAGTGGCTGCTCAGTGAGGCCAATCAACATCAGATTGGCTCCTTTTTTCGCCAGCAGTTGTGCCACATGTTGACCGATGCCACCGGCGGCACCTGTCAGGATAATGCGTTTCCCTTTTAATTCCATTGTCATTCTCCTGTCTGTTGTTCCAGAGGTTGTTCAAGGGAGCGGAATATGTTGCCATAGAGGTGAAAGAACAGCTTTGTCGCGTGAATAATCGCCTCTTTGTCTGTGTCTGAAGTGAGCTTGTTCACCAGGTTTTGGTACATCTCGTCATGGCTGATATCGAGCTCACCGTGGGTGATCAGATAGGTAAACGCGCTGTCGGGGAGCTGTAATGATCTGCCAAGTTGGCGTGCTGCTTCACTGGCGAGCTCTTTGCTGCTGCCTTCGAGTACATGCACCATGCCGAGAAAGCCCAGCGGGTTGCGACGAGCGATGGTGTCGTAGGCGTAGGCCACCATAATCTCTGTGGCCATATTGGGCTGGCCGTTGCGCACCGCATCGGCGTCGCCACCGCAGGCGCGGATATCATTCAGAATCCATTCGTGGTGGCCCGTCTCCTCTTCAATATAGGAGATTGTCGCTGTT
The DNA here is from genome assembly GCA_013152295.1 of Gammaproteobacteria bacterium. Taxonomy (GTDB): domain Bacteria; phylum Pseudomonadota; class Gammaproteobacteria; order JAADGQ01; family JAADGQ01; genus JAADGQ01. The sequence goes on along the minus strand of JAADGQ010000005.1, from coordinate 18,673 downwards.
CTCATCCACTCCATGGAGCCGGGGAGTCTGCTCCCGAAGGCCATCAATAGTGGCACGGTATGTTTGACATGATGGTAAGCCTGGGTCAGGAATTGAACATAAGTGGCGATGCTGAGTTGCCCGTTGACGCCTGCCTGTAGCGTTGGAATCTTGCGGAAGGTTTCGCGTTCCGCCTGTGTCTGGGTCAGTAGCTGATTGTAGAAAGGCATGCTTTCTCCTCACTAGGTGTTAGTTTGATGCTGTGGACAACTGTTGATAGCGCGCATTCAGGCGCTCGCCATATCTACTCCAGATAGCATTGCGTCGTGGTCGTCCGGTTGCGGTAAGTTGTTCGTTACTCATCGAAAAGGGGCGGTCAGCGAAGATCCATTGCGCTATTTTTGCGTAGTCGGGCAGTGTCAAATTGGTTTGAGTGATTGCTTGCTGAACCTGTTGTGTCGCAATCGTTACCATGTCAGTCGACAGTTTGTCTGCGGCGACAATGACAGCGCAACACTCGGTCTGGCCTTCGCCAAACACGGCAGCTTGAGCAATAGCGGGGTGAATAATCAGCTCTTTCTCCACCCACTCTGGTGCGATGTTGCGGCCGTATGAGGTGATGAACATGTTCTTTTTGCGGCCGGTGATGTAGAGGTAGCCGTCATCGTCGAGATAGCCGATGTCACCGCTGGCAAAGTAGTGGCTGTGGTCGTGCGCAGCGGCGCCAAGATAGCCTTGAAACAGACTGCCTTTGATGAGAATTTCGCCGTCGCTGGCGAAACGCAACTCAACATGTTCGAGTGGTTTGCCAACGCTGCCTGGCCGATGATCGTTCGCGCAGTTAACCGCAACAACAGAAGCGCACTCCGACAGCCCGTAACCTTCGTAAAGTGGTAGCCCGCATTGGCGCGCCCGATGCAGCAGCTGGCTGGAGAGCGGTGCTCCACCGACGGCGAGAAACTTCAGCTCAGGGAGTGCGGCAATGGCTTTTGATTCCAGCGCTTGCACTAACTCTTGCAACATTTGTGGTAGCAAAATAGCGCTGTTTGCACACTCTGTGCGCAGCACATTTGCCATCTTTTTGATATTCAAACCACTGGCCCCTTGCATCCCGGTCAGCTGCATCGGTAGCAGCACGGCAGTGGCGCCAGCGAGCAGCGTACTGTAGAGGCCTGCGCTGTTCTCCAGTAGTGTTGCCAGGGGCAGCAGGCTGACGTGGCGATGGTTCGCCTCTATTGCCGTGCGCGCCATCACCGCATGTGCAACGCGATAGAGCGCTGCGTCATCAAGGCAGACGCCTTTAGGTTCACCTGTGGTGCCCGAGGTGTAGGTGATTTTCATGCTCTGCTGAGTTGAATCAGCAGCTTGACCGTTGGCCTCCAGCGAAAAATATCGGTACTCATTGCCTGTAACAGTGAGTGATTCGGGTTGATTGCCAATCCAGCGATGAGTGCTGCCCAGCTGCACGATGCGTTGGGGTTGGTCAGTGATAATAGTATCGACGCCAGCGTCTTGCATGGCGTGGATCAGCTGCTTGTCCGAAAAAAACGCTGGCAATGGCACCAGCGTGCAGTGCGCTGTTTGTGCTGCGAGATCGATGACGGCCCATGCCGGATCGTTATCCATCAACAGCGCGATGGTGCGGCACCCCTGTTTTATCAGCCAGCAGCGACAGCTTTCGATGGCGTCCATAAGCTGTCTGTAGCTGATGGTTGCATGCGTACCGACAAGTGCGCGGCTATCGGGGTGAGCGTGGGCGTGCTGTTGCAGGGTGTGCAGCAGTGTGTTCATAGCGCCCCGGCGTGCAGCGTTTGATAAGGCTCCTCCAGGGCGAGTTGCAGGGGCGGGGTTTCAATGCTTTTTCCTGCCGCGTAAGCGTTATTCCACAGCTGTTGCTGGGATTGGTAGCGCTGCTGCGTATTGTGTTGAAATTGCTCCAGTAGTAGGGCGGCTTGCAGTGCGGCGACACCGCGCCGAATGTGGATCGAGACCGCAATCGGGTTGTTGGCGTAGTAGCTTCCCCACTGCTGATCTGCATCGGTAATCCGGCTTTTGTCGGCAATGGCCAGTGGTTCGGGGTTCAAGCCGAGTTTGCGAAAGGTGCTGAGTAGGCGCGGAACTGCGGTGAACACCGCCCATTCGTATTCGGCAGCGTAAAGAAATACACTAAGCGCCATAATCAGCCAGTGTGCACCACCGGCGTGGGCAACGGCGAGGTTGCCGATCTCTACGACTTTGTTACGGGTGACGGTGCGGCCGGTACGTTGGGTGATGACATGCTCTACCGGTTGATCGAGGTAATTTTCCAGGAACAGCTTCTCATTCGCTGCGCTACGTATACCGACGACAGCGCTCAGCTGACCACACGTATTGCGCTGAGCCAGTAGTGTGGGCATGAATTGGCGGATATCGGCATCGTAACTGCGCGCGAACTGCTGGTGGATAAAGTGCTCCACTGTATGGCGTTGCGCATCATTGGCAGCCACAGCTGCAAAATGGATGGGGATCGGGCGTCTGCCCGGTGGCGGTCGGTTGTTGATGGCTGGATTGATCGGCATTACGCTGAACTCCGTAAGTGATGTTGAGAGATACAGTAGCCAATGACCCTTAAACGAACCTTAATGTTCCACCGTGCCTGTCAGCGTGAGCCGGGATTTGTGATGGGTGTCTCATGAACAGCGCTATGAAAAACATCATCAGCAGCGAGAGCCGGAGAGGGGGGTAAGAGAGCGAAACATGGGCGTAGAGATAGAGCGTAAATTTTTGATAAAAAACGGGAGTTGGCGGCAGCAGGTCTGTTCAAGCAAGCGCTATCGTCAGGGTTATCTGGCCGGGAACGACAAGAGCTCGGTGCGTGTACGCATTGCGGGAGAGCAGGCGCGCCTCAACATCAAAAGCGCGACACTGGGTATCCGCCGTATGGAGTATGAGTACGCGCTGCCGTTAGCTGATGCACAGGAGATGCTCGATCAACTCTGTGAGCAGCCATTGATCGAAAAGACGCGCTACTTCGTCGAACATGAAGGTAACACCTGGGAGATCGATCTCTTTGAGGGTGATAATGCGGGATTGATTGTGGCAGAGATCGAACTGGAGGACGAAGCACAACACTTTGCGCGACCTGCGTGGTTGGGCGAAGAGGTCTCTGATGATCCTCGTTACTATAATGTCTGCCTGGTTAAGCATCCCTACAAAAATTGGTGACGAGTATTCGGCGCTGCAGCAACACGGTGCGGTACATGCCATGAAGCGTCTGTTGTGGATGGCTGTGCTGCTCTTTTTGTTGGTGAGTTGTTTGACCAGCTGTAATAATGATACCTCGCACGATTCGCTGCGCTTCGGTCTTGCCAGTGCACCGATTACCCTCGACCCTCGTTTTGCCACCGATGCAGTATCTGCGCGCATCAACCGCCTGCTCTATCGTCGTTTGGTCGATTTCGACAGCGTGTCGCTGCCCGTGCCTGAGCTGGCGAGCTGGGAGGTCGTCACTGCCCGCCACTATCGCTTTACGTTGGGCGAAGCGGGGCGGCAATTTGTCAATGGTCAGCGTCTGATTGCCGCGGATGTGAAGGCGACCTACGACTCGATTCTGGATGAGAAAAATGCGTCACCTCATCGTGGCGCACTGGCGTTGATCAGCCGTATCGATGCCCCTGATGACAACACTGTCGATTTCTACCTGACAAAAGAGGACATGCTGTTTCCCGGTCGGCTCACCATCGGTATTCTGCCTCGCCAGCAGATCGCCGCCGGTCACCCTTTCAACCGCGAGCCGCTGGGCAGTGGCTATTTCAAATTTATTGACTGGCCACAGGCCGGGCAGCTGCGCTTGTTGCGTATCGCTGATCAGCAGCAGGTGGAGTTTATCCACGTCAAAGATCCTACCGTACGTGTGTTGAAACTGCTGCGCGGTGAGATCGACATGCTGCAAAATAACCTGCCCAGCGAGTTGGTTGCCTACCTTTCTAATCAAGAAAAAGAGCAGCTCCAGATAATAAAGAGCCAGGGATCGAATTTTACCTATCTCGGTTTTAATATGGCCGACGCGGTGGTGGGGCGTGCTGAGGTGAGAGAGGCGATCGCCCACGCCATCGATCGTGAGGCGATCATTAAATATCTCTGGGCAGGTGCGGCGCGCACTGCCGAAGCACTGCTGCCTGCGCAGCACTGGGCAGGTAACAGCCATCTGCAGCCCTATGAATACAATCCCGACAAGGCGCGGCAGATGATCAAAGCGTTGGGCTATGATGCGCGCAAACCGCTGGTCATTAGCTACAAAACCTCCAACGACCCGTTTCGCATCCGCCTGGCGACGGTGATACAGAGTCAGCTTGCTGACGTGGGCATCAAGGTTGAACTGAGCAGCTACGACTGGGGAACATTCTACGGCGATATCAAGGCGGGTCGCTTTCAGATGTACAGCCTGAGCTGGGTGGGTATCAAAAGTCCGGATATCTTCCGCTACGTTTTTCACAGCAGCGCAGTGCCACCCAGCGGCGCCAATCGTGGTCGCTACAACAGTGCGCGTGCCGATGAGTTCATTGAAGAGGCGGAGGGCTCCGCCAGCCTGATTTTCCAGACCTGGCAGTATCAGATGCTGCAAGATCACCTGCACGAAGAGCTGCCTTATGTGCCGCTCTGGTATGAAGATCACATCTTCATCGCGCGGAGTGATATCAACGGTTATCGCGTCTCTGTGGATGGCAATTACGACGGTTTGATTCGCGCAAAGCGTATCGCCCCCTGATGTGCAGCGCTGTTGCAGCGTTCTCTTTGGCTGCGCCCCTCTCTCCCTTCTCGGCGTTTAGGATATTCATCCGCTATCGGTTATCATTGCGCTCTTTTTTCGCAGCCGTATATAGAAGGTAGGTCAATGTTTTCACGAGAATTATCCATAGCCGATTTTGATACTGATGTGTGGCAGGCGATGGCGAACGAAGCCAAGCGCCAGGAAGAGCACATCGAACTGATCGCCTCTGAGAATTATGCCAGTCCCTGTGTAATGGAAGCACAAGGCTCCGTGCTTACCAACAAATATGCAGAAGGCTACCCGCGCAAGCGCTATTACGGTGGCTGTGAACATGTTGATGTGGTGGAACAGCTGGCCATCGATCGCTTGAAAGCGTTGTTTGGCGCCGACTACGCCAATGTGCAGCCGCACTCGGGCTCACAGGCTAACGCGGCGGTTTATCTGGCGCTGCTCAAGCCGGGTGACACCATTTTGGGGATGAGTCTGGCTCATGGTGGCCATCTGACGCACGGCTCCAAGGTTAATTTCTCCGGCAAAATATTTAATGCCATTCAATACGGTCTGGATGATGCGACGGGCGAGATCGACTACGCGCAGGTCGCGACGCTGGCTCGCGAACATCAGCCGAAGATGATCGTTGCCGGATTCAGCGCCTACTCGCGTGTTGTTGACTGGCAGCGCTTTCGCGATATCGCCGATGAAGTGGGCGCCTATCTGTTTGTGGATATGGCCCACGTTGCCGGCTTGATCGCGGCCGATTGCTACCCGAGCCCGGTACAGATCGCCGATGTCACCACATCTACTACCCATAAAACACTGCGCGGCCCGCGCGGCGGGGTGATTTTGGCACGCGCCAATGCCGAGATTGAGAAGAAACTCAACTCGCTGGTCTTTCCCGGTACCCAGGGTGGCCCGTTAATGCATGTCATCGCCGCCAAGGCCGTGGCCTTTAAAGAGGCGCTGCAGCCGGAGTTCAAAATCTATCAACAGCAGGTGGTGAAAAACGCGCGGACAATGGCAGATACCATGATCGCGCGTGGCTACAACATCGTCTCCGGCGGCACCGACAACCACCTGTTTTTGGTCGATCTCATCGATAAAGGGATGACCGGCAAAGCCGCCGACGCCGCGCTCGACGCCGCCAATATCACCATCAACAAAAACAGTGTGCCCAACGACCCGCAATCACCCTTCGTCACCAGCGGCATTCGTATCGGCACCCCGGCGGTCACCACTCGCGGTTTTGGCACGGATGAGGTTCAGTTACTGGCAAACTGGATCTGCGACATACTGGATGACGTTGACAACAGCGCGACGATTGCCCGAGTCAAGGCTGACGTGCTGCAGCTGTGCGGGAAGTTTCCGGTTTACGGCTGACGCCACTTTTTCAGCTCGCAAAATAGATAGAGATCTCTGATGCGCTGCCAGTTCTGTTTTGCTGCAGATACCAAGGTTATCGACTCACGCCTCGGTGGTGAGGGGGATACGGTGCGGCGGCGGCGCGAGTGCACCTGTTGTGGCGAGCGCTTTACCACCTACGAAACGGCCGAGCTGGTGATGCCGCGCATCGTCAAGAGTGACGGTAGCCGCGAGCCTTTCGATGAGAGCAAGCTCTGTGCGGGGATGTTGCGCGCGCTGGAAAAAAGGCCGGTGAGCACTGAAGATATCGATGCGGCGGTGAATAAGATCAAACACCGTTTGCGTGCTGCGGCTGAGCGGGAGATTGAGTCGCCGGTACTCGGCGAATGGGTGATGGATGCGCTGCGCGAACTGGATGCCGTGGCCTATGTGCGCTTTGCATCAGTCTACCGCAGCTTTCAGGATGTGAATGCGTTCCGCGAAGAGATCGATCGTCTGGAGAGCAGCCCAGGTATGGAAGAGAGCGGGGCAAAAAAGTAAGCGTTGTGAGCAGTGATGCGCGCTATGTTTAGCATGGATGATCACCGCCATATGGCTCGTGCGTTGCGTTTGGCGCAACGTGGTCGCTACACGGTGGTGCCGAACCCGGTTGTCGGTTGTCTGTTGGTGCGTGATGGTGCGGTGGTGGGTGAGGGCTGGCATCTGCGTGCTGGTGAGGGGCACGCCGAAGTGAACGCGCTCAACATGGCGGGGGAGCGCGCGCGTGGTTGCACCGCTTATGTGACGCTGGAGCCCTGTTGTCATCAGGGTCGAACACCACCATGCAGCGCAGCCCTGATTGCGGCTGGGGTGGCACGGGTGGTGGTGGCGATGCAAGACCCTAATCCGCAGGTGGCAGGGCAGGGCTTGCAGCAGTTGCAGCGCGCGGGCATTGCGGTTTCGTGTGGATTGTTGCAGCAACAGGCGGAGGCGCTTAACCCCGGCTTTATTTCACGGATGCGCCGTCAGCGTCCTTTTGTGCGCTGCAAGCTGGCGATGAGTCTGGATGGCCGCACCGCCATGGCCGATGGCAGCAGTCGCTGGATCACCGGCGCAGCGGCGCGACGTGACGTGCATCTGTTGAGGGCGCGTAGCGATGCAGTGGTGACCGGCATCGACACGGTGCTTGCAGATGACCCACAGATGACCGTGCGCGATGTTGCCGTCGACGTGTTCGCTGCGCCACTGCGCGTGGTGCTCGATAGTCGCCTGCGCATTGCGGCGGATGCACACATTTTAAATGGCGCCGCGCCGACACTGATCGTCACATCAGCGCAGGCGCTCGAAAAACAGCGTGATCGTTGTTGCGAGCTGGAGCAGAGCGGTGTCGCTGTTGAGCTGGTGCGCTTGGCCGCTGACGGTAGCGAGCGTATTGATTTAAATCATCTGCTGACGTTGTTGGCTGAGCGCGGTATTAATGATCTGCTGATCGAGTCGGGGCCGACACTGAGCGGTGCCATGATGCAGCAGGGGTTGATTGATGAGCTGGTTGTTTATATGGCAGCGCATCTGATGGGCAGCGATGCACGGTCACTGTTTCAGCTGCCGGGGATGGATGCCATGGAGCAACGCATTCAACTGGAATTCAAGGAGGTGCGTATGGTGGGTGATGATGTGCGCATGACTTTGCGGCCTGTCGGGGCGTCCGGGTAGGGTGGTGTTACGTTCTCCCCTGGGTTTCGTACCTCAACCCAGGCTACATGGTTGTTGGATTTAGAGGTCGATACGAATGTTTACCGGAATTATAGAAGCCGTGGGCAGTGTGGCGGCGCTCCAGCGCAGCGGCGATGACGCACGCTTGCGCATTGCCAGCGGCAAGTTAGATCTTAGCGATGTGCAGCTCGGCGACAGCATTGCGGTTAACGGTGTCTGTCTCACGGTGGTGACTTTTGATGGCAGTGGCTTCAGCGCTGATGTCTCCGCTGAGACGCTGGCGTGCACGACGACCGGCGCACTGGCTGTGGCCAGCCGCGTCAATATTGAAAAAGCGTTGTTGGCCAGCGATCGTCTGGGTGGCCATCTGGTTAGTGGTCACGTCGACGGCGTGGGTGAGGTGGTGACATGCAGCGAGCGTGGCGAGTCGTTGCATCTGCTGATTCGCGCACCGGCTGAGTTGGCCAGATATATCGCCGCCAAGGGCTCGGTCTGTGTCGATGGCGTGAGCCTGACGGTCAATGCTGTTCATGGCAGCGAATTTGAGCTGAATATTGTGCCGCACACGCAGCGTGAAACAATCATCGGTGACTACGCAGCGGGCAGCGCGGTTAATCTTGAGGTGGATCTGATTGCGCGCTATCTGGAGCGTTTGATGCTGGGCAGTGACGCGGCGGCAACTCCCGCTGCAAGTCCGACTGTCGACCGGGCATTTTTGGCCGAGCACGGTTTTGCTAACCGTTAATATGAAATGTTGAGATATGGTTTTGAATACGGTTGAAGAGATTGTCGAGGATCTGCGCCAGGGCAAAATGGTGGTGATCATGGACGACGAAGATCGCGAAAACGAAGGCGACCTGTTGATGGCGGCGGCCTGTACCCGGGCCGAAGATATCAACTTTATGGCGCGCTACGGTCGTGGTCTGGTCTGCCTGACGCTGACGCCAGAGCGCTGCAAACAGCTCGATCTGCCCTTGATGGTGGCGGGCACCGATGGTAAACATCTGACCAACTTCACAGTTTCGATTGAGGCGGCGCAGGGGGTGACGACGGGCATCTCCGCCGCTGATCGTGCGGCCACCGTGCGCGCTGCGGTGGCTGACGGCGCCAAACCAGCCGATATTGTTCAGCCGGGTCATATTTTCCCACTGATGGCCCAGCCCGGCGGGGTTCTGTCGCGCGCCGGGCACACCGAAGGTGGTTGTGATCTGGTTCGTCTGGCCGGTTTTGAGCCCGCAGCTGTGATTGTTGAGATATTGAGCGAAGATGGCACCATGGCGCGTCGCCCTGAGTTGGAGTGCTTTGCCAAGGAGCACGGTTTGAAGATTGGCACCATTGCCGATCTGATCCGCTATCGCATCGACCATGAAAGCGCACTGGAGCGTGTGGCAGAGTGCCACTGGCCCACCGAGTACGGCGATTTCAGGTTGGTGGCGTATCACGATGCACTGAATGGCTTGGTCCATTTTGTGTTGGCGATGGGGACCGTGCAGCAGCATCTGCCGACGCTGGTGCGGGTGCATGTACAAAACAGCATCGGCGACATGTTGGGTGGCTCGCGGGAAGAGGGTTTGCCGTTAAAGTCAGCACTGTGCGCCGTTGCCGAAGCGGGTGCCGGGGTGGTGGTGATCTTGCGCAAAAAAGAGGATGAAAAAGGGTTGGTGCGGCGCTTGCGTCATTATCAATTGCACGATGAAGGTGTCGATTTGCCTGCCGCGCCTGCGGGTAGCGATATGCGCATGTATGGCTTAGGCGCGCAGATTTTGGCCGATATGGGCGTGCGCAAGATGCGTGTACTGGGCGCGCCCAAAAAATTGCACGGTCTTTCAGGGTTTGGTCTGGAAGTCGTTGAATATGTCGATTGCGCTGCCGCTGCGCAAGATGAACAGAAATGTTCGGGTTAACAGAATCAAGGTCTAATTGAGATGAATACGATTGAAACAGTGCAGGGTGATTTAGTGGTTGATGGCGCGCGCTTTGCCATTGTTGCCGGTCGCTTTAACGAATTTATCGTTGATCGCCTGCTGCAGGGCGCTGTCGATACGCTGTTGCGCCATGGCACCAAAGAGGCACAGATTCGCGTCGTCTATGTGCCGGGGGCTTTTGAGATCCCTTTGGCTGTGCAGCGCCTTGCTGCCAGTGAGCAGTACGATGCGATTATCGCGCTGGGAACCGTGATTCGTGGCGGTACGCCCCATTTTGAATACGTTGCCGGAGAGTGTGTTAAAGGCATCGCCGGTGTGTCGATGGAGTTCGGCGTGCCGGTGGCATTCGGCGTGTTGACGGTGGATACCATCGAGCAGGCGATTGAGCGCGCCGGTACCAAGGCAGGCAACAAAGGCATTGAAGCTACGTTGTCGGCGATCGAAATGGTTAACCTGCTCAAACAGCTGGGTTAGAAAAAGAGTGAAATTATATCGTATGGATGAGACACCATGAGTCGCGCACGCAGTAAAGCTCGTCGCAATGCCCTTCAGGCACTCTATCAGTGGCAGTTGACCGGCCATGACATCGCCCGCGTTGAAAAGGATTTTTTAACCCAGCAGGATGTGGCGAAGGCGAGCCTCGACTATTTTCGCGAGCTGCTCTACGGTGTTCCGAAGAATATCGGGGTGCTGGATGGGAGTATCGAACCGTTTCTTGATCGCCTTCTCGAAGAGGTCGATCCGGTTGAGCAGGCTGTTCTGCGTATCAGCGTCTATGAACTCCACTTTCGCAAAGATATACCGTACCGCGTGGTGATCAACGAGGGTGTCGAACTGGCCAAAGCCTTTGGCGCCGACCAGAGCCATAAATTTATCAATGGGGTGCTGGACAAAGCCGCTGCGAGGCTACGCGGTGAGGAGACCCGAAAAAAGCGGCCGTCGAAACGGTTGGAGGCTAAACAGAGCAGTTCATAGTTTTTGCGAAAAATGGCATTCAGACGCGCCCGCTTGAGGCAGGCACGCCTGAATTTTCAATAAGTTGCCAGCCTACTAGGTATTAAAGCGCCCCACCAATGCATTGAGCTGGTGTGACAGCTGATTGAGTCTGGCGCTGTTCTGGTTGGTCTGCTCAGCACCACCCGCAGTCTGGTCCGCCACATTGCTGATACTCACCACGTTGGCATTGATCTCTTCCGATACAGCGCTCTGCTCCTCCGCTGCGCTGGCGATCTGTGAATTCATATCGCTGATGGTGTTGACCGATCGGGTGATAGTCTCCAGTGACTCTCCCGCTCGGGTCGCCTGTTTCACTGTGCTGTCGGCGCGCTCATGCGCCTTCTTCATCGCCTGTACGGCATCGACCGAGCCGGTCTGCAAGCGCTCGATCATCTCCTGAATTTCGTGGGTAGACTCCTGCGTGCGACTGGCCAGAGTGCGTACTTCATCGGCGACAACGGCGAAACCGCGACCCTGCTCTCCCGCTCGCGCCGCTTCGATGGCAGCGTTGAGAGCGAGCAGATTGGTCTGTTCGGCGATGCCTTTGATCACATCCAGCACTGAGCCAATGCTCTCACTATCTTGCTCCACGGTATGGATGACCTGGGAGGCACGCTCGACCTCCTGGGCGACGCTTCTGATCGCTTCGATGGTTTCCGACACCACAGTTTGACCATTGGTCGCTTCGCGGTCGGCCTCCGATGCCGCGCGTGACGCCTCTTCGGCGTTGCGCGCCACCTCTTGTACGGTGGAGGTCATCTCGGTAATGGCGGTGGCGACCTGTTCCGTTTGCGCACGCTGCTCATCAAGTCCGGCGCTGGTCTGTCCGGCGGTAGTGCTCATCTGTTCAGCGGCACTGCCTAGCTCGTTGGTGGATGTTGCGACCTCGCGAATGACGGTGCTGAACTGGTCGGCCATCTCATTGAAGGCGTCGCCCACCTCGGCGACCTCATCTTTGGACTGTATCGCGACCCGTGTTGTCAACTCTCCGGCGGCCAGTTTTTGCGATGCCTCTTTCAGTGCGTCAATGCCATTGATGACGGAGTGATAGAGCCCCATAAAGAGGTAGATGGCAGCGAGCAGAGATGTGATGGTGATGCCCATCTCGGTATAGCTATCAAGCTTCAGATCGTCGATGCGCTCGTTTATCAGTAGCTCCAGTTCGGGTAGTGTTGCGTCGTAGAGTGTGAATATGCTGTCGATGGCGTTGCTACCCAGTGCGAAATACTGCTTTGCATCAAGATCGATACTCTCTGCCTGCGCAATGTCTCTTCGGGTGACCAGTAAAAACTGCTCGCCTGCACTCACCGCTTTTTTCAGTTTATCGCCCAGCGCTCGCTGTGTATTGGGGTTCTCTTTGAAGGCGATATTTAACCCACGCTCAGCTATTTTCAGATGGTCCTGGGTCTTGCCCAGCAAAAGTTCCAGTCTGGCCGCGTTGCGCGGAGTGATCTCGGCGGTACTGGCATACCCAGCACCGGCACCGCGCATCTGCCCCATGAGTTCGCTCACATCGGGCAGCTGGGTGACAATGGCATCCATCAGATAGTAGGTGTCGATCTGTGGGTCGAGCACCAGGTTGGATTGATCCGCGATGAAGGTGAACATCTCAAGTACTTTTTCGATGAGCTGGGTGTGACGACTAAAGCTGTCTTCGGGTTTTAGCTCAAATGCGCTCGATTTCAGCTCCATCCACTGTGCTTTGAGAGCACTCCATCTCTGCGTGCTGTTGAGTTGATCACCTAGGCGGCTGTTCACTGTGTCGATGGCGTTGATCTCTTGAGCGATCTTTGCGCGCACAGCGAGCGCTCTGTCTTTAAAGCTTTTGTCGCCTTTCAGGTAAGCGTTGGTCGCACCCCGGTGTTGCGGCAGATGCTGCACCAGCTGGCGTAGTGGCTGAATATACTCCAGTCCGAGCTGCTCCTTTTCCGAAAACTCAATGTCTACGTTCATTCTAGAGAGCAGCATGTAAGCGGTGACGACGAGAGGCAGCATGAAGACCGCCGAGATCAGCACCATTTTGCGGCCATATTTGAGCTGATTCATCAGTGCGGCAGCGGGGGCGAAGAGTCCATGCATGGGCTGTGTTCCTCTTTTAATGTGTTGCAGTTGCTACAGAAAAACTGTTTGTAGGAGCTATAGCGTCAGCTCTGCGGCGGACTTTACTTCACATGTGGTCGGCGGTGTCAGTGCTGGGTGCTGGGCTGTTCGATGCTGCGGCTGAAGCTCTTCGGGTGCCAGGGGCTTGGTGTGTTATTGGTACGAGGTGGGGTGTTGCAGATCTTTGTTGCGATGGTTGATACGGTCTGCATATCGACTGTGGGACCGTTGCCGTAGCACTGCTTTTGAACGGCTTTGACGCAGTTGCTGATCTCGATATCATCACCGTGCTGTTGTTGCCAGCGCTGTAACCCTTGTTGCAGCGTGCGTGATGCAAAGGCATCGAGCAGCAGTTGCTGTTGTGGGTGACAGTGCTTTTGAGTGTGCGCTGAAGGGGAGGGGACGAGAGAGGGAGCGGCTGCTCTTTTTTGTTGCCGTTGCTTTTTAGCGTACACAGCAAAGGCGGCGAGAGAGAGCAGCCATCCGGCACCGAGTGCCAGGGCCAGTGGTTGCCACCATGCCTGCGAATTAGCAGTGGCGCGCGCGCCGGATGCTGGTTGGTTGGGTGCTGTTTTAGTGTTGCTGAGTGCGGCACCCACCATGATCTGTTGGCCCGGCAGCCGGGCAGTACTGAGTATGCCGAGGTGGCTGTCGAAGTAGTTGATCTCGATATCGGGTGTGGTGAGCGCTCCTGACTGGTGGGGCAGCAGCGAGATATTATAAGTAGCGCGATGGCGCAAACCGTCAGCACTGGTGGCGTCAGTGGTGATGCGTGGGCGGTCGTGATAGAGCTGGTAGCGGTTGGTGGATTGCAGCATCGGCAGCTGTTGCGGCAGTGTGCTCTCTAGCGCTGTGGTGTTGATGCGGATGTTCCACAGCGCTGTTTCAGCGGCGCGGATCGGTGTGGTGATAGCGCTCTGCTGCAGTGTCAGCGTGCCAACAGGCAGCCCGGCAGGGAGATAATCCGGCAGTGGTTTTGTGCTGATGTGGTGCACTTGGGCAGGAAAGCGCAAACGTTGGCCGTCTGTCGTGGTGATCCACAGGTCGGGTAGATAGAGGGTGAGTGGTTCGTGTGTAGTGGCATGAAAGGCCCAGGTGACGCGCATCACTGAGTAGTCGAAGCCCTGTTGCTGTTCGTGACGCTCCACTGTGGGCAGTTTTTTCAGGGGTAGTTTTTTCAACCCGTTCAGTTCGGTTTTTGATTCAAATTCCGGATCGGCACCGAGGCGTGCGCTATCGATGGCGATGCGGTGGTAGATGTCGAGGTAGGCCGTGACCTGCTCGCCGAGCCACGGCGTGGTGGTTGACGCGCCGCTACGGATAAAAACTTCTGGTGCGGGTTGTAGTGGTCGTGGTCGGGCGCTAATGGTGATGGCATCGCTGCTGAGACCATCGACCTGAAACGACGGAATGGTCAGCTCGCCTGGTTGGCGGGGAAACAGTTCTATGGTGATGGATGAGGTCGAGCGGCCACGGCTGCGCTGAATGTTAAAGCGGTTTTCGGCACGCGGCACACCGAGTTCGAAATCGTCGCTGAGCAGGGTGAGGTCGACGTTGGGAGATACCCCTTCGGCGCGCAGCCGGGTATCGCTGTTGAGCAACGAAAGCTTGAAGGTGACATATTCACCCATCACCAGTTCGTTACGGTCCACTTCGGCGCTCAGTGTTGCTCCCTGCGCTTCGCCGACCGCAGCGCCGAGCAGCATCAGCAGATAGAGCGTTTTTCTGATCACGGTTTCACCACGGTCGTTCTTTGCTGGGCATGACGTTGTGTCTGTCCTCTTCTGCGAAACGAAAACGCAGTAGCGTTTGTGTGTCATCTTTTAGTGTGTTCATCTGCTGCTGCGCCGAGCGCAGCGCTTTGTTGTCGCGCCTGTTGGGCGGTGTCGGGCGCTGCTGAGGCGTTGTTTTGTCGGCCTGTTCGATATCTGCCATGCCGCTGCGTAGTGCCGGGGCTTGTGGGTTGTCCCGTTGGCCGGCACGGTGTTGCAGCAGCGCCTCTTTGACAAGGCGCAGGTTGCCCTGTGTGCGCGGGTGCAAAGGTTGCCATTTTAGTGCACTTTCGTAGGCGCTGACAGCGGCATCAAGTTGCCCTGCCTGAGCTTGTGCGTTACCGAGGTTATAGGCCGCCGTGGCGCGCTGGTGGCTGTTCTGCGCGAGGCGTAGTGCTTTATCGAAAGCAGCGCTGGCTTCATCCCAGTGTTGCAATCGGTAGGCAGCTACGCCGTGGCCAAGTGCGCCCTCAAAACTGTTGAGTTGCTGGTAGAGTGCGGCTGCTTCGGTGTAGCGCTGCTGTTGCAGTGCTCGATAGGCTTGCCACTCGCGCAGTGGGTTGGCGTTGCCAGTGGAGGGTAAAACCAGCAGCAGCGAGAGCATTGCCGTTGCGACGATTGGCAGGCAAGGCAGTGTCGCTGCACGGCGTGCGCCATCGATTAAAAACAGCAGCAGGCCGAGCGCGATGAACCAGGGAAAGAGTTCGTAGCGTTGGGGCTGAAAGTGTGTCGGGTAGCTGTTCTCCTGCGTCGAGCTGCGCAGCGCCGTTAACAGCTGCTGCCACTCGTTGTTGTCGTGACTCAGCTCGAAGTAGTCTCCGCCGCCGTTTTGCGCCAGTTTTCCAAGGTTTGGGCGGTTGAGCGTTGAGCGTGCAATATCACCCCCATATTCGATAAAACGGCCATCGTCACCGGGGATTGGGCCGCCGCTTGTGGTGCCGATCCCAATGACGAACAGCGGAATCTGCTGTTGTCGCAGCGTCTGCGCGGCGGACAGCGCATCGTCATCAATGTTGTCACCATCGCTGAGCAGAATCACTGCTTTGCCTGCGTAGCGGCTGCGTTGCAGTTGGCTGGCTGCGAGTGTCAGGGCTCTGCCTGGCATCGATGCGTGCAGCTTGGCCAGCGCAGGATCGAGTGCTGTGACGAAGTGGAGAAATGCGCCGTAGTCATGGCTGAGCGGCAGCACCGGGTAGGCGTTGGCGGAGAACGCGATCAGTGCCAGGCGGTCGCCGTTGAGCAGTGCGACAAAATCGGTAAGCTCCTGTTGCACGCGGCTCAGTCGGTCGGGTTGCAGATCGCGCACACGCATGGAAGGGGATATATCGACGACAACCGCGATGTCGATGCCGCGACGCTCCCGGTGTTCGTCGTCAGAGAGCAGCAGGCTGGGACCGGCAAGGGCGATAGCCGCCATTGTCCAGGCTGTGTAATAGCACCACGGTGAAGATGGGCGACCTTGTGGCGCAACGATGAGCCATGGCCAGAGGTGTGGTTCGGCGTAGCGTTCGAGACGTTTTTTGACGGTGGGGTTGCTGCTGAAGTCCATCTTGGCGCGCTTGCCGTATTGCCACAGCCACGCGAACAGTGGCAGCAAGGCGAGCAGTAGCCACGCCGGTTCACGCCACTGCATTGTGGTGAGTGCGTCAAGCAAATTGACACCTTGAGCCAGGGCTCTCGGTACTAGGTGTAACTATTTGTTTACAACCCGGTTTCAGCGCTTGAAGTGTGACTGGCTGCACGGAAATCTCCGCATTTTTTAAAGTGACCTTTTAGTGGGGGAGGAGTAGTATACGTGCCTAATCGGGTATTAATAACTAAAGAAAAACCAAAAGCGGGAGGTAGGGCCTTGAGATTTATAACTAATAGACCAACCGTATCCATCTTCTCTCTATCTATATTTACTATCACCGTTCTATTCACCTTCCACTCGCCTGTTAATGCTGCTAACGCTACCGGGCAGACACGCTTCAGTGGGCAGACGCCTCTGCAGACACTGGCGCTAGCCGCCAAGGAGCGCAGCGTTGGGGGCGGTACAGCAGATCTGGATGCGGGCGATGTGTTTGATCCCATGCGCGTCATCCTCGCCGCCCGCTTCGGGCTGGAGCGAGTGGTGCGTACTCTGCTTGATCAGGGTGCTAGCGTCAATGCGCGCGACAATGCGGGCAATACCGCGCTGATGGGGGCGGCAGGGGAGGGGCGTGAAAAGATCATCAAATTGTTGCTGCGGCGTGGTGCCAGTGTTGGTGCCAAAAATAAAAATGGTGATACGGCGCTCAAATTCGCTGCAGAGAAGGGCCATCTGCCGGTGATGAATCTGCTGCTGAGTGCTGGTAGCGATGTTAATAACGCGGGCCAGCAGGGCGAGACAGCGCTGATTGCAGCTATTCGCTATGGCCATATCGATGCCGCGCTTCTGTTGCTGGATAACGGCGCGTCGCCCAGTGCGCGTATGCAGGGCGGGCGGTTCGATGAGGGCGGAGACTATACGCCGCTGATGTTTGTCGCACGCCACGGTCTGCTCGATCGCGATATTGACGGCAACTGGTCCGGTCTGGCGCAGGCACTGATTGACAAAGGGGCAGACCCTAGCGTGCGTCGCTGGAATGGTGAAGATGCGCTGGCGATTGCGCGCGAGCACGGGATGAGTGACGTAGTGGCGTTGCTGGAGCACGCGAGTGGCAGTGATGGTAGTCGTCAGATGGCTCGTGCTACCTCCTCCGGCGCTTCCCACATTAATCCTGTGCAGCTGTTTGTTGCGATCAAGTACGGTCATGCCGGCGAAGTCGAGTCGTTACTCAGTCAGGGCGTCAGCGTTAACGCGACGGATGGTGTTGGCAAATCAGCACTGACTGTTGCCGCCGAAGGTGGGCAGAAGCAGATTGTCGAGCTGCTGTTGTCCAAAGACGCTGATGTCAATAAGCGCAGCTATCAAGGGTGGCAGCCGCTGATGGCGGCGGCAGGTAGCGGCCATGCCGACATCGTGAAAACATTGCTGGCGGCAGGAGCCGATGTGCGTGCGGCCAATAACCGTGACGAGACTGCATTGCACGAGGGTGTGAAGAGTGGCTCTGCGGCAGTGGTGCGTCTGTTGCTGGAGAGCGGTGCGCCGGTTGATGCGCAGAGCCTTGCTGATCGCCACGATGCGACCGGCAGTTTTACGGCGCTGATGTACGCCGCACAGCGGGGATCAAGAGGTGGGCAGGGTGACTGGCAAGAGATCGCGCAGCTGCTGCTCGATAACGGCGCCAATGCCAACATCAAACGGCCTAACGGCGAGACGGCCTTGGCCATTGCGCGCAAACAAAATCACCCAGAGTTGGTTGCACTGTTGGCGCCGCAGGATGGTGGAGAGGCTGTTGCATCCAGTGCCGCAGCGGCTGCGCCAGTTGTATCGGGGCGCGCTGCACCGCAGATTCTTCAGGTTGCGCGCTTTGGTCAGCAGGCCGCATTGCGTTCATTACTGCGTGATGGCGCTGATGTGGAGAGTCGCGACGACGCGGGTAACAGCGCGTTGATTGTTGCCGCCGGGGCGGGCCACGCAGCTGTTGTCGATATGCTGTTGCAGGCTGGAGCGGACAGCAATGCAGCAAACAGTGACGGTGATACCGCGCTGATTGCGGCGGCGGAAAAAGGTTATGTGGATGTGCTGCGTGCGCTGAATAGCGCTGGCGGTGATATTCAACACAAAAACGAGATCGGTGAAAGCGCGCTGTTTGTCGCGCTGAAATATGGCCATATTGATGCTGCGACACTGCTGCTGGAGCTGGGTGCATCACCGAATATCCAGAGCAAGGAGAGGCGCTTTTCCGAGACCAGCAACTACACACCATTGATGTACGCTGCTCGCCACGGCCTGCTTGGCAGCGATGGTGATTGGGCAAGCGTCGTGCGTCTGATGCTCGATAGTGGCGCCGACGTTAACGTCAAACGGCCCAATACCGATACGGCGCTCTCTATCGCAAAAAGCTATGGCGATGCATCGGTTGTGGATCTGCTCAGTGGTGCAGGCGCTGAAGTGGGCAAGCCTGTTTTTATTTCGCCCACCTATGCTGATGGGCGTACCAGCAAGATTAAGCAGGCGTTTTCCAGTAAAGAGG
>JAADGQ010000019.1 GCA_013152295.1 Gammaproteobacteria bacterium | reverse complement strand
GCCTGATTGCGCCGATCGCGATGGAAGATGGACTGCGTTTTGCGATTCGTGAAGGTGGTCGTACTGTCGGCGCGGGTGTGGTTGCTAAGATCATCGAGTGACATCAGAAGCTTGGGTTTAGTTTGTTCGTACAGTCAAATTTTGAGAGTGAAGCATGGCAAATCAGAAAATACGAATTCGCTTGAAGGGTTTTGATCATCGCTTGATCGACCAATCTGCAAGCGAGATCGTGGCAACCGCAAAACGTACTGGTGCGTATGTCATTGGGCCTATTCCTCTGCCGACAAGGAAGGAGCGCTTCACCGTGTTGATCTCTCCGCATGTTAACAAAGACGCGCGTGACCAATATGAGATCAGAACGCATCAGCGCCTGATGGATATTGTGGACCCTTCTGAGAAGACCGTTGATGCACTGATGAAGTTGGATTTGGCTGCGGGTGTTGACGTGCAGATCAAGTTGAACTGATCGTGGCTTCGGATTGCGGAGTAGTTAGAGCCGCAGGTTTGTGGTCTTAAGAATCATGAGTTTGGATAAGTTTGAGGTTTAACGACAATGGCGCTTGGTTTAGTTGGTCGTAAATGTGGAATGACCCGTATCTTCACTGAAGAGGGTGCTTCTATTCCTGTGACTGTGATTGAGGTTGAGCCCAACCAGATCACGCAGGTTAAAAGTGCAGAGAGCGATGGTTATTGCGCTCTACAGGTTGCGACCGGAAAGCGTCGTCCTTCGCGGATTACCAAACCGATGGCCGGGCACTTTGCGAAGGCTGGTGTAGAGAGCGGACGCGGTGTTTGGGAGTTTCGCGTTGATGAAACAGAAGTAGAAAAAGCAAGTTTGGGCGCTGAAATAAAAGCCGACATCTTTACGGTTGGACAGCTTGTAGATGTAACCGGCACAACGATTGGCAAAGGCTTTGCGGGCACCGTCAAGAGACATAATTTCGCTATGGGCGACGCCACTCATGGTAACTCGTTGTCTCATCGGGCGCCGGGCTCTATCGGTCAGTGTCAAACTCCGGGCCGGGTCTTTAAAGGTAAGCGTATGTCAGGGCACATGGGAAATGTGCGCCGTACCGCTCAAAATCTGGAGGTTGTCCGGGTTGATGCAGAGCAAAACCTGATCTTGGTTAAAGGGGCAGTGCCAGGCGCGAAAGGCGGGGATGTTTTTGTCAATCACGCCGTTAAGGCTCGTTGCTAAAAGGAGCACACCCATGGAATTAAATATTCACTCAGCAGGCGGTACTTCTTCAGCGGAATCACTCTCAGTTTCTGATTCGGTGTTTGCCAAAGAGTTTAATGAGGCATTGGTACATCAGGTGGTAACGGCCTATTTGGCCGGTGCACGCGCTGGTACGAAAGCACAAAAATCGCGCTCTCAGGTTCGCGGCGGTGGCGCGAAGCCTTTTCGTCAGAAAGGCACCGGCCGTGCGCGTGCGGGTACATCGAGAAGTCCGATTTGGCGCAGTGGCGGAAAGACCTTTGCAGCAGTGCCGTTGGATCACTCTCAAAAAGTTAACAAGAAAATGTATCGCGGTGCTGTGCGCTCGATACTGTCTGAATTGATACGCCAAAAGCGTTTGATTGCGGTTGATGATTTTGGAGTGGATGCGGCGAAAACCAAACAGTTGATTGGCAAGCTTAAACAGTTTGACCTGTCTGATAATATTTTGATTGTGACGCACTCGCTGGATGAGAGTTTGGTGCTTGCTGCACGTAATCTGCCAAATGTTGATGTTATCGAAGTTGCCGAGGCTAATCCGGTCGCGCTTGTCGGTTTTGACAATGTGCTCATGACCGTGGCAGCCATCAAAAGCCTGGAGGAACGTTTGGGATGAGTGAAGAACGCCTTGCCAAAATTTTGTTGGCTCCGGTCATCTCTGAAAAGAGCAGCAATTTAGCTGACCATAGCAACCAGTTTGTATTCAAGGTTGTTAAGGATGCGGATAAGTGCGAGATAAAAAAAGCGGTTGAATTGATGTTCAAAGTAGAGGTGGACGCAGTTCAGACTTCAAATGTAAAAGGTAAAACAAAGCGCTTTGGTGGACGATTAGGGCAGCGGGTCAATTGGAAAAAAGCCTATATCACACTGAAACCTGGTAACGATATTGAGCTTTTTGGGCCTCAGTAGCAGTTCGCTGATCGTTAGCAGTCGCGATTAAGTATTACGGATAACGGATATTAGAGATGGCTTTAGTAAAGACAAAACCAACTTCGGCGGGCCGCCGCTTTGTAGTAAGCGTCAAAAATGACAACTTGCACAAAGGAGCGCCTTACGCGCCATTGCTAGAGAAAAAATCAAAATCCGGGGGCCGTAATAACACGGGCAGGATTACTGTTCGTCATCGCGGTGGCGGTCATAAGCAGCACTATCGGATTATTGACTTCAAGCGTATGAAAGATGGGATACCTGCGAAGGTTGAACGCATCGAGTACGATCCGAATCGTAGCGCGCATATCGCTCTGTTGCTTTACTCTGATGGCGAGCGACGCTATATTGTCGCGCCGCAAAACGTTAATGCTGGTGAGGAGCTCCTGTCGGGGCCAGAAGCGCCAATCAAAGTTGGTAACACGTTGCCGTTGCGGAATATCCCTCTTGGTACAACGATTCACTGCGTTGAGCTGAAAATTGGCAAGGGTGCCCAGCTGGCGCGTAGCGCAGGTGCATCGGCGCAGCTGGTTGCAAAAGAGGGCGTGTATTCGACGCTGCGCTTACGTTCAGGTGAGATGCGTAAGGTTCGTTTGGAGTGTCGTGCAACAATTGGTGCAGTTAGCAACTCTGAGCACGCTCTGCGTTCGCTGGGTAAGGCTGGTGCCACGAGATGGCGCGGTGTTCGTCCTACCGTTAGAGGTGTGGCCATGAACCCGGTTGATCATCCACACGGCGGTGGTGAGGGTCGTACTTCAGGAGGGCGGCACCCAGTGACGCCTTGGGGTGTGCCGACCAAGGGTTACAAAACGCGTAAAAACAAGCGGACTGATCGCCTTATCGTAGGGCGCAGAAAGAAATAAGCCTGTTTTGGAATTAGCAACTTTATATCGATTAATTGCAGAGGGTAGGTTGTGCCACGATCAATAAAGAAAGGCCCATTTGTAGATCTTCATCTTGAAAAGAAGGTTGAGAAGGCCAAGCAAGAGAATGACCGGAGACCCATTAAGACCTGGTCCAGACGTTCAATGATTTTGCCGGACATGATTGGGCTGACTATCGCTGTGCATAACGGCCGTCAACATGTGCCTCTTCTCGTTACTGAGGCAATGGTCGGGCACAAGTTAGGTGAATTTGCTGCGACCCGTACGTATCGTGGTCATGTAGCAGATAAAAAAGCCAAGCGTTAGAGGGGTGATGTTAGAGATGGAAGCGGTAGCAAAACTGAAAAATGTGCGTATCTCTGCCCAGAAAGCACGTCTGGTTGCGGATCAAGTTCGCGGGATGCCGGTAGATCGGGCGCTCGACACTTTGAGCTTCAGCAATAAAAAAGGCGCGGCAATTGTAAAGAAGCTTCTTGAATCAGCCATTGCTAACGCTGAGCACAATGAGGGTGCGGATATCGATGAACTCGCTATCTCACGAATCTGTGTTGATGAGGGGCCGACATCCAAACGAGTTCGGGCGCGGGCTAAAGGACGTGTTAACCGCATCCTGAAACGTACGAGCCACATCACCCTTCAGTTAACAGACAAATAGAGCGAGAACACGATGGGTCAGAAAGTTCATCCAATAGGTTTCCGTCTGGGTATCGTCAAAGACTGGACATCCACGTGGTATGCGGATTCCAGAAGTTTTGCGGATAACCTGTGTGACGATCTTAAAGTTCGCGAATTTTTGAGAGAAAAACTGAAGCACGCTTCAGTGAGCCGAATTGATATAGCGCGTCCCGCTCGTAATGCTCGGGTGACCATTCACACTGCCCGTCCGGGCATCGTGATTGGTAAAAAGGGTGAAGATATCGATTCGTTGCGCAAGCAGATTTCAGCCATGATGGGTGTGCCTGCGCATGTCAATATTGAAGAGATTCGCAAGCCAGAGATGGATGCCCAGCTCGTCGCTGAAAGCGTAGCGCAACAGTTGGTTCGACGCATTATGTTCCGTCGGGCGATGAAGCGCGCGGTGAACAATACGATGCGTATGGGGGCTGGAGGTATACGTATCAATGTAAGCGGTCGTCTCAATGGCGCTGAAATTGCCCGTAGCGAATGGTATCGAGAAGGTCGCGTACCTCTCCATACCCTGCGCGCCGATATCGATTATGGCTTTGCCGAAGCGAACACCACATACGGTGTGATCGGTGTGAAAGTGTGGATTTTCAAGGGCGAAGTATTTGACGTTGCAGGCGCAAAAGCTGCTGCAAAATCTGAAAGCAAGCGTGGTTAGAACCAAAGGTTAGATTGTAATGTTGCAACCTAAAAGGACGAAATTCCGCAAACAGATGAAAGGTCGCAATCGCGGCCTTGCGACCACCGGAAATAAAGTGAGTTTTGGTGAGTTCGGCCTGCAGGCGACCAGTCGGGGTAGAGTGACGGCACGCCAGATTGAGGCGGCCAGGCGAGCGATGACACGCCACGTCAAGCGCGTAGGCAAGATCTGGATCCGTGTTTTCCCGGACAAGCCGATCTCCAAGAAGCCTGTTGAAGTTCGACAAGGTAAAGGTAAGGGTAATGTTGAGTATTGGGTTGCGCAGATTAAGCCTGGTTTCGTTTTATACGAAATGGAAGGAGTGAGCGAAGAGGTTGCACGTGAAGCGTTTCGTCTCGCTGCGGCCAAGTTGCCCGTTCAAACAACATTTTTAAGTCGCACGGTGCTTTGATCATGAATATAAGTGAGCTCAGAGAGAAATCGGTCTCCGATTTGAATGGCGAGTTGATGGCGCTGTTGCGCGAGCAGTTTAATTTGCGGATGCAAAATGGATCGGGTCAACTCTCGACACCGCACAAGTTGAAAGAAGCGCGCCGCAATATTGCTCGAATTAAAACGATTATTGGTGAAAAGTCAGGAACAGTTTCATGACAGAGAAGGCTGCTGCAACTAATACGATTATTGGCCGTGTGGTCAGTGATAAAATGGATAAGTCAGTCACTGTGCTGATTGAGCGAAAGATACCTCACCCGCTCTATAAAAAATACATTAAGCGTAGCAGCAAGATATGTGCGCATGATGAGGCAAATACCTGCGCTGAGGGTGATCTTGTCGAGATTCAGCAGTGTCGTCCCCTGTCAAAGACAAAGTCTTGGAAGTTGGTACGGGTTGTAGAGAGCGCTGCTCAGTAAAATACACAGTGTGCTCGAGTCTATATAAGAGTACGGGCCTCAAAAGAGCTTTAGATAGGAAACAGCAATGATACAAATGCAGACAACCTTGGACGTAGCCGACAATAGTGGCGCACGTCGGCTGATGTGCATTAAGGTTTTGGGCGGTTCACACCGTCGTTACGCGAATATCGGCGATGTGATCAAAGTCAGTGTCAAGGAAGCTATTCCAAGAGGAAAGGTTAAAAAAGGTGAGGTCTACAACGCAATTGTTGTGCGCACCAAAAAGGGCGTACGCCGACCGGATGGTTCTCTAATTCGCTTCGATGGCAATGCAGCAGTTCTGCTTAACACGCAATTGCAGCCGATCGGTACACGCATCTTTGGCCCCGTGACTCGTGAGCTGCGCGGTTCAAGCTTTATGAAGATCGTATCATTAGCGCCTGAAGTACTTTAGCGGTTGAGTTACACGGCATAAAAATAGTTAAGTAGGATTTTAGCAATGCGAAAAGTGCGTAAAGGTGACGACGTTATTGTCCTGACGGGCAAAGACAAAGGGCGGCGCGGACCAGTAGTGCAGGTTCTGCCTAACGAAAAGGTTGTCGTTGAAAATATTAACGTGGTGAAGCGTCACACCAAACCTAATCCCAATAAAGGTGTTGAAGGGGGTATCGTCAAGAAAGAGATGCCTATACATATCTCCAATATCGCCCTGTATAATCCGGTCACCAAAAAAGCTGATCGTGTTGGGATCAAAGAGCTGGAAGACGGGCGCCGGGTGCGTTTTTTTAAGTCCACAAACGAAGTTGTTGACGTCTGATCTGGGTAAATATGATGGCAAGATTGAAAGAATACTATCGAGATACTGTCGTTAAAGAGCTGCAGAGCCAGTTTAACTATGGTAACGCTATGGAAGTGCCTCGCATCACAAAAATCTCTCTGAATATGGGAGTTGGTGAAGCCGTGGGTGATAAAAAAGCGATTGAGCATGCGCTTGCTGATATGGAAAAAATTGCCGGACAGAAGCCCGTCATAACGCGCGCCAGAAAGTCAGTAGCTAGCTTTAAGATTCGCGACGGTCAGGCTATTGGTTGCAAGGTGACCCTGCGCCGCGAACGTATGTACGAATTTCTGGATCGCTTGGTTAATATTGCTATCCCGCGCATACGAGATTTTCGTGGTTTGAGTGCCAAATCTTTTGACGGAAACGGCAACTATAGTATGGGTGTTAAAGAGCAGATCATGTTCCCCGAAATTGATTACGACAAGATTGATAGTATTCGGGGCATGGATATCACTATCACAACGACGGCTAACAGCGATGACGAAGCACGTGCATTGCTTAAGGCGTTTAATTTTCCGCTGAAGAGTTGAGGTTTTCGCATGGCTAAGGTTTCCATGGTAAACAGGGAATTAAAGAGAGTTCGCACGGCTGCTAAATATCAGGCCAAGATTGCTGAACTCAAGAAGGTACTTAAGAGCCAGACATCCACTCCTGAAGAGCGTGATGCGGCGAGAGGGAAGTTACAAGCGTTGCCGAGAGATGCAAGTCCGACGCGACAGCGTAACCGATGCAGAATTACTGGACGTCCTCATGGTTATTACAGAAAGTTTGGATTGGCTCGCAATAAATTGCGCGAAGCCGCAATGCGTGGAGACATCCCAGGGCTTGTCAAGAGTAGCTGGTGATTTCTTTCTGAGATCACAGCGTTGCGGTGAATTCAAGAAAATAAGATGCAGATAGATCGTTATTCGGGATTTATATTATGACTATGACCGACCCTATTTCAGATATGTTGACACGTATCAGAAATGCTCAGGCTGTTGGAAAAAAACAGGTCTCTATGCCGGGCTCCAAAGTAAAAGAGTCTATTGCCAAAGTTCTTTTGGATGAGGGCTATATCGCTGGCTACTCTTCCGAGGCGGAAGGCAATAAAGGTATTTTGCTCGTTGTGCTGAAATACTTTGAAGGCAAGCCTGTGATCGCGACGATTAAGAGAGCGAGTCGGCCAGGGCTTCGTCTTTATAAAAATAGACATGAACTGCCAGATGTGATGAATGGTCTGGGTGTCGCAATCGTCTCAACGTCGGGAGGCGTGATGACGACCAAGGCAGCGCGCGCTGCTGGCTTGGGTGGCGAAGTGATGTGTTACGTTTCGTAGAACGAGTGCCAACTGATGTCAAGAATTGCTAATAATCCGGTTAATATTCCAAGTGGTGTAGATGTTGGGTTGGAATCCGACAGCGTCAAAGTCAAGGGCCCCAAGGGTGAGTTGAGTATGGCACTCCATGCTGGCGTAGAAGTCAGCAAAGATGGCAGCGTATTAACATTCTCTGCTCGCGCTAAAGACAAGTTATCAGGCGCCATGGCGGGAACCACGCGTGCACTGATCAATAATATGGTCCTTGGCGTTACTCAGGGTGTTGAGAAAAAGCTGGAAATTGTCGGTGTTGGTTATCGTGCGCAGATGCAAGGGAAGGTACTGAACCTGACCCTTGGTTTTTCACACCCGGTTAGCTACGAGCTGCCTGATGGTGTCACGGCAGAGACACCGAGCCAGACAGAAATTGTAATTAGAGGCATCGATAAGCAGCGTGTTGGTCAGGTTGCCGCTGAAATCAGAGCATTCAGGCCGCCGGAGCCTTATAAGGGCAAGGGTGTTAAGTACGCGGATGAAGTCATTGTCCGCAAAGAAGCTAAGAAGAAATAAAGGTAGTTGTCCGTGGACAAGAAAGCATCGCGTAAACACCGTACACGTCGTACCCGAGCAAAGATCAAGCAATTGGGTGTATTCAGATTGTGCGTTTATCGCTCACCCAAGCATATTTACGCACAGGTTATTAAGCCTTGTGGTTCTGAGGTGGTCGCCAGTGCATCCACACTCGAGTCATCTGTGGTTGAAGGTTTAACCTCTGGAGGCAATATAACTGCAGCAGCACAAGTGGGTAAGTTCATTGCTGAACGAGCCAAGAGCGCTGGTGTAGAGAGCGTTGCATTTGACCGTTCAGGCTTCAAATATCATGGCCGCATCAAGGCGCTTGCCGATGCTGCGCGCGAGCACGGATTAGAGTTTTAAAGGGCGTCGAGATATGGCAAAAACAGTAGAAAATTCGCAAGCCGGTGATGGCTTGCTCGAAAAGCTGGTCAATATTAAGCGTGTTGCCAAAGTAGTCAAAGGGGGCCGTCAGTTTGGTTTCTCTGCGCTCACCGTTGTCGGTGATGGCAATGGTCGGGTTGGTCTAGGCCGTGGTAAAGCACGTGAAGTGCCTGCTGCAATTCAGAAAGCGATGGAAGATGCGCGGCGCAATATGTGTGATATCCGCCTGAATGGGAACACACTGCAGTATCCGATTATGGCGACTCACGGTGCTACCCGAGTCTATATGCAGCCCGCATCAGAAGGTACCGGTGTTATTGCTGGTGGTGCGATGCGTGCAGTTTTTGAGGTGCTGGGTGTGCAGAACGTATTGGCAAAGTGTATAGGTTCTACCTCTCAAATTAATGTTGTGCGTGCAACGATCAAAGGCCTGGATGGTATGCAGGATGCTGAGAGCGTTGCCGCAAAGCGTGGGAAATCGGTTAAAGAGATTCTTGGATAGATCATGGCTACAGCGACTAAAAAGTTACGCGTTACTTTGGTGCGCAGCACCAACGCAAGACAGGCTTACCAGAAGGCTTGTGTGGCTGGATTAGGTTTGCGCCGTATGCACCATACTGTCGAAGTTAACGCAACCCCTTGCAACATGGGAATGATCAATAAAGTCTCCTTTATGTTGAAAGTTGAGGAGTGCTGATATGCGATTGAATACGATTAAACCTTCGCTGGGTTCCAAACGACCGGCAAAGAGAGTTGGACGAGGTATTGGCTCTGGCTCTGGAAAGACATGTGGGCGGGGCCATAAGGGACAGCATTCACGCTCTGGAGGCTTTCGTAAAGTAGGTTTTGAAGGCGGTCAGATGCCACTGCAACGTCGCCTGCCGAAAATTGGTTTTACATCGCGTGTGTCTCGTGTCACCGCAGAGGTGCGTCTTTCTGAGATCTCTCAGTTGGGTTCAGAAACCGCCATTGATTTGGCTGCGTTGAAAGCGGCGGGTGTTGTGCCAGTGCGTACAGTCCGTGCCAAAGTTATAGACTCTGGCGAAATCAAAGTAGTGGTTACGCTGAAGGGTTTGGCTGTCACCAAGGGCGCACGCGCAGCGATTGAATCTGCTGGCGGAAAGATCGAGGAATAAGTGGCTAAGTCACCTAAGGCAGGCGGGGGGATGCAGCTCCCGGATAGTTCCAAGTTTGCAGAGCTGAAAACGCGCCTGTGGTTTGTGCTTGGTGCCATCATTGTTTATCGGATTGGCTCTTTTATTCCGGTGCCCGGTATTGACCCGATTGCGCTTGCTGCGCTGTTTGATCAGCAGCAGGGTAGCATTGTTGACATGTTCAATATGTTTTCAGGTGGTGCGCTGAAGCGTGTTGCTCTTTTTGCTCTTGGTGTGATGCCTTACATCTCGGCATCGATCATCATGCAGCTGTTGACTGCAGTAGTCCCTTCGCTGGAGCAGATTAAAAAAGAGGGTGAATCGGGGCGCCGCAAGATCGCTGAGTACACGCGCTACTTTACCTTGGTTTTGGCTACTTTTCAGGCTACCGGGATCGCTTTTGCTCTGCAGGGTCAAACGGTAAATGGTAATGCGCTGGTAGCGGTGCCTGGAATCGGCTTTATGGTTACGGCGGTTGTAACGCTGGTGACTGGAACCATGTTTCTCGTTTGGATGGGTGAGCAGGTGACGGAGCGCGGCATCGGCAACGGGATCTCGATCATTATATTCTCCGGCATTGTGGCGGGATTGCCGTCGGCTATTGGTGGTACGCTGGAGCTGGCTCGAACAGGTGAGATTAATTCCCTGCTTGTGCTGTTTTTGCTGGTTTTGGCTATTTTAGTGACAGCCTTTGTGGTGTTTGTAGAGAGAGGGCAGCGTCGTATTACGGTAACTTACGCCAAGCGTCAACAAGGGCGAAAGATCTACGCAGGGCAGACGAGTCATCTGCCGCTGAAGGTTAATATGGCGGGTGTGATCCCACCCATTTTCGCGTCGAGTATTATCCTCTTTCCTGCGACTATTGCCGGTTGGTTCGGTGCGGGAAGTGGCATGGAGTGGCTTAAGGATCTTTCGACATTGCTATCGCCGGGACAGCCTATTTATGTTCTCTCTTATGCGGTAGCGATTATATTCTTCTGCTTTTTTTATACAGCATTGGTATTTAAGCCTGCGGATACGGCGGATAACCTTAAAAAATCCGGTGCATTTATTCCCGGCGTTCGGCCTGGTTTGCAGACTGAGCGTTATATCGACTCGGTTATGAATCGATTGACGACTATTGGCGCAATCTATATTACAGCGGTGTGTTTGCTGCCGGAGTTTTTGATCGTGTCATGGAATGTTCCTTTCTATTTTGGTGGTACGTCGTTGCTTATTATTGTGGTGGTGACCATGGATTTTATCTCTCAGGTTCAATCCCACCTGATGTCCCACCAGTATGAGGGGCTGATGAAGAAGGCGAACCTCAAGGGTTCCTCTCCAAAACGTGCGTGAGCAGCGGATCGATCATTGTTAAAGAGCTAAAAGCTGAAGAGCTTTTCGAGGTAGATGAATTATGAAAGTACGTGCATCAGTAAAGCGGTTGTGCCGCAATTGCAAAATTATCAGGCGCAAAGGTGTCGTGCGCGTTATCTGTAAAGAAGCCAAGCACAAACAGCGCCAAGGCTAAGTTTGCTGTTGGTTGATCTGGATTGATGAACAAGGTATCCTTGCGCGCTTTGTCGCGACCAAGTGATTGTTTGTAGGATTGAGGAGTCTGGTTGAATGGCCCGTATCGCAGGTATAAATATTCCGACTAATAAGCACGCAGTGATTGCACTGACGTCGATCTACGGTATCGGGGCGACGACTGCGTCACGTATCTGCGAGTCGGTAGGCGTTAGTCCGAGCACGAAGATTCGGGAGTTAACGGATCAAGAGCTGGAAGCTATTCGCTCTGAAGTTGCGAAGTTTAATGTTGAAGGTGATTTGCGTCGTGAAGTCGCGATGAACATCAAGCGCCTCATGGATCTGGGCTCTTATCGCGGCATTCGCCACCGACGTGGTCTTCCTCTGCGTGGACAGCGTACGCGGACCAATGCACGTACCCGGAAGGGTCCGAGAAAGCCCATTCGTAAGTAGTAGCGTGCTGAAAACTATTTCAAATTATAGAACAGGTGTTAAATAGATATGGCTAAGGCGGCGAGTCGATCGCGGAAAAAGGTAAAGAAGAATGTCGTGGACGGCATCGCGCATGTGCATGCCTCCTTCAATAACACGATCATCACGATTACTGATCGGCAGGGTAATACCTTGGCGTGGGCTACGGCAGGTGGATGTGGTTTTCGTGGCTCGCGTAAAAGCACGCCTTTTGCTGCTCAGGTTGCTGCAGAGAAGGCCGGAGCTGTGGTTAAAGAGTTCGGAATGAAAAATGTGGATGTGCTGGTTAAGGGTCCAGGCCCAGGGCGAGAGTCAGCGGTGCGGGCACTCTACTCTTCAGGGTTTACCATTACTAATATTACGGATGTGACACCGATACCGCATAACGGTTGCCGTCCTCCCAAACGACGCAGAGTATAAGGTGTAATTGTGGGTAAATATATCGGAGCAAAATGTCGCTTGTGCCGTCGGGAAAAAGAGAAGCTTTTCCTGAAGGGCGAGAAGTGTTACACCTCAAAATGTGCGATTGAAAATCGTAACTTTCCCCCAGGCCAGCATGGCCAGCGACGCAGTATGCGTACATCAGATTATGCGATTCAGCTTCGCGAGAAGCAGAAGTTACGTCGTATTTATGGTGTTTTGGAAGGCCCTTTTCGCCGTTATTACAAAAAGGCGGATCGCTTGAAAGGTTCAACGGGTGAGAACCTTCTGCAGCTACTCGAGCGCCGCTTGGATAATGTTGCTTTCCGCATGGGGTTTGGTGCCTCTCGCAACGAAGCCCGTCAATTGGTTCGCCATAACGGGATTTGTGTAAACGGCAAGAAGGTGAACATCCCGAGCTACCAGTTAAAAGCAAGTGATGTGGTAGCCGTCGCCAAGGGTGCTGCAGAGCAGCTGCGAATTAAGAGCTCTTTAGAGATCGCGCAACAGCGCGATGTCCCTGATTGGCTTGATGTTGATTTTTCCAAGAAGCAGGGTGTATTTAAAGCTGCGCCAGAGCGCAGTGATCTGCCTGCAGAGATCAACGAAAATCTGATTGTTGAGCTTTACTCGAAGTAAGTAGTAGAGCCTGTTTCCCACCCTCTTTCGGGTTTCCGAATGGGGGGTGGGATGGATTAAGTAAATTTTTAGTTTGTGCCGGGTTCGAACAACGAAACACGAGGCATTAGCCAAAAGTAGCGAAAGAAGACTGGCAGTTACTGGAGTCTTCTTTTTGTTTGTGCGGTGCTGAATTAGTTGGTTTGAGCGTTAACCCAGAGAGGAGTATACATGCAGAGTCCAGTATCAGAGTTTCTGAAGCCACGATTGGTCGATGTCAAGCAGGTTGATGCAACTCATGCGAAGGTCACCCTGGAGCCATTAGAGCGGGGCTTTGGCTACACTCTGGGTAATTCGTTGCGGCGCATATTGCTCTCCTCCATGCCGGGTTGTGCAGTGACCGAGGTTGAGATTGAAGGTGTGCTGCATGAATACAGCACCATTGCTGGCGTGCAAGAGGACGTAATTGATATCCTCCTGAACCTGAAGGGGCTCTCTATCGTTATGCACGAAAGAGACCAGGTTGAACTCTCTTTGAATAAAAAGGGCGTGGGTCCTGTGTATGCTCGCGATATTGAGTTGCCCCATGACGTTGAGGTTGTTAATGGCGATCACGTTATCGCAACCCTCAGTGAGGCGGGCGAGCTCAATATGAAATTGACGGTTGAGCGTGGGCGTGGTTATCAGCCCGCTCACCTCAGGCGCACAAATGAGCTTGAGAGTGACCAGACTATCGGTATCCATCGCCTCGATGCCTCTTTTAGTCCGGTGCGAACCGTCTCTTACGTGGTTGAGAGTACGCGCGTTGAGCAGCGTACCGACCTCGATAAACTGGTCATCAGCATTGAAACGGATGGCAGTATTGGTCCGCAGGACGCCATTCGTCAGTCGGCAAGAATCCTGCGCGAGCAGCTGACAGTATTCGTTGATCTGGAAGGCAAGCCACAGGCTGAGCCGGATGAAGGCACAGCACAGGTGGACCCGATCCTTCTCAAGTCCGTTGATGAGCTTGACTTGACGGTGCGTTCAGCAAACTGCCTTAAAGCAGAGGATATTTTTTACATTGGTGACCTGATTCAGCGCACAGAGGTGGAGCTGTTGAAGACGCCTAATCTGGGCAAAAAGTCACTGACTGAAATTAAGGATGTCTTGGCGGGTAACGGCCTCTCCCTTGGTATGAGGCTGGATGATTGGCCTCCATCAAACTTGAAGAGTGAAGAAGAGGTTCCTGACCCCTCTGCTGGAGCAGCCAGCTAGAGAGGTGAATGGATTGCTCATGCCCTTGCCTGAACTCTACGTTTAGGTGTGGCCTCCACAACCTGTAAATAGAATTTGTTTGGAAGGAATAGATTGTCATGCGTCATCGCAAAAGTGGTAAACAGTTAGGTCGTAACAGCAGCCACCGTAAAGCTATGTTCAAAAACATGGCTGTATCGCTTTTGCGTCACGAGGTGATCAAAACGACGCTGCCCAAGGCAAAAGAGCTACGCCGTGTTGTTGAGCCGATTATTACGTTGAGCCGGTCTGAGGGTGTTTCTCAGCGGCGCTTGGCTTTTTCGCGCTTGCGTGATCGCGAAATCGTTACCAAGCTTTTTAACGAGCTGGGTCCGCGCTACAAGGATCGCCCCGGTGGTTACCTGCGTATTTTGAAGTGTGGTTATAGATCAGGTGACTGCGCACCGATGGCGATTATTGAGTTGGTCGATCGCCCGACGCAAGAGCAGGATGCGAGCGCATAGTGCGTTAGCTCTGCACCCTTTTCGGGAGCAGCAGAGATTATCGATTTCGAAGAAGCCGGGTGAAGCCCGGCTTTTTCGTGGTTGGGAATGAACAAATAAACTGTGCCGGTGTCGACTGTTTTCGTCACTCAAAAGATAAGGTTCCGATGTCCAAAGTGGTTAAAGCCATTCGTGGCATGCACGATCTGCTTCCCCAGCAGATCCATTATTGGCAGCGTCTTGAACAGGTGCTGCGTCAGGTTTTCAGTGCCTACTCCTACCAAGAGATTCGCCTGCCCCTCGTTGAAAAAACCGAGCTGTTCAAGCGCACAATCGGTGATGCTACAGACATTGTCGAAAAAGAGATGTATAGCTTTGCAGATCGCAATGGCGATAGCTTGGCGTTGCGCCCCGAAGGCACGGCGGGTTGCGTGCGTGCGGGGATCGAAGGCGGCCTCTTATACAATGACTTTTGTCGCCTCTGGTATGCCGGGCCGATGTTTCGCCATGAGCGGCCACAGAAGGGGCGTTATCGTCAATTTCACCAGACAGGCGTAGAAGCTTTCGGTATGAGCGGCCCCGACATCGATGCCGAACTCATCATCATGAGCGCGCGTCTGTGGCGCCTGCTTGGTTTGCCCCACCTCGAATTGCAGATTAACTCTTTGGGCAACGCATCGTCCAGACGACGCTATCGCGACCAACTGGTGGACTATTTTTCTGCGCACCGTGATGCGCTTGATGCGGACAGCCAGCGCCGTTTGCAGAGTAATCCGCTGCGCATTCTGGACAGCAAAAATCCGGCAATGCAGCCGTTGATTGAAGCTGCACCCAAACTGAGCGACTCTCTCGATGATGAATCCAGGGCTCATTTTGAGCAGCTGCTGGAGCTGCTGGATGCCGCAGCAGTGGATTATGTCATCAACCCCCGGCTGGTCCGCGGCCTCGATTATTATGGCAAAACCGTGTTTGAATGGGTGACAGATCAGCTTGGCGCACAAGGGACGATCTGTGCCGGAGGGCGTTACGACTCCCTGGTGGAGCAGCTCGGTGGTCGGCCCACACCCGCCGTCGGTTTTGCTATGGGCCTGGAGCGCATTGTCGCGCTGATGGAGGAGGTGGGCGATCTCTCACCCGCACGGCCGCACATCTATCTTGTTGTTGAGCAAGGGAGTGAAAAATCCGCGCTGTTACTGGCCGAGTCGCTGCGCAATGAGTTGCCCGATCTTAAGGTGCATTGCCATTGTGGTGGTGGTAGTTTCAAAAGCCAGTTTAAAAAAGCGCACAAGAGTGGCGCGCTCGTTGCACTGGTGTTGGGTGAGCAAGAGCTTGCCCAAGAGACTGTCACATTGAAGTATCTGCGCGAAGAGAGAGCGCAAGAGACCGTCGCACAGCAGGATCTGTCGGATTACCTGCTGAAACAATCGAATATCTATATCTGACAAACCATTACTCGGGCAGCGCTGTTGGCTGAAGTGATGGCACTTGTGCAGACTTTAACTGTGTTAGGAGTCAATAACAGTGAGCGACCATATAGCAGAGCAGGAACAGGCTGAATCCCTGAAAAGATGGTGGAAGGAGAACGGCACCGTCGTAATCGTCGGTCTTGTTGTCGGTCTGGCTATCGTCGTGGGGTATCGCCTCTGGCTCGACTACACCTACGGCAAGGCCGAGGCAGCCTCTGCGGAGTATCAACAGCTGATGGTTGAGCTGGATCAGCAGACCTATGACCGCGTCTATGATCGTGGCGGCCGAATTATCAGCCAGTACGAGAGTACACCCTATGCGCAGCTGGCCTCGCTGGCGATGGCCAAAGCCTATGTTGCGCAAGATGATCTGGCCGGGGCTGCTACCCAGCTGCGGCGTGTGCTGCAAAATGCTGACTCAGAAGCGATGCAGCACGTTGCCCGGTTGCGCCTCGCTCGCGTCCTGTTATCTCAGGGCAGCACCAGCGAAGCATTGTCGCTCATCGAAACGGTGGATGGCGCGACCTTCACGTCTGTCTACGAAGAGCTGAAAGGGGATATTCAGCTCGCTCAACAGCAGCCCGCACTGGCACGCACGTCATATACCAAGGCTCTGGCGCTGCTCGGGGCGGGGCGAGATCGCTCGCTGCTGCAGATGAAGCTTGATAATGTAGGACCAAGCAACTAATGAGGCTGCTACTGATGCTGTGCGTAGCTGCCCTGGCGGCATGCAGCTCAGTGAAAGATGATGTCGATCCACCGGCCGAATTAGTCGACTTCGAGCCCCGGCTATCCGTCGAAAAAGTGTGGAGTACCAGCGTTGGCGCTGACAGTGAGTCGTCTGTGCCGCTGCAACTCTGGGTTGATGAGCACTATGCCTATGTTGCGGATTACGAAGGTGTTGTGACTGCGCTGAATGTGGCGGATGCAAAAGAGGCGTGGCAGGTTGAGACCGAGCTGGCGTTGTCGGCGGGCCTTGACGGACGTGGCGAGTTTTTAGTCGCCGGCAGTCGTTACGGCGAAATCATCGCGCTGGAGCGAAGTAGCGGTGAAGAGCGCTGGCGAGCAGCGGTCTCCAGCGAAGTTATTACGCCGCCCTACAGCGCAGAGAACGTGACGGTGGTGCGCACGGTTGATGGTCGGGTGTTTGGCCTTGATGCCCGCAGTGGTCTGCAATTGTGGGTGGTCGAGCACCGCGTCCCCCTTTTGACTCTGCGCGGTGTCAGTGCGCCGGTGTTTTCTGCGGGCACTGTTTTTGTTGGATTCGCTAACGGCAAGTTGGCAGCCATCGCGCTGTATGATGGCAGCGTCGCCTGGGAGGTCAACGTTGCTTCACCGAAAGGTCGTTCCGAACTGGAGCGCATGGTCGATATCGATGCCGATCCGGTGATCGATGGCGATGTTATCTACGTAGCAGCCTTTCAAGGGCGTGTGCTTGCGGTAGATAAAGAGAGCGGACGCGTGTTGTGGGAGCGTGATATCTCCTCCTCAACCGGATTGGCGGTCGCCAACGGTGTGGTCTACGTCACCGACCAACAGGGTCACCTCTGGGCGCTTGAGCAGGAGACCGGCGCCTCGTTGTGGCGGCAGGATGACCTGCACATGCGTGCGCTGACGGCACCGGTCATTCAAGATGGCTACGTTGTGGTGGGCGATTTTGAGGGCTATCTGCACTGGATCGCGGCAGATAGTGGCGAATTCGTCGCGCGTAGAGAGATCGATGACGAAGGTTTCAGTGTGCCGCCCGTGGTGAAAAATGGTGTGCTCTATGCCACAGGCAAAAGTGGCACTGTCGTCGCCCTGCGCCTTGGCGACAAAGATTAGTCACCACCCTGTTTGGCGCGATGGTTTCTGCGCACTGCACTGTATTAATCGTTGCGTATATTACGCAGCTATTCATAAAGGCAACCTGTAGGCTCGTTCAAGCCTTGGCGGAACGGGCGGGGTTTCCTGCGATCAACGCCTGATCCGCTTAGGCTTGATCAGGCCTACGGCGATGTTTTTTGTCGTCGAGTCTGACTGCGACGATTAATACGTTATCAATAGAAGACCGTAAAGATTATGAAAGCTGTCGTTGCCCTGGTGGGGCGCCCTAACGTAGGTAAATCCACCCTTTTTAACCGCCTTACGAAGACGCGTGACGCACTGGTGGCGGATCAGCCGGGTCTGACCCGTGACCGCATCTATGGCATTGGTAAAGTTGGCAGTCGCCCCTTCATGGTTGTCGATACCGGCGGCCTGAGTGGTGATGAAGCGGGCATCGACGGACGCATGGCCGAGCAATCCTATCGCGCGATGGAAGAGGCCGATGCCATCGTGTTTCTGGTTGATGGTCGCGAGGGGCTAAACAGTGCTGACGAAGCGATCGCCAGCCATTTGCGGCGGCTGGGCAAACAGGTCTTTCTGGTGCTCAACAAAACCGAGGGGCTCGATCACGCCGTCGCCGGTATCGAATTTCACCGCTTTGGTTTAGGTGCGCCGCTGGCCATCTCCGCCGCGCACGGCGAAGGTGTCACTCATTTGATGGAGCGCGTCTGCGCCACATTTCCTGACGAGGATGAGAGCGAATCGGGCGAAGAGCAGGGCATAAAGATCGCCATCATCGGTCGCCCTAACGTGGGCAAATCGACGATGGTCAATCGTATGCTGGGCGAGGATCGTGTCGTCACCTATGACCTGCCTGGCACCACGCGGGATAGTGTGTTTATTCCGCTGCAGCGCGATAGCCAGCGCTACACGCTGATCGATACTGCCGGGGTGAGGCGTCGCGCCAAGGTGCATGACGTGCTGGAAAAATTCAGTGTCATTAAAACCTTGCAGGCGATCGACGCCGCGCACGTTGTGATCGTTTTGGTCAGCGCTCGCGAAGATATCAGCGAGCAGGATGCGCGCATCGTGGGTTATGCCATCGACAGCGGTCGCGCGCTGATTATCGCGGTGAACAAATGGGACGGCCTCGACAGAGAGACCAAAACCCGCGTTAAAAGACAGCTCGATCGCAGTCTGTCATTTGCCGATTTCGCCCGTATTCACTTTACTTCAGCGCTCTATGGCAGCGGTGTGGGCGATCTGTTCGCGGTGGTCAACAAAGTCTATGAGTCGGCGATGCGCAAGGTTCCCACGCCGCAGCTGACACGCATTCTCGAAGAGGCCGTGAGTCAACACCAGCCGCCGATGGTCGCCGGGCGGCGCATCAAGCTGCGTTATGCTCACCAGGGTGGCAATAACCCGCCATTGATCGTTGTCCACGGCAACAAGGTTGATGAGGTGCCCGAGGGCTATAAACGTTATCTGGCCAACGTCTATCGCAAGACGCTGCGTCTGGTGGGCACGCCGGTGCGGCTCGAATTCAAAGGCAGTACCAACCCCTTCGCGGGCAAAAAGAACGTATTGACCCGGCGTCAGCTCGACAAGCGCCGACGCTTGAAACGCCACGTCAAAAAGCGCGGCAAATAACGGTCTTTATGACCATTCACTTAAAATATGATGGATGAGGTGAATTATGGAATGTCGTACTGAGCTATACGCTGGAAAGGCAAAGTCAGTTTTTACCACAGACGACCCCGACAAATTGGTGCTGCGTTTTCGCAATGACACCTCCGCCTTTGATGGCAAGAAAGTGGCGCAGCTTGATCGCAAAGGCATGGTCAACAACCGCTTCAATGCGTTCATTATGGAAAAGCTCGAAGCCACAGGCATCCCCACCCACCACGAAGCACTGCTCTCCGACAATGAATCGCTGGTCAAAAACCTCGATATGCTGCCGGTGGAGTGCGTGGTGCGCAACATCGCCGCAGGCAGCCTCTGCAAGCGCCTCGGCGTTGACGAGGGGATCGATCTCAAGCCGCCCACGTTTGAGTTCTTCCTGAAAAACGATGATCTTGGCGACCCGATGATCAACGAATACCACATCGAATCGTTCGGCTGGGGCAAGCGTGATGAGGTGGAAGCAATGAAAGTGCTCACCTTCAAAGTCAACGATGTACTCACCGCCCTGTTCAAAACAGCGGGCCTGCTGCTAGTCGATTACAAACTTGAGTTTGGCCGCTACCACGGCGCAATCGTTTTGGGCGATGAATTCACCCCCGACGGCTGCCGTCTGTGGGATATCGAGACGCGCGAGAAGTTAGATAAAGACCGCTTCCGTCAGGGCCTTGGTGGCGTGGTTGAGGCTTACGAAGAGGTCGCTGCGCGTTTGGGTGTAAATTTACCTAGCGCGTAGGTTTGTGTGCTATCCGGCACACCACACGCAGGAGATCCCTCGTTGTCCAGGGTTGAGAAAAAGTTGCTCCACTACATGAGCAAAACCATCGCCGATTTTCGCATGATCGAAAACGGTGATCGGATTATGGTCTGTCTTTCTGGCGGCAAAGACTCCTACACGTTGCTGCATCTATTGCAGCAGTATCAAAAACGGCCCAAACCGCGCTTTGAGATTTTTGCGTTCACGCTGGATCAATCCCAGCCCAATTGGGACGACAGCGCCATGCAGGCGTGGCTGGATGCGCGCGGCATTGCCCACGAGACGATTCGGCGCAACACCTACGGTGTGGTGAAGAGCAAGATCCCCGAGGGCAAGAGTTACTGCTCGCTCTGCTCACGGCTGCGGCGCGGCAATATCTACCGTTACGCAGCGGACAACGGTTTCACCAAAATCGCGCTTGGCCATCATCGTGACGATCTCATCGAGTCGGCGTTGATGTCGATGTTGTATGCGGGACAGATTCGTTCGATGCCGCCGAAACTGCTCACCGATGACAAGCGACACATTCTCATCCGCCCATTGGCCCATTGCCAGGAGCGCGATATCAAGCAATTCGCTGAAGAGCAGCAGTACCCCATCATCCCCTGTAATCTGTGCGGTTCGCAGGAGAACCTTGCCCGCCAGCGGGTGAAAAAATTGATTGCGGATCTGGCCCGCGAAAACCCAAAAGTGCCTAGCAATCTGCTCGGCGCACTCGGCAACATCAAACCCAGTCAGTTGATGGATCATGACCTGTGGGATTTTAAGGGGCTCGACGAACAGCGTTTGAGTGCGGATGCGACGGATGAACCACTGGCCGACGAAGCGGCAGACCCGTTTGCGCTGCCGTCGCTGCCTGTTGACCCAACACCAGAAGAAATCGAGATCATTCAAAAATGAATCGAGGTGCGCCGTCGCTGCTGACAATGATGGCTGAGTTGATTGCGTTGCCATCCATCAGCAGTGTGAATCCCGATATTGATCAGGGCAACCGCGCCGTTGTTGAGCGTTTGGGTGAGTGGCTGCTCGACCTCGGTTTCGGCGTCGAAATCATTGCGCTGGATGGCCACACCAACAAGGCCAACCTCATCGCCACTCTCGGTTCCGGTCCTGGTGGTTTGGTGCTCGCGGGCCATACCGACACTGTACCTTTTGATGAGGGACGCTGGAACTCTGATCCGTTTGCGCTCAAGGAAGCGGACAATCGCCTTTATGGTCTTGGCACCTGCGACATGAAGGGTTTCTTTCCGTTGGCTATCGAAGCGGCGCGCGGCTTAACGGCGAAAGATTTGACGCAACCGCTGATCATTCTCGCCACCGCCGATGAAGAGAGCTCAATGGATGGTGCCCGCCAGCTGGTCAAACTGGGTCGGCCCAAGGCACGCTACGCAGTGATCGGCGAACCGACCGGACTGCGCCCGGTGCATATGCATAAGGGCATGTATATGGAGGTGGTGCGCGTGGTGGGCCAATCCGGCCACTCCAGCGATCCGAGCCTTGGTAATAACGCACTGGAAGGGATGCATGAGGTGCTCGCCGAGCTACTGCTGTGGCGCCAGGAGCTGCAAGCCAAACACCGCAACGAACTCTTTTCAGTACCGGTGCCGACGCTCAACCTCGGCCACATCCACGGTGGCGACAACGCTAACCGCATCTGCGCTCACTGCGAACTGCATTTCGACCTGCGCCCACTACCGGGCATGGCCATTGATGCGCTGCGCAGCCAGATCAAACAGCGTCTGGAGCAACGCCTCGCAGGCCGTGGTTTAGCGCTGGAGATCGCGCCGCTGATTCACGGCACACCCGCACTACACACCCCGGCCAGCGCCAATCTGGTACGCGTCGCCGAACGGCTCACCGGCCACAGTAGCGAAGCGGTCGCCTTCGGAACCGAAGGCCCCCATCTCACCGAGCTGGGCATGGAGACGATTATTCTTGGCCCTGGCGATATCGACCAGGCTCATCAGCCCGATGAATATCTGGCGCTGGATCGCATCCAGCCCAGCGTGACACTCCTCAAAGGGCTGATTAAACGTTTCTCCCAAAACGGCAGCTAATCTCCCAGCCACTGAACGCCTCGCCGCCCTTCGTTGAATACCTGCTGAAACGCACACCGCATCACACATCACCAAACCAACGCAGACTAAATCTTCTCCATCGATAGCCGATACTGTTAGTGGGCTGTTGTGCGCGCCTTCACCTGCACACCCCTTTGCAATAAATCGTGCAACAAATCGACCGGAGGGTTTTTCGTGAGATCTTCTACGTTACTGGTACTTCTTCTGCTTATGTCGTGGATCATGGGCGGGCCTGCGTCTGCAGCCGCGACCACGTTTAACTTTACTTTTGAAAAAGACCCCACAGGCGTCTACCAATGGGTCTGTAACACCAGCAACTATGCTGATGTCGGCTGTGGTCATAACTTTTTTAACCCGACGCCTGATATTGATAAAACCAAATTTGTCTACGGTGATGTCACCATCGATGGCCAGGACTATTGGCACATGATCATTGGTGAACCCGCTGACGGCTGGGCCCAAGAGGTATTCTTGCTCAAATCGGCAGCCAACTTCAGCATGTCCAACGGCGAAACCAATCCGCTTGGTTCCTCATCCAACGGCATTGGCTATCCCACCTCAGCCGCTATCAAGACGATTGCCAATGAGACCAATAGTTATGGCACCATCTCGATGGAGTTTCTCAAAGACACCATCGGTAATAAACCCAAAGTCAGCACCAATATCACCTCTGGTGTTATGACGATGAATTTTGAGTCGGATATGCGTGGCATGGACTACAATACCACTGCACCGGCGGCCAACGTTACCAGTACCTTGACGCTTGCTGACCCGGATATCCCCCAGGCTGAGTCGTTCAGTTTGACGGGCAGCAGTAGCGGTGATTTCGATATGGCCACCGATACACAATATTCGGTTATCAGCGCCGGACAGGTCACTTACGACGAGGTCACCCAGACCTACGAATATGTCAACCCGGTGGATGACTATAATCTGGGCCAATCCTGGGACTGGTATTTCGACGCATCACAAAACCCCACCTGCGACCCCATTCGACCCGAGTGTTAAGCGCCTGCCGCAAATTCGCCCCGGAGCCCTGCGCTTCTCTTCATTGAGCGGATCCCGTAAAATCCCTGCCGTTAAAGAGCGTTACACTCAACCGGGACGCTAGCCAGCCACACACCAACCTGACGGGGAACCGACCTTGGGCGAAACTATCGATAGTCAACAATTCGTCCACTGGTTTCGCCGCTCTGCCCCCTATATCCATGCTTTCCGTGGTCGCACGTTTGTCATCGCTTTTGATGGCGATGCGGTGGCGGACAGTGGCTTTGCTCACCTGATCCACGACATCGCACTGCTCAACAGCCTTGGCGTCAAATTGGTGCTGGCGCATGGTGCCCGGCCACAGATTGAGGCGCGTTTGCGCGAGCGCGGAGCCTCTATTGAGTACGCCGCCGGGTTGCGCGTTACCGGGGACGATGCGTTGCCATGCGTCAAAGAGGCGGTGGGCGCGGTGCGTGTTGAGATTGAGTCCCTGCTCTCGATGGGTGTTGCCAATTCGCCGATGGAGGGTGCTGCACTGCGCGTCGCATCAGGCAACTTTGTGGTGGCCCAACCGCTGGGCATACGCAGCGGTGTCGATTACCAACACACCGGGCAGGTGCGGCGCATTGACAGTGGTGCTATCCGGCAACGCCTCAACGACGATGCCATCGTGCTGTTGTCACCGCTGGGCTATTCACCCACAGGTGAAATTTTCAACCTGACGGTAGCAGAGGTCGCGACCGCAACAGCCATCGCCCTCGGCGCAGATAAGCTACTGTTTCTGGCTGAAGGCCAGGGTATTAACGACAGCGATGGCGCGCTGATTCGCCAGCTGTCGCCCACGCGCGCGCAGCAGCTGCTGTGCGCCACCCCGGCTATCGATGAAGAGGCCTGCAGCTACCTGGAGTGGGCGCTGCAAGCGTGTCACCAGGGTGTGGCGCGCGCCCATCTCATCAGTCGTCGGGAGGAGGGCGCACTGCTGCAGGAGCTCTACAGTCGTGACGGCATCGGCACGCTGATCACTGCAGAGGACTACGAAGATACTCGCCACGCCACGATTGACGATGTCGGTGGCATTCTTGAACTGATCGAGCCGCTGGAGAGAGATGGGGTGCTGGTACGTCGCTCGCGCGAGAAGCTGGAGACTGAAATCGAGCGTTTTGTGGTGGTCGAGCGTGATGGCATGATTATCGCCTGTGCAGCCTACTACCCCTATCCCGAAGAACGCGTGGCGGAGCTTGCCTGTCTGGTGGTTCACGCAGACTATCGCCACACAGGCTACGGCGACACGCTGCTCAAGCAGATTGAGCAAGAGGCTCACCAGCACGGCATCGAGCAGCTGTTCGTGCTCACCACACACACCCTGCACTGGTTTCAGGAGCGTGGTTTTCGCGCTGCCGCGCTCGACAGTCTGCCGTTGCAACGGCGTGCATTGTATAACTACCAGCGCCGCTCAAAGATCTTTATAAAGCGGGTGGGATAAGGTGTGACCAGGCAGCCTTCTGCGCTGATCGCGCTGTAGCGATATGAGGGTATCGAGGTGTTGTCTGAAATCTTCAGTCATGGCTATTTGTTGTTGCCGTTCGGCGGGTGAGAACCATTTCACACTCTGCGTATATAATCGCCACCGGCACGATATGCTACACACGGAGCCAATAAAACGGCTTGTCGCTGCTCAATTCTGAGTGCTAAGCTTGTCGTTCAAGATAGATCGTATCCACCCCTCTTGTCGCGAATACCTCACTCAACAACCCAACCCGTACGTCTACAGAACTGATTATGCGCACTGCTCTCCGTCTGCTTGTTGTTTTAGTTGTGCTCTGCGTCGGTGGGGAGGTTGTTACTCGCGCGCTCATTACCTCGCCGTCTGCCCAACAGTTTGATGAGGTGCTGGGCTGGGTCTATGTGCCGCACGCATGTGTCTACAGCAGCAAAGAGGGTGGGGCTCGGCTCTGTTTTAACAGCCTCGGCCTCAATGATGACGAAGTCAGCGACAAAAACGGACGCTTTCGTATTTTGGCGCTGGGCGATTCGTTTACCGAGGCGACTCATGTGCCCCGTGAACAAAATTTTACATCGCTGCTGGAGCAGTTTTACGCGCCACGACTGGATGTCATTAATGCTGCACGCAATGGTTTTAATGTTATTCAATACCTGGCTCGTTTGCGTAGCTACAAAAACGCACTCGATGCTGACATGATTATGGTTGTCCTCTCGCAGGGCGAACTGGGCGACCTGCGTGCGGCGAAAAACCTGATCATCAG
Source organism: Gammaproteobacteria bacterium (assembly GCA_013152295.1). Taxonomy (GTDB): domain Bacteria; phylum Pseudomonadota; class Gammaproteobacteria; order JAADGQ01; family JAADGQ01; genus JAADGQ01. The sequence goes on along the minus strand of JAADGQ010000019.1, from coordinate 3,198 downwards.
TCGCGGCAGCAATGGTGTGATCACTGGTGTCGGGCTAAAATCAGATCGCACTTCCGAAATTAAACGTACCCTGGAACCGTTGCTACAGCGCTCTGCATTGATCACCCACCTGATGCGTCGTATCAAACCTATCGTGACGGATGCGCGGGATGACCTTAAAGCTTTGCTGAATAGCAGTGAACCACCATCGATAGCAGTCAACATGGCTAACAAACCGTGTAAAAACTGTATCGAGACATCCGAGCAGGCCAAGGAGCTGATGGGGTTTGTTCTGGCACAGATCGCCAAAATAAGGCCGTTACTGGTTATCTCTATACCGGATATCACTTATACAGCAGGGCGCAAGGCCGAACTACTCAATGGTAAACAGAGGGCGCATCGCCAACTTGCGCTTGATGCAGGCGCCAGCTATGTGGAGGTCAGCACGCCGCTTATGGCGGTCTACACAACAACGGGGCAACCCGCCAACGGCTTTAATAATTCACAAAAAGCGCAGGGCCACCTCAATCCGGCGGGTCACCAAGCCGTGGCACAAGCCGTTGCGCATTGGCTGCAAAAAAACATCAGCGGCATAGGGCAAAAACAGTGATCTTTTCGTCGCTCACCTTTATGGCGTTTCTCATCGTACTTATCGGTGTCATCGCCATGGTGCGTCAGGACCGGGCACGTAAAATCATTCTGCTGCTTGCCAGCTATATTTTTTATGCGGCTTGGGAAGTTGAGTTTCTGACGCTAATCATCGGTTGCAGTTTGTGGTGGTCGTGGTGGTTAGGGCTGTTGATGTATCAAAGCAACAGTGTCGCCAAGAAAAAGGCGTTGCTGGCGTTGAGCCTGACGCTGGATCTGGCGATGCTGGGCTATTTCAAATATGCCAACTTTTTCATCGATTCGTTCACGCAGCTGCTCGGCATAGAGAATGCCGGTGCATTGAACATCATTCTGCCCGTCGGGATCTCATTTTTCACCTTTCAGGCGATGAGTTACAACATCGATCTCTATCGCGGCAACATTCAACTGTGCCGGGACTTGATAAAATTCTTGCTCTTCGTCGCGTTCTTCCCGCAACTGGTCGCGGGGCCTGTTGTCCGTGCCTCAGAGTTTCTGCCGCAGCTGGACCAACACGTTCGTCTGCATGCCAAAAATATCACCATCGGCGCACAAATCTTCATCATCGGTCTGCTGCAAAAAAGCCTCGTTGGTGACAACCTCTCTAAATATGTAGACCCGGTGTTCTCCAATCCGGCAATGTACGACACCGCCACACTATGGACGGCGCTGGCCGCCTATTCGGTACAGATATTTTGTGACTTTTCTGGTTATACATTAATGGCGATTGGTGTGGCGCGCATGTTCGGTTTCGAACTGCCCACCAACTTCAGAATGCCCTACCTGTCGTTGTCAATCACCGAGTTCTGGCGTCGCTGGCACATGACGCTATCGCGCTGGCTGCGTGACTACCTCTACATCTCTCTCGGCGGCAGCCGCAAAGGCGAAATGCGCACCAACGTTAACCTGATGCTAACCATGCTGCTCGGTGGTTTGTGGCATGGCTCCAGCTGGAATTTTGTACTCTGGGGAGGGTTGCACGGGCTGGGATTAGTCATTCACCGCTACTGGAGAAATGTCTCCCCCGCCAACTACCTGAATGGCGCGCCGCTGGCGGGCTATAACGTCTTGTGCTGGGCCGTGACCTTGGTCTACATCTGCCTGCTATGGGTGCCATTTCGTTGCACCGACTTTTCGCTCACCGGTCAATATTTCAGCGGCCTGTTCACGCCGACAGACGGCATTCACTGGCTGCATACCAGCAGTGTCGTACTGCTGGTGGGTGTTGCAATCTGGCATCTGATCTATCAGTTTAACGGGCGCATGTTGAACACTCTGCCTAGCGAACAGCTGTTTCAATCGTACCGACCATTGATGCTGGTCGGTTTGATGCTACTCTCTCTGGCGCTGTTTGCCCCCAACGAAACATCACCGTTTATCTATTTTCAATTTTAGCTTGAGTTGGTTGTTGAAAATCTCTGCTCAAAGCTTCAGCTTTTTAAATAGCCGCTCCGGTATAGCGCAGATTATCAACATGATGTAGCGCCAAAACCACGGCAGATAAACGACATCCTTGCCTTTATCGATGGCTGCCATGATACCTTTGGCGATCACCTCTGGCTTGACCCATAGCAGCCCTTTATCGAACGCTTTGGTCATTGGTGTGTCGACAAAACCGGGTTTTATGGTCAACACCTGGATACCCTGAGGCTGCAAGCGGTTGCGTAAACCAGACATAAATGTCGAAACCGCTGCCTTGGCTGCGCCATAAACGTAGTTGCTCTGGCGACCACGATCACCCGCCACCGACGAGATCACGGCGATCGTGCCCGAGCCACGCTGTTCAAACGCATTGGCGAGCAGCGTTAGTAGCGACATGACACTGATCGCATTGGTATTCAGTGCTTGCAACATCTGTTCAGTAGCGTGGGCACATACCTGTTGATCTGGCAGCGTGCCATAGGCAATGAGCACCGTGTCTAAACCATCCAGTGCAGTAATTGCCGTTTCGATTAGCGGTTTATGCCTGTCAATCTCGTTGAGATCCACGCACTCATGCTGAACAAGAGTCGCGCCCCTGACTGAGAGATCCTCTGTGATTGCGGTGAGTTGATCGCTATTGCGGCCGACTAAAAATAGTGCATCACCACGGGCAGCGAATAGCTTTGCACTCTCTTGAGCGATGGCGGATGTTGCTCCGATGATCAATACCTTTTTCATTTCATCAGCTCTCTTCGTTTTTGTTCACGGTTTTTCTGTGCCGCCAACTCTGCGCCAGAGATCGGAGCAGAAGTTTGGGTCGACGTAGCGTTTGAACTGCTCTATTTGAGGAAAATAGTGGCGAAAGCTCTGCGCTGACATGCGTGCATCTTTGGCTGGATAGACTGCACCGCCATTGGCACAAACAATCTCGTCGAGTTTGTCGAGCAGTTTAAAAGTGTTTGATCCACTGTTTTGATCACTGTTTTGAAAGTCGAGGGCAAGCGTGATTCCGGGTCTAGGGAATGACATCAGTCCTGGCGACGGTTGCTCGCCAAATGTTTTTAATACAGCTAAAAAAGAGCCCATGCGCGCCTGCGCAATCTGTCCCAAAATATCTCTGATGGCTCGCCCATGTTCATCGTTAGGTACCACGCATTGATATTGTAAAAA
>JAADGQ010000132.1 GCA_013152295.1 Gammaproteobacteria bacterium | reverse complement strand
GGTTCGCGGCTTCCGGTTTCAGGGTCGTAGGCATTGATGTCGCCGGATGAACCGATCCCCACAAGCAGCATGCTGTCGCTACGGATGGTTGTGAATGAGCTGGGGTAGCTGGGGGAGTAACCCACATAGCTCTCTTTGGGTGCCAGGGTGGCAATGTCATAGGCAACAAGGCTGGGCGCGACTTGAACAAATACACGGCTACCATCGGCGGAGAATTTGAGGCGGGTTGCTGAGCGCCGCGCACTGTCCGCGCGCGTTTCGCTAAACTTCACCGGGGCACTGTTGTCGGCGCGATTCCACAGGTAGAAATAACCATCTTTGGTGACGGTACCGATCTGGCTGCCATCGGGAGAGAACTGTGCGTCATTGACGAATGGCGTGTTTGGGTGGGTGTAGTCGGTGTTGGATGTCGCTGGCGCGCTGACATTCCACAGCCGTGCGTTGCCGCCCCACTCGCCGGTCAGCACCCAGCTGCTGTTGGTCGGGTCGAAGACGATGTTGGTGATGCCCGCGCCAAAGTCACCCAGTGAGGCGATTAACCCTCCGGTGCTGGCATCCCAGATTTTACTGCCCTGATTGCTGGCTGTGGCGATGCGTGTGCCATCGTGAGACCAGTTGGCGCTCAGGGTGAAGCCAGATGAGTTGAGCTGGTTAACAGAGAGCAGTTCGGTCTGAGTGCTAATGCGAAAGACGCGTGCTGTGCCATCGTCGCCGCCAGAGAGAATCAGATCATCGTCCACAGGATTGAACGACACGTTATCTACAGCGTAGGGCACCGCTCCGTTGAGGCCATGGGCATCGGTGAAGGTGGTTAGTGCTTGCTGGTAGGTTGATGATGCTGGATCAATATCCCAAACTTTGATGCTGCCGTCGCTACTGGCGGATACAGCGCGGGTGTTGGCCGCGTTGACGCTGATTGCGGTAACCGCACTGCTATGGCCCAACAGTGCCAGCAGCTTGCTTTGGCGGGCGTCGCTGGTATTCCACAAACGCACCGATTTAGCGCCGCCGAGACCATGGATATTTTCATAATGGGCCTGGCTGTATTGGGTTTTGAGCAGCTTTTTGTAGGCGGCCCAGAGATGGAATTCACGCGGCCATTGCGACTCTGCAAATGCGTTGCGGTCCAGCCCCCAGGCATCGCTCATGATAGCGCTGTAGACGGCGTTGCCATCGGTAAAAATATCTTCCGCAACCGCGGAAAAATAGACGCGCGGTACTGTGTTGGAGTGGCTGCCCGCGCCGAAATGGAAGTGATAGCCGAAGCCGTTGCCCTGCAGTGGATTAATCCCCAGGTCAAGCTCAAATTGCAGGCTGCCTTGCACGGTCCACACTGCCGGGTCAGTGGCGGTTGCGGGGATACGCGTCACCTTGACGACGTTAGCCTCCCACTCCAGCTCGCGGCTGACGGAGTTCCCCGTAATCAATCTCTGCGCAAACTTCATGGTGAACGAGCGAAACCCACCCGCTGCGTCGGACTGAAAATCGAACTGCATCTGTGCCGGTGTAAAACCCGGCTGCACATCGGACATCAGGTTATCAGCGATGATCATGGTGCCATCGGTGGATGCATCGGGTTGCATCAGCCACTCCATCTTGCCTATCACGGTGCTGCTGGTGACACCTGAACGAATGCCGACCAGCGGATAGATTCTGACGCGATGGTAGACCGCGTTGTCGTTTTGCCCGGTGCAGTATGCAAATGCGCCAGCGTCCGACAGCAGTGCGTTACGTTGGGCACTGCAGTCATCGTAGAAGACCTTGATCGTTAGCCCCTTGGCGCCGTAGGTGTCGACGCTTTCGTTGGTGAAGGTATCTTCTACGCCCTTGACGTTGTTATCGGTAGCAAGTCGTGCAGCGATATCGGGCAGCATGTTGTGAAAGTTGGCGTAATTGGTGACGCCGCGCATCAGTGCTTGCTTGGCTACTGCCACGATGCAGAAGGCGCTGGTGCCATATTTTTTGATGGAGCTGCCAGTGCCGCCGGGGCCGGGTTCGTAAGCGGGTGGCAGACCGCAGTTGGCGTCGGTTGAGTTTTGGTCGCGGTTGGCGAGGAAGGGGTCAAACTCCCAGCTTTGGGAGTCGATGATATTGTTGGATACGCTCGCTCGGCTGCTGAGGCTTGCGCTGCGACTTCTCTTATTGGCTGCTGCTGCATCGACGGGTTGATTTTCCATTAGCAGTAGCGCCTGTGGCAGCTGCTCGGGGTCCAGCGCCAGTTGCTCGGTAGTGGGTAGCGCCATGCGTCCGCTGAGCGAGGAGTCGGGGGATTTAACACCTTCTGGATCACCGCCGCTGCTGCACCCCGCTAATGAGATCAGCAGGCCGATAAGTAGCAGCGTCGGCATTGAATCTTGTATACGTGTGAGCACTCGCTTGGGCGTCGCCTGCGTAGTGGCCCAGGCAGTGGTGGTCCAGGTATGTATTAGTGGCAGATCTCATTTTAGCGATGGCCTTTGTCTGCATGGTACGCATCCCCCGTTCTGTAAAAACAAGACTGACAGCGTATTCAAGGTTGTGTGGGCAAATTAGTCATTGATTATAAACTGGACTGACACCCAAGGATGCAGAAAAAGTAACAAAATTAGCCCAATTTTTCCACTGTTAATTTAGTGCTATTTAGGGGTCTGAGCAGTAAGTTTTATGTTTTAGGGTCGGTTGTTCGTGTGTGAAGTGTGGTGGTACACAGTACGATCTGGTTGGAATTTAGTGGCTACATAGAATGCTTTTTACGGTTTGATGGCGCGCTCTGTTTTTTTATAAAAATTCTTTATTTATAGTATTTAATTATGCATTGGTGTGTGTCTGTCGAGTTTTTATATGTAAGTTGTTGTTCGGGTGGTGGTGTTGATAGTTATTATTAGGGTCATGTGTTTAATAATTAATCGAGTATTTTTTAAGATTTAATGATGAAGTAAAGTTTTTTATTGGGAGTGGGCGTGTGCTGGATTTTTTTAGCTGGTTTTTTAGTGGTTAATTTTCGTTGCAAACAGCACAACCCCGCAACTCTACAGTAGCGGGTTTACAGATTGCTAACAGATTGTCAAACTAGCGGCTGTACCGCGTTCAGGTAGCAACTGCACCATCGACGCATTTCATTCAATATTTTTATACAAAAAATTCTGCCGGTGTCTGTCAATTCAATAACGCCACGTTCAGCTAGCAACAGCACCATCCCCATCGATGAGGTCGAAATAAAGTTTGTTCGCGCGCAAGGAGCCGGTGGGCAGAACGTTAACAAGGTATCGAGCGCTGCTCATCTGCGTTTTGATATCAAGGCTTCATCGTTAGCCGAGGGTTGCAAAGAGAAGTTGTTGGCGCTCAGTGATTCGCGCATCAGTGCAGAGGGCGTAGTAGTGATCAAGGCGCAGCGTTTTCGCAGCCAGGGCATGAACCGTGAGGATGCATTGGCGCGGCTGGACGAAATATTCAAAAAAGCCCTGGTCAGGCAGAAAAAACGCAAAGCGACGCGGCCATCGCGCGCTGCCAAGCAGCGCCGGTTAGAGCATAAATCAAAGCAGGGTAAGCAGAAGGTGTTGCGGCGCAAGGTGGAGTATTAGCTGCAAACAGCGCTATCATTTTTAGCTTGCTATGATATTGAAAATTGCTATCATTGAGACCATGAGCAGCAAAAATAGAAAAACGCTCAAAGCCATATTTGATAACCCTGTTAATGGGAATATCGAATGGCGCAAAATAGAGTCGTTGTTTCTCTCTTTAGGGGCTGTTCGTACGGAAAGAGCTGGCTCCGCTGTCAGTTTTGTTTTGAACGATATTCGAGTCGATTTTCATCGGCCCCATCCTGATAAAGAAGCATTACGTTACCGAGTTAAAGATGCTCGAAAATTCCTGGAACAGGCAGGTATAACATTATGAATATGATGAAATATAGGGGTTACGCTGCCCTTATCGAGTACGATGAAGGTGACCGTATTTTTGTTGGTCATTTGGCAGGCATTAAAGATATTGTTGGTTTTCACGGCACAACGGTTGATGAGCTAGAGAGCGCCTTTCATGAATCTGTTGATAACTATATTTCGATTAGCGAAGAAACAGGTCGGGTGGCACAAAAGCCTTATTCTGGCAAGCTGATGCTGAGGGTTTCTCCCGATGTTCACGCTGCTGTTGCAACGGCAGCCAAAATACGTGGAAAGAGCATTAATCAATGGGCATCTGAAGTCTTGGATCAGGCTTCCACATTTAGCGTCAACTAATCCAACTTATCCCAGCACCTAGCTAAAATGTGCGCTTTGGGCATCTTCACCAGCAACAGTGAAGGTAAACAGGTCTACTACAGCTTCTCCCACCCGCCTTCAAAAAAACCATCATGGCTTTGAAATAGATTTTTTTCTCCGAATAAACGTTCGGCGTCAACCAATCGATCCATCATCACGATAACTGGGCCCAGTGGTCAAATAAACTGGACAATGGGCTAGCAACGACTCAATGCCGTACGACAACGTTAAATTAGCTCATTTTCTGCAATCAGTACGTGGCGGGGCCTTGGCGTTTGCCTCCCTACGGGTGTGGGATGAGGAGGTGGCGTTGGATCTGTTGCAAGAGGCGATGATTGGTTTTGTCGGTGCGGCCAAAAAACACGATGAAGTCGCCTGGAAAGCGCTGTTCTACAAAATCCTTGGTCGCCGCATTGTCGACTGGCAGCGCAAACAAATTTGGCGTAATCGCATCGCTCGCATGATCCCCTTTTCGGGCCTGGCCAGTGATGACGATGACCCCATAGACTTTGCCGCTAATACTGGCAACAGCGATGAACCAGAGCAGAATCACAGCGCCGATCAGTTAGCAAAGCAGTTTGAAACGGTGCTGGCCAGCTTGCCCACCCGCCAGCAAGAGGCGTATCTGTTGCGCCAGTGGCAGGGCTTTAATGTAAAAGAGACCGCCGAGATTATGAAATGCTCCGAGGGCAGTGTAAAAACCCATCTGTCCCGCGCCATGAGCGTATTGACAGACCAATTAGGAGAGTGGATTGATGAAGAGTAGAAATCGCCTATCCACCAGCAAATTGCTGGATCGTAAAGCAGAACAGTTGGCCCAGCGCCACCGCCAACGACTCAATGAGATGACAGAGACGGCGCTGGCAAAATCTGCATCACGCCGGTCAATTTGGTTGTCTCCTCAACCGGCTCTCGCCTTCACTATCCTCGGCATTGCCGTGTTGGCGTTCTGGTTAATACCTGGGTCGGAGACAGACATCAGCGCCCCACAAATGGCTGCCATTCCTGACTGGGTTCTGGATGAACAGGTCCCTTTGGCGTTATTAGAATCGCCCGAGTTTTACCGTTGGCTGACAGAGCAAATGGCCACGGATGAATTTCAAAAGGGGTGACAATGAAAACAACATGGATGAGTGCAATCCTGCTGCTATTAATCGCAGCACCACTGCAGGCCGACGAGCCCCCCGCAACCCTGCCTAAAGAGTTTTTAGCCCAGCTGCCCTTGTTGATGAGTTTGTCCGACCAGGAATTTGAAGGCTTATTGGCTGCAAGCAGTAGCGCCGCTGAATTGGCTCCCGCTAAGGGCGATGAGGAGACGAATGATGAAGATTAAATTAGCACTGCTGTTACTGCTGGCTTTCAGCCACAACGTTTGGGCCGAACCATCAAACCAGTGGCAAACACTCAAACCCGAAGTGCAGCAAGTGTTGGGGAAGTTTGAGCAAAACTGGGGAAAACTCGCACCGCAACAACGCCAGCAATTGATGGCTTTGGGCGAAAAGTGGCTCTCGTTACCGACAGAAAAACGCAGTGCTTTGTGGCAGCGTTTTCAACGTTGGCAGAATCTTAATCCCGATCAGCGTCAGTCCATGCAGCGAGCTTATGAACATTTCAAGGCCATGCCAAAAACTGAGCGCCAGCAGATGATGAATAGCCACGACAAGTTCAAAGGCATGAGCCCCGAACGTCAGCGTCAGATGATGGAGCGCTTTCAACAATTTCACGAGCGCATGGGGGGGCACCAACATAGCGGTGACATGAAAAATATGATGGGCAACGGCCCCGCTGGTATGGGTAACATGATGGGGGGGCATCGTTGAGATCACTCACTAGAAGCGGGCGGATAGAGCTATGCTTGGTTATATTTACTCAGCTGGCCATACTCTTTATTTCTACTGCTCATGCCGAAACCAACTTCAATATCAGCACCGGCTTCAGCTACATCAATCAACAGAATTTACAATCAAGCCAAGCCGCTAACACAGCAGGCACTGTCACCACTGATCGTACGGGTTGGTTAGTCGGCGGCCGTTGGGATTGGCAGCAGCTTGACGCCAGGGGTGGTTATTCGCTAACCGCTCAGGCCAGCCTGGACAAAGGGCTCAGCGGCGCGGGTAATATTCGCTCATTGGGCCTCAATGGCGCCTGGATGCATGCGCTCAACGCAAATTGGCTAACACGGTTTAATCTGAAAATTAGCGACTACCAAGATGACGATCAGCCGGCATACAACAATCAAGCGGCTGGGGCAGGCCTAACGTTAGGCTGGTTCGGCAAACAAAATACGGGACTGGATATTAATGTTGCATGGCAGCAAGAGCAGTACGAAGATGACCCCAGCATGGCCTATGAAGCTGATCGTTTCACCTTTGGTGGTCGCTACTATTTTGCCCATCAACGCAACCGCCCTTATTGGAGCCTGGGGACCGAGCTGAGCCGTTTTGATAGTGATAAAATAGCACGTTATAGCTACAACTCTGCACGCTTGAACCTGGCTTACAATGACTGGCATTGGAAAGAAATCGAGGGCAATCTTCTGTTGTCCTGGTGCATTAATCAATTTGATGAAACCCTGACCATAAGCTCCCCGATGAACAACAACACAGGTATACCTGTGGGCGTGGATTCCGGTATGAACGGCATATCCCCGCCACCGCCCAACATTCAAAGCTCCACGCAAAAAGATAGCTATCTCACTACCTCGCTTGATCTGCGCTATCCGCTAAACAAGCAATCACACCTTGTGAGCAACCTTAATATCGGTCAGTACCGTTCAAATCTGGCGGAAGATCGGCCCTTGCTGAGCGCTTACCTTGGCATCGGCATTAAATATTAGTTTCCCTGTCAACCATAGCAAATCTCATCACGATCTTAGGCTCACCACGAGAAAACCTCTCGATAAAACAGGAGCCAATAATGAAATTCAAAAAAACAGCCATTGCTTTAAGCGTTAGCCTTGCCCTCACTACACTGGTCGGTTGTGGCGGCAGCGGCAGTGATAACAGCACTGCCGCCGACACACAAACCCTATCAGGCAGTGTTTTTAAGGGCCCTATTGATAACGCAACCATTCGCATCACCAATGCCGTCGGCGATATTTTGGCTAGTGGTGGCAGTCGTGATGGCTTGTTTGAAATGGATATGCCGGACGTTGGCAACAGCGCGGTATTCATCGAAAGCCTAGGTGGTAGCTACACTGATGAAGCCACGGGGGAGACCGTAAATCCCGATTTAACAACCGGCCTGATGACCGTTTTTAGCGCCACAGAATTAAAAGATATTGTTGATAACAAGCTGTACATCGCCATGACACCAGAAACCACTTTGTTGGCGAAGATGGTGAAAAAAGAGTTGGCCCAAGGCACAGAGATCGACGTTGCCATCCAAAGAGTCAGCGCGCTGATTAAAACCAAGTTAATTGATGGCACTACGCCACTGCCTGTTAGCTCCGGCGATGAAATTTTGCGTATTGGTAATCTTGCCTCCACCCTGCCGGCCAACCAACAAGAGGCGTTGGCGCGTAATCGTGCCATTAGTTTCTCTTATGAAGTACAGAATATGAATCTGGCTCCGAGTCAGGTATTTGAACTGATCGATATACGGGTTGCGGACTTGGAGGACGGTGAACTTGATGGCCGCCAAAACAGCACGCCGCTGCAGATTACAGACAAAGATGATCGCGAGATCGAGCTGGAACAACACGACCAACAAAGCAATTACGGCCAAGCCCGTGCCGAGCTGTTTAACAACACTCTGAATCGCTTTATGGCCGGTGATATCAGTGATGATGAAAGAGGCGATCTGGAGCAGATGGGCGTAGACTTTACCCCCTTTGAACAGATGCAGCAGCAAAATGCAGACGCCGAAGCTGCAACCACCGCCAATCTTGTCGCCACCAATCTGCCCGACTTTCTCCACCTGCCAGTCATGACCGATGAAGATGGCAACCCTGACGATAATCAGGGCACCTACACACTCAATCCCGAGCCCAATGTTCTGGTGCCCATCACCACCCCTGATGGCAGCTGGAATACCCCTATGCTGCGTTACAATGGCTCAATCCTGCCGCCAGTGATTCGAGCCAGCCGGGGGGATGTAATGACCTTGCCGATTACCAACAACCTGGACGACGAAACAACCATACATT
>JAADGQ010000040.1 GCA_013152295.1 Gammaproteobacteria bacterium | reverse complement strand
GCGCCAGTGGCGACGGCATCATCGGCCGACATCAGCGTGGTCTCGACTGCATCGTTGTGGCGAATCTGCTGGTTGACCCGTTTTTCGATGGCGCTGAGCTGCTCCGCCGTCACGGCTTCAAAGTGGGAGAAGTCGAAGCGCAGCCGTTTCTCATCCACCAGCGAGCCTTTTTGGCTGACATGCTCGCCCAAAATTTCACGCAGTGCTGCGTGCATCAGGTGGGTGGCAGAGTGGTTGAGTTCAATGGCGTGTCGCGTTGCTGTGTCAACGTGGGCGGTGATGTGGTCGCCGACGGCAAGCGTGCCGGAGCGCATTTCGCCCAAGTGGGTGTGAGCATCCGCACCCTGTTTTTGTGTGTCTTGTACGACGAATGTGGCTGTATCGGAGGTGATCGTCCCCCGGTCGCCGACCTGGCCGCCGGATTCGGCGTAGAAGGGGGTGCTGTCAGTGACGATCAGCCCCTTCTGCCCGGCTTCGAGGTGATCGGTTTCAGCGCCGTCGTGGTAGAGCGCCGTGATGGTTGCGCTGTCGGTCAGCTGTTGGTAGCCAGTGAAGCGGGTGCTGCCTTTGATCTGCATGCGTTCGGCATAGTCGTTATCGAACTGTTTGGTGGCGCGCGCGCGCTGCCGCTGCGCCTGCATGTGCGTTTCGAAGCCAGGCATGTCTACGCTCAGCCCTTTTTCGCGTGCGATGTCGGCCGTGAGGTCTGCTGGAAAGCCATAGGTGTCGTAGAGGCGAAACACCGTCTCCCCTGGAATGGTTCGGCTGCTGTCATCGCCTAGCGTTGCGATGTCGTTTTCGAGCTGCTTCAGGCCCTGTTCAAGGGTTTCGGCAAAACGTGCCTCTTCAGTTTTCAGGACTCGCTGAACCTGATCGAGTGCTTGGTTGAGTTCAGGGTAGGCATCGCCCATCTCGGCGGCCAGTGGTTGAGCGAGCTTGAAAAAAAACGGCTCTTTCGTGCCCAGCTTGTGGCCGTGGCGGATGGCGCGACGGATGATGCGACGCAGCACGTAACCACGGCCTTCGTTGGATGGGATAACGCCATCGGTGATGAGAAATGCACAGGAGCGGATATGGTCCGCGACCACTTTGAGCGATGCGTTGTTGCGATCGCTGCAGCCGGTGATCTTCATCACCGCGCCAACTAGGTTGGCCAGCAGGTCGATATCGTAGTTGCTGGATACCCCTTGCAGCACGGCGGCCAGGCGCTCAAGGCCCATACCGGTGTCTACCGAGGGCTTTGGCAGCGCGCTCATGGTGCCGTCAGCGCTTCTGTCGTACTGCATGAAGACCAGGTTCCAGATTTCGACATAGCGGTCGCCATCACCTTCGGGGGTTCCCGGTGGCCCGCCTGCGACGCTGGGGCCGTGGTCGTAGAATATCTCGGAGCAGGGGCCGCAGGGGCCGGTGTCGCCCATGGACCAGAAGTTGTCTTCGGCGCCGATGCGTGACAGGCGCGATGGATCAATACCAATTCGCTTGAGCCAGAGGTCGGCGGATTCGTCGTCCTCTTCGTAGACTGTAATCCACAATTTTTCGGCGGGGATCGCCAGTGTCTGGGTGAGAAACTCCCAGGCGTACTCAATGGCTTCCTGTTTAAAATAGTCGCCGAAGCTGAAGTTGCCGAGCATCTCAAAAAAGGTGTGGTGGCGCGCGGTATACCCCACATTTTCCAGGTCATTGTGCTTGCCGCCAGCACGCACGCAGCGTTGTGAGCTTGTCGCGCGCACATAGTGGCGCTGCTCGATACCGAGAAACAGATTTTTGAAAGGCACCATTCCTGCGTTGGTAAAGAGCAGTGTGGGGTCATTCGTGGGCAGCAGCGAGCTGCTGGGCACCACTTCGTGGCCACGGCTGCGAAAAAACTCCAGAAAGGTGGTGCGTAGCTGAGCGCTGCTTATCATAAGGGGTTGTGTCTGCGGAGGCTGCGGTTGCGTACTGTTAATCGTTGTTATCTAAAACGCGGTTGATCTGTTCGGTTGTGTATCCACGGTACTGTAAATAGCGCGTCTGTTGGGCGCGCTCCTTCAGGTTTTCAGGCAGGCGACCGCCGAATCGTTTCTGCCAAACGCGGCTAATCTGTTGATCCCAGCGCTCATCTCCGGTGATGACGTAGCGCGAAATGAGGCTGTCGCACACTGCTTTTTCACGTAATTCTGCTTTGATGCGCTGTGGACCGAATCCGCGCATCATACGGGCTCGGGTGAAATTTTCAACATAACGCTGTTCACTGAGCGCATCTTCTGCAATGAGTTGAGCCAACAGCGCCTCAATTGCCGCTGGCTGAAAACGGCGCTGGCGCAGCTTTCGTCGCAGCTCGGATGCACAGTGTTCGCGTCGCGCGAGCAGCCTCAGGGCGCAGTCGCGAATCTCTCCTGGGTGGCCGATGAGAGGCTCCCGCTAGCTCTTTGCGGTGGCCGCTTTTTCCTGTTTTGTTGCGCTTTTGTCGGTGTCGCTGGTCAGCAGTTTAGCGCGAATTTTGCCTTCGATCTCTTCAGCGATGGCGGGATTATCTTTCAGAAAGTTGCGCACATTGTCTTTGCCCTGGCCAATGCGATCACCGTTATAGCTGTACCATGCACCCGCTTTGTCGATGAAGCCGTTCGCGACGCCGAGATGGATAATCTCCCCTTCGCGTGAGATGCCTTTGCCGTAGAGGATTTCGAATTCGGCTGTTTTGAACGGGGGGGCGACTTTGTTTTTGACGATCTTTACTCGCGTATCGTTGCCGAGAATCTCATCGCCTTTTTTGATGGCGCCGATGCGGCGGATGTCGAGACGCACCGAGGCATAAAACTTGAGCGCATTACCGCCGGTCGTAGTTTCGGGGTTGCCGAACATGACGCCGATTTTCATGCGGATCTGGTTGATGAAGATGACCAGCGTATTGGAGCGTTTGATGTTGGCTGTGAGTTTGCGTAGCGCCTGGGACATAAGTCGTGCCTGGAGGCCCATGTGCGAGTCGCCCATATCGCCTTCGATTTCGGCACGGGGCGTTAACGCTGCTACGGAGTCGATGACAACGATATCAACAGCACTAGAGCGGACCAGCATGTCGGTGATCTCCAGTGCCTGCTCACCGGTATCGGGTTGCGACACCAGCAGGTTCTCCACATCGACGCCGATGTTGCCGGCGTAGATGGGGTCCAGTGCGTGCTCTGCATCGACGAACGCAGCAGAGCCGCCCGCGCGCTGCACCTCGGCAATTACCTGCAGCGTCAGCGTTGTTTTGCCGGATGACTCCGGGCCATAGATTTCGACAACACGACCACGTGGCAGCCCGCCGATGCCCAGCGCGATGTCGAGGCCCAGTGAGCCGGTCGACACGGAGTCGATGCTGTGCGACGAGTTGCTGTCGCCGAGACGCATGATGGAGCCTTTGCCGAACTGTTTTTCAATTTGGCTCAGTGCGGCGCTTAGCGCCTTTTTTTTGCTGTCGTCCATCATTTTCCTCTGTCTCTCATAGCTGCTCACACACGGGCGCGTTTGCGCCCGGTCAAAAAACGCCGCCGATTATCCCACGAAAGCTGACTAGGGCCTAGCCTTTGGTCATATTTCTCGCGAAAGCACTTGTGAGTGCAGTGTTATGAGGTGGGTTGCCTTTCCCTGTTTCTCTGCTTAATGGTTAGGCTTAAGGAGTTTGTAGCGGTAGTGAGCAGGCTTTGCAGCAGGGAAGACATGCCATAGCACAGCGGGTATATTATGTCGGTTTTCTCTTAACTGACCCGCCGATTACTTCAACGAAACGGACCCATCAACTATGAGCATGACCCAGAGCGCTGTCCCGAATGCTGACCAAAAACAGGCGCTGAATAGCGCGGATGGCACGCAGCCAGCGCAGAGCCATGATGCATTCGAGTGGCTGCGCAGCGAGCGGATAGAGACCTTGAACCTTGTTGTCGAGGAGTACCGCCACCGCAAAACGGGTGCTCAGCATTTTCACATGGCGGCAGATAATGAGGAGAATGTTTTTCTCGTTGCACTGCGTACAGTGCCCCATGACTCCACGGGCGTTGCCCACATACTGGAACACACCGCGCTGTGTGGTAGTGAACGCTATCCTGTGCGCGACCCGTTTTTCATGATGATCCGTCGTTCGCTGAATACATTTATGAATGCGTTCACCAGTAGTGACTGGACTGCCTATCCGTTTGCCAGTCAAAACAGAAAAGATTTTAACAATCTGACGGATGTCTATCTGGATGCGGTCTTCTTTTCTCGTCTTCATGAACTTGATTTCGCTCAGGAAGGGCATCGGGTGGAGTTTGAAAAGGCGGATGATGCCTCGACAGATTTGCTCTTCAAAGGGGTGGTTTTTAATGAGATGAAAGGGGCGATGAGCTCGCCCGTCAGCACGCTGTGGCAGACGTTGACCAAATATCTTTTCCCGACGACGACTTATCACCATAACAGTGGTGGAGATCCCGAGCATATCCCTGACCTCTCTTACGATGAGCTAAAAGCGTTCTACCGCGTCCATTATCACCCCTCCAATGCGGTGTTCATGACATACGGCAATATTCCTGCTCAAGAGCACCAGCAGCGCATCGAAGAGCGCGCGCTGTGCCGTTTTGAGCGCCTCGATGCGCATATCGATGTGGCAGATGAGAAGCGCTATCACGCGCAGGTGAGCATTGAAGAGAGCTACGCTCTTGACGAAGAGGGCGACATCGCGGCAAAGAGCCATATCGTCATGGGCTGGTTATTGGGTCGCAGCACCGATCTGGAGGCACTGCTGCGCGCGCAGCTGCTGTCGGGCGTTTTGCTGGATGATAGCGCCTCACCGCTGCGTTTGGCACTGGAGACGACGGAGCTGGGCAGTGCACCGTCGCCGCTGTGTGGCGTAGAGGACTCCAACCGCGAGATGAGTTTTGTCTGCGGCCTGGAGGGAGCCGACGCTGAGAGCGCGCAGGCGATGGACGCATTGGTGCGCGGTGTGTTGAGTGAGGTGGCGGAGCAGGGCATACCTCAGGAGCGCATTGATGCGGTGCTCCATCAGCTGGAGTTGAGCCAGCGAGAGATCGGTGGTGATGGTTATCCGTACGGCCTGCAGTTGATGTTGGCCGGGCTCTCTGCAGCCATTCATCGTGGTGATCCGGTGGCGTTGCTCAATCTCGATCCCGCGTTGGAGAAGCTGCGCGAAGATGTTCGTGACCCCGATTATATTAAGCGCTTGGTGAAGGCGTGCTTGCTCGATAATCCTCACTGCGTGCGTTTGACCCTGAAGCCTGACACAGGTTTGAGTGAGCGTCGTCAGCTGGCGGAGTCGCAGCGTCTGGCCGTCATGAAGGCCAGCCTGGGCGATGATGAGAAGGCGCAAATTATTGAGCGCAGTGCTCGGCTCGCCGAACGTCAGGAGCAACAGGATGACCCCGGTGTGTTGCCGAAAGTGGGGCTGGAGGATATCCCGGCCTCAATGAAAATTGCCGAGGGCGATGAGCATCAGATTCACTCGATGCCACTGCATTTTTATGATCAGGGCACCAACGGTTTGGTCTACCAGCAGATCGTTGTCGAGCTACCGGAGTTGGAGCCAGAGCTGCTGGAGGCGCTGCCGTACTACACGAATTGCTTGACCGAGCTGGGTTGTGCAGGCAAGGATTATCTGGCGACCCAGGCGTGGCAATCGAGCGTGAGTGGTGGTGTGGATGCATTCACGTCGGTGCGCGGCGGCTACAGCGATGTTCAGGAGGCGGCGGGTTACTTCGTGTTGTCAGGGAAGGCGCTGGCGCGCAACCACGCCAAACTGGCTGAGTTGATGAATGAGACGCTGGAGAGTGTCCGTTTTGATGAATTCGCGCGCATTCGGGAGATCATTGCGCAGTTGCGTGCCAGTCGCGAGCAGAGCGTAACAGGCAGTGGTCACGCATTGGCCATGCGCGCTGCCTCGTGCGCGATGAGTTCTGTCGCAGCCATGAGTCATCGTCTGCACGGCATGGCGGGTATTCAACACCTCAAACAGCTCGATGACGGGCTCGACGAAGCGGGTGCAGTCGAACAGTTGGCAAAGAAGTTGG
>JAADGQ010000125.1 GCA_013152295.1 Gammaproteobacteria bacterium | reverse complement strand
GGCATCGCTGCTGCCGTCGTCGCATCCTCTTTTTTCGCGTGCCACGCATCGGGGTCAACAAAAGCGCTGACCGCTTGCTCGCTCCAGTGCAGATCCAGATCCGCCACCAGCTTGCGTATCTCACCGAAATCTCCCCCGACAATAGGGTGCGCGCTGATCTCGCGCCACCAAACATCCGCCTCTTTCAAACGTTCGAGCCGATCCAGATATTGGTCGACCCAGCGCTGCCAAAATAGCGGATCGCTGGAGTGCTGAATCATAAAATTAGTGTTGAGACAGGAGCGGATGATCTCCGCTGGCTCGCGGCGCACGATGACCCAGCGCGCCTCGGGGAAAGCGTACTGCCACTGCGGCCAGGTGAGGGTCAGTTTGGCGTCTTTAAACAGCCACGGCGTATCGCCCGCATAACCCTCCTGACGGATCATGCCGCCAACCTGATCGGCTAACCCGCTAACGGTGGCACTCAAATCAAGCTCAGGCAGCTGCATCACACCCAACGGGTCAACGCCCATTGAGCGCAGAATGGTTTTGCTGACGTTTTCACGCAATCCAACATTTTCAAAAAAACCCTTGGGATTCGCAGAGCCGCCCGGCACAGTGTAGCCTGCCCAGGCACCTGAAATTTTCAGTAGACCGGCAATGAGTGACGTACCTGAACGGGGGATGCCCAGCACAAAAATGGGTCGCTGGAAATGGTTACTGCTACGCGTCATCGATGCACCATGTTGATCTGTCCTATGGTCCTGGGTGGGCGGGGGCCACACATCCGGTTGTTATTCTTATCTGCACATGGCTCTACAAGCGGAATCGTTCGTCACGCATGGCGAAACCTGCCAATGGCTCATCGATGCCGCGTGTCAATGCCATCACCTTGAACAGCTCACCCATCTCTCCCGGAAGGGTCAATGTTTTAATTTGGCGAGCGATATCAACCTGTTGCCGGGTCGCTGTCGCACCTATGCTGTCGGCGATCTCCATTAAACCATTAGCGAGTAAAAAATAGGCCTGCGAGGTATAACCGGCAACAGTCAGCCCCGCTTGGTGAGCTGCTTCAGCAACTGCCGTCATATCCACATGCGCGGTAATATCCTGCAGGCCAGGATACAAAAAAGGGTCGGCGTGCGCACGGTGGCGGTAGTGGCACCTCAGCGTACCGTCGTTGCGTTGCGGATGATAATACTCCTGACGGGGAAAGCCGTAGTCGATAATCAGTGCGGCGCCCTCTTGCAGTACGTCGCTAACGCTCTGTAGCCACGCGATCATCCCCAAATTAATCTCGGTTTCATAGCCGTTGGGCAGACGTTGCGGCAACACCGATTCCAACGCGTTAACCGCCTCGATGCAGTGCGGGTTTTCCAACTTCATTTCGTGCCAGCAGAGGCAGTCATCGCGCCACGCCACCCCCATTTCGCAAACGCCGCTCTCGTGCCAACGTAAGCGATGTACCGCCATTGCATCAAGCACTTCGTTGGCCAGAATAACGCCTTTCATGCCGCTCTCCGGCAACTCATCAATCCACGTCACCAAACCCAGGAGGTGCGGAGCACGACGCTCAAACTGAGCACGCTGCCGTGCGCGCAGCTCGGCACTTAGCTCTATGATGCAGTAGTAGTCAGGCAGGCACTGCTGCGCCTCTAGTTCGCGCAACAGGTCACACGCCATAGCGCCGGTTCCGGCGCCGAACTCCAGCACACCGCCACCATCCAAAGCTCGCAATACCTGCATACACTGGCGCGCCAGGCACTGCGAGAATAGTGCTGAAATTTCCGGTGCTGTGACAAAGTCGCCCGCCGCGCCGAACTTCGCTGCGCCCGCACTGTAGTAACCAAGCCCAGGCGCGTAGAGCGCCAGGTTCATATAGTCGGCGAAGCTGATCGTCCCGCCCGCCGCTTCGATGCGCGCCTTTATCAGCTCAACAACACGCCGGCTGTGGCGCAATCCATCTTCATCCATATCGGGCAACGCTGCCCGCTGCCCGTCGAGTCTATTTTGTTGGTGTTCGTGCATAATTTATACTTATTACTCTATTAACCAACCTTGAAGCAAAGATGCTGTTGGAGGCGCCGCTTGAGCAACACACTGTGCAATAAAGTTGCACTGATTACTGGTGGCGCCCGGCGCATTGGCGCAGCGATCGCGCGCGATCTCCATAGCCAGGGAATGAATATCGCGCTGCATTATCGCAGCTCAGCCGACGCTGCGCAGCAACTTAGGGATGAGTTAACCAACAAACGAGAGGATTCGGTCGTATTGATTCAAGCAGAGCTGCTTGAATGTGAGGGGTTGCCAAAACTTGTTGATGATGCCCAATCTGCATGGGGGCGCATTGATGCGCTGGTGAACAATGCATCGAGCTTCTACCCGACACCGTTGGGATCCATCACGCAGCAGCACTGGGATGAACTGATGGGGAGCAACCTTAAGGCGGCGCTGTTTTTGTCACAATCAGCCGCACCCCACTTGGCAAAAAAACACGGCTGTATCGTTAACATTATCGACATTCACAGCGAACGGCCACTAAAGGCTCACACCGTTTATTGTGTCGCAAAAGCAGGGCTGACAATGCTAACGAAATCGTTGGCGAAAGAGCTGGGGCCTGAAGTCCGCGTTAACGGCATTGCTCCTGGAAGCATTTTATGGCCAGAACAAGAGATGAGCGAATCCAGCAAAGAGGAGATTACATCCCGCACCACACTCAAGCGGCAGGGCACCCCGGAAGAGATCGCTTGCGGGGTACGGTTCTTGGTGAAAGACGCGACTTTTGTAACAGGCCAAATCCTGGCCATGGATGGAGGGCGAACGCTCAGCAATTAAGGTGCAAAAAAACCGAGGGTAGAGATCCAACAAAACTCAATAGCAGTTATCAATCAGATTTTCGCCATCCCCGTCGTTTTTACCATTCTTGCCAAAGTCACCCGTTCCACAATCAGGGTTTTGAGCAAGATCAAAGTACTCTTCCCAAGACTGATTCAGGTTACCATCGCCGCTGATGTACTCATAACTGCCTTCGCTACCTAAAGTCCCAGGACCATCTGTGTAGGTAAAGCGCCCCGCGCTCACAGTCGAATACTGTAAATCAGTGGACATATCAAAATTGCCGCCGATACTACTGCCTCCGCCACTAAAGCCATCCCCTGTCGGGCGCTCAAACGTGGGAATATCGGGATCATTCACTATAACTTTATTGGTAATTGCACCCGCGACGGTATCATCGGTATACAAAATATTACTCATATCGGCAGCAAACTCGACGTAAATTTCACCGATCACATTACCATCGACATCTTTGGTACCAACGGTTTGCGACACAACAGGCTTGTACGCAAAGCGATCCTTGAGGAACTCCATACTCGTCCCACCATCATCCAACACCTGTCGCATGGCAACCTTGCTGGGGTTCCCCGATGCATTACCCGGTCCGGTCAATGACTCAACCATTCCGACATTGCAGCCATTACATATCTGGGTGTTTCCGTGAGCAGCACCCGCAACTTCATTACCCGTGGAAGCTGCACCCTCAATATAGATCTCTTGGGCAAATCCGGAAGCTTCATCCCCAACAACAAGATGGACATAGGAAGTACCGTTGATATTCACCGTCTCGTATAAAAACGGCGTTGTTGACGGATCACCACTACTATTGTTGCCTCTCTGGCAACCCATGTCACTAACCCCGGCCATATTGCAACTAGCCGTCGTATTCGTAACCGTGCCACTATGGGGTGCAAAATTGAACGTCACATCTGCGGTATGCGATGCTGCCTGCGCGACATTTATCATGACAAACCACAACACTGAAGCGTAAAAAACAGCACGACATCCACTATATTGGATTGATTTTTTATACATCGCGACCCTCCCCCGAGAACCGAAAAACCTAGCTTTTATACCTAATTTCGACCGCTCTTTATAGTATACGGACAACAGACTGATCGCCATCTTTTTCTCAAAGGAGCGCCAGAATTTGCAAGACAACCGCGTAAAACGGCCCTAATAAAAAAGGGGAGAAAGATTACTCTTTCTCCCCTTCCGTACCAACCAACGTCCTAAAGAACCACTAAAACATCGTGGTCAAACCAACTTAAGGATTCAGGAACAATTGAGGTAGCGGTGTAGAACCGGCAGGAGCTGTCGTCTCTACAAACGGGTTTTCGAAAGTACTGAAATCAGCATCAGCCTCCCAACTGCTCAGCGCTAGACCAGGGTTATTACCTGCGCCATTAAGACCAATCAGTGTCTCATTAGCCTCAGCCTGACCACCACCTGCGCTTGCGAAACCAATATCTCCAGTCGTCAAGTTTTCAGCTTGTACGTGACCAAAGCTGGCTGATGCACCACCAGAGGTTGCTCCCAAGTCGATCTGCTGACCAATACCGAAAACCTTAATGGTCTCACCTGCAGCCCAAGCGACGGTTGGAGAATAGCCGGCTGTGGCGC
This sequence comes from Gammaproteobacteria bacterium, assembly GCA_013152295.1. Lineage (GTDB taxonomy): Bacteria > Pseudomonadota > Gammaproteobacteria > JAADGQ01 > JAADGQ01 > JAADGQ01. The sequence goes on along the minus strand of JAADGQ010000125.1, from coordinate 1,634 downwards.
CTAAATCAGCTCCGGTATTCAAACCACGAATCATCCCTCCATTTGATCGATCACCCGACAACTCCTGCAATGCAAACAGTGTATTGTCTCCACTACCCGCCACTTCAAGAGCCGTAGAGTCCTGCAGAGCAACACCCTGCGTCAACGCCAACGCCTTACCATCAAAAGCGCCGTCACCGTTATCATCATACTGATCAACCACAAAACCAAAACTAAAGTTCTGGCCTGTAACCACTTCGTTTACAGAGTCCCAAGCATCACCAACAACGTAGGTATTTTCCAAGCGAACTTCACTATCGTTGTCGCCGCCGGAAGCAGTTGCCCAGCCAGTCTTGATAACCGCAACACTGTCAAAATCAAAAGCAAACCCCGGAATTGCACTGGAGAAATCGTTGACGATAGACTTCAATGCAATACCATTATTTACATCCAACGTCGGGTTTTGGGAAAAGTTAACACGAATGATCGACTCATCAGAAAACGCAACATCCGGACCACCTGGGAACCCCTCAGCAATAACCTGACGAATATAGGTTTGGCCCGTAGAGTCTGTCATTTGAGTCTGCAAGAATCCCGTATCTGCAACGATGTCGGTTCCGGTAGACCAGTCTCCAGAGCCGGTAACAATGTTACCGCCGACAACGCTCCAATCGTCAAACGCGGGGGTCGCAGCATTCGCTGCACCCGCGAGCAACAACGGGGATACCGCCACAGCGGCGATTGCTAATATACGCCTCTTTTTCATATGATTGCCCCTCCAATTTTCAAAAACAAAGCGAACTGTAAATATTTATGTTCGCCGACCTTTCCATCCTTGTAAAAAAATACACACACATGCTAACGGGTCGTCTCAATCGCTGTCAACACCCATTGATCCATAACAGCGACCATAAATCACTTTTTTTGTTGCTAATATATGCATCTCGCGCCAAGACACTCACACTAACATGTTAGAAGCTGCTTCTTGACGCATTTAGCGACCCATCAGCTTGAAAAAAATCAGCCCAACTTCTGCATCAACTTCACCCAATCCAGCCATTAACTCTTTTATTTTCAGCCAATTAAATAGGTTAGCAGACAGTCAAAGCATAGCACCGATACAAATTCGTACAATTCCTACGCTCTCGCTACCAGCCATAATTAAATAGCCAAAAACACCACAGCGCAGCCCACAAAGCAGCGCTTGGCAACGTTTGAAAGTTGCAATTCAACCGAAGCATCACCGCTAACGACCCCCCGTTCAAACAGTAGCCGCCTCAGTGCAAATGCAAAAAGCAAACCACTCATACAATTTCCAATAAAAATCATTGAGATAAATCAATTCAACTAAGTGGCTAAAGAACTCACAAGCGTAAAATCAGCCAAACTGTTAAAATATCCGACACCACTTAGCCACCAAGAGGAAAAATCAACGCTTGGCTCTACGAAAAGAGATTAGGAAAGATGGAGGTTTCTCACAGGCTGTTGAAATTTGCTCAGACGAACGCGAGACAAGGAAAAATTGACCGAAAAAACGCAGCCTACTGAAGCATACGGGCATTTTGAGGCCCGCTTTAGCTGCATAGCGGCACCTAAAAGGATTGCAACAAGAGGCCAGAAACAGAGATTGGAAAAACTACAGCGCTTGGCGCAAC
>JAADGQ010000052.1:6095-6638 GCA_013152295.1 Gammaproteobacteria bacterium | reverse complement strand
GGTTGGATGAGGCGCTGCAACACATCAATCTGCACAGCTCGAAACACACGGAATCGATCATCTCGGAAGACTATTCAAAAGTGCGTCGTTTTCTTCGCGAGGTGGATTCCAGTTCGGTGATCGCCAATGCCTCGACCCGTTTTGCCGATGGCTTTGAGTACGGTTTGGGTGCGGAGATCGGTATCAGTACCGATAAACTGCATGTCAGAGGGCCGGTGGGGCTGGAGGGGCTGACTACCCAGAAATTTGTGGTGTTCGGCAGCGGACAGGACAGGTCAGAGGTTGATCCAGCGATTCGCTCTCTTTCAGTAGTGATGCGTAGCACATGATCGGACTGCTCGGCGGGACGTTTGACCCGGTGCACCTCGGCCATCTGCGCGCAGCGCTGGAGCTCTATGAGATCCTCGGTGTTAAGGAGATGCGGCTGCTGCCCTGCCACACGCCAGCACATCGTGCGGCGCCAGTGGCGAGCCCCGCAGAGCGGCTGGCGATGTTGCAACTGGCACTCCAGGGACAATCACAGCTGAAAGTGGACGATCGCGA
>JAADGQ010000052.1:0-6082 GCA_013152295.1 Gammaproteobacteria bacterium | reverse complement strand
CTCTTATATGGTGGAGACCTTGGCTTCGTTGCGTGAAGAGGTGGGTGATACGCCGTTGTGTCTGGTGCTGGGCAGTGATGCTTTTGCCGAGCTGCCGTCATGGCACCGCTGGCAGGAGTTGAATAACCTGGCTCATCTGGTGGTGATGGAGCGTCCCGGTTTTCAGCGCGATTATGTGGCAGCCGTGACTGAGTTGCTGCGCCAGCGGCAAGTGAAACGCTCACACGAGCTGTTGATACGGCCTGCGGGATCCATTTTTTGCTGTTCGGTTACGCAGCTCGATATCTCGTCATCGCAGATTCGTATGCTGCTGGCGACGGCAAAAAGCCCTCGTTATCTGCTGCCTGGTACAGTTCTTAAGTATATTATCAGCCACGGTGGCTGTTACGGTTCAGCGCCCTCGGGCACGGTGTAGATTTATGGCTGAACTATTCGCGCAGGTTGTGCGTAGCGCGAATACGATGCTGCTCAATAAAATGAAACAGTGATAAACAAATTGATGAACGAAGAACAGTTGAAAGACCTGGTCGTAGCGGCCCTGGAAGATGTCAAAGGTATTGATATTCAGGTGCTGGATGTGCGTCAGCTAACGGATATGACTGACTACATGATCGTTGCTAGCGGCAGTAGCGGCCGACAGATCAAAGCGTTGGTCGACAATGTTGTATTGAAGTGCAAGGAAGCTGGCCGTCGCCCACTGGGCGTTGAAGGTGAGCGTAGCAGTGAGTGGATGTTGGTCGATATGGAGGATGTTGTGGTTCACGTTATGTTGCCCACCACGCGTGATTTTTACCAGCTGGAAAAACTGTGGGATGCTGAGATATCAACGCCGTCGCCGACAGAGAGTGAAGCCTGACTGGCTGTGTACCCTAAGCACCTTCCGAAAAACCTCCAGCAATGAATATTGACCTGCTTGCTGTTGGCCAGAAGATGCCCGGTTGGGTGGCGCAAGGTTATCAGGAGTTTGCCCGGCGCCTGCCTGCGGAGTGCACGTTGCGGCTTACGGAGCTGGCGGCGGGAAAACGCGGAAAAAATGCAGATGTGCAACGCATTGTGCGCGATGAGGGCGAGCGTATGCTGGCGGCAATACCGAAGAGCGTTTTGGTGGTCGCGCTGGATGTGGGCGGACGCAGCTGGAGCACCGAGCAGTTGGCTCAACGTCTGGAGGGCTGGATGGGCGAGGGGCGCGGCGTGGCGCTGCTGGTGGGCGGACCTGAAGGGTTGGCGCAACGCTGCATAGAACGTGCGGAGCTGCGCTGGTCGTTGTCACCGTTGACCCTTCCTCATCCGCTGGTGCGCATTGTGGTCGCCGAACAGCTCTATCGCGCCTGGAGTATCCTCAACAATCATCCCTATCATCGCGGCTGAGTTTCTCGTGATGGCGTTCTCTTTGTGATGCTCTATTTAGCTTCATCCTCCCCACGGCGGCGGCAGCTGCTGGAACAGATCGAAATCCCCTACAGACAGATGGCCGTTGCAGTCGATGAGCGACCGCAGCGGCAAGAGTGCGCAGAGAAATATGTGGTACGCTTGGCCATCGAAAAAGCGCGAGCGGGCCAGCGCCAGCTGATTGGGCAGAACCTTGAGGGACCGGTGTTGGGCGCGGATACCAGTGTTGTGGTTGATCAACGCATCCTGGGCAAGCCCCGGCACCGCGAAGAGGGACTGGCTATGTTGAAGCTGTTGTCGGGGCGCAGCCATCAAGTGATGAGTGCCGTTGCCATTGTCTCGGCTGAGCGTTGCGTGACTCGCCTCAGCAGTAGCACGGTTACATTCCGCGCCCTCAGCGAGGCAGAGCGCGAGCGCTACTGGCAGAGTGGGGAGCCGTTGGGTAAAGCGGGTGGTTATGCGGTGCAGGGTGTGGCTGCGACATTTATATCCCACTTGCAGGGCAGCTACTCAGGTGTCATGGGGCTGCCACTTTATGAAACAGCACAATTAATCGAAGAGTTGGGACTTCATATACAGGACTATGAGTGAAGAGATTCTGATTAACGTAACACCCAGTGAGACGCGCGTTGCCATTCTTGAAAACGGTGTGTTGCAAGAGGTGCAGGTCGAGCGCACCAGCAAACGCGGTTTGGTGGGGAATGTCTACCTGGGCAGTGTGAGCCGCGTACTGCCTGGTATGCAGGCGGCTTTTCTCGATATTGGTTTGCAGCGCACAGCCTTTCTGCACGCCTCTAATGTGGACGCCTCTATCAATGGGCTCAACACCAGCGCTGGTGGCGACGGGGAAGGGGATATCACCAAACTGCTTCACGAGGGGCAAAAAGTGCTGGTGCGGGTAATCAAAGACCCGCTAGGTACTAAAGGCGCACGGCTGACGACGCATATATCCATCCCCTCTCGCTATCTGGTTTTTATGCCACATTCCAGCGGCGTCGGCGTCTCTCACAAGATCGAGTGCGAAGCAGAGCGCCAGCGTCTCAAAGAGATGCTGGAAAGTGCCGAGGGTGGTTATATTGTACGCACTGCAGCCGAGGGAGCGGACGATCTTGAAGCGGACAGAGCTTTTCTGAACAAATTGTGGCAGGAGATGCAGGAGAAGGCGAAAACGGCCCAAGTGGGCACCGTCGTTTATGAAGATCTACCGCTTGCTGTGCGCACCATGCGTGATCAGGTGGGCGCTGGGATTGATAAAGTGCGCGTCGATTCACGCGAGAGCCATCAACGTCTTCTTTCGTTTGCCCAAAAGTTTCTTCCCGAGATGGAGTCACGGATTGAACACTATCCGGGCGAGCGGCCGATCTTTGATCTCTACTCTGTGGAGGATGAGATTCAAAAAGCACTGGAAAGAAAAGTACAGCTTAAATCAGGTGGTCATCTGGTTATTGATCAGACAGAAGCGTTGACCACTGTTGATGTGAATACAGGTGCTTTTGTCGGTCACCGTAACCTTGCCGAGACCATTTTTAAAACCAATCTTGAGGCGGCGCAGGCGATCGCTCGCCAACTGCGGCTGCGCAATCTTGGCGGTATCATCATCATCGATTTTATCGATATGGAAGAGGAGACGCACAAGCAGCTTGTGCTTCAGGAGCTGGAGAAGAATCTTGAGCGCAGCCACGCCCGCTGCTCGATCAGTGGCGTGTCGGGACTCGGTTTGGTAGAGATGACGCGCAAGCGCACCCGAGAGAGTCTGGAGCACGTTTTGTGTGAACAGTGCCCGACCTGTAGCGGGCGCGGATCGGTTAAAACACCGGAAACAGTCTGTTATGAAATTTTTCGCGAAATCATGCGTGAAGCGCGTCAATACGAGGTGAAGCAGTACTTGGTGTTGGCATCTGATCAAGTGGTTGATCTCTTGCTCGATGAAGAGTCGACAAGTGTTGCAGAGTTGGAACAATTTATCGGAAAACCTGTCAAATTTCAGGCTGAATCACTCTATACACAAGAGCAGTTTGATATTGTTTTGATGTGATCTGGTTTCGCGCGCAACTTCCTTGTGCGCAATTGTGCTAACAGAAAAAAAGAGATTCGAATATGCGCGGTTTGTCTCGCGGATCGATTGTGGCGATGCTGTGTTATTTCGCTGTTTAAACCGTCATGGATATGGACTGTAAAAAAAAGGGATTAGCGCAGCGAACTTTTTGGTGGTGCTGTCACGGTACTTGGCACACCGTCGTGACGATGCTGGTTTTGATCGCCATTGTAATCAGTGTCGGGCGCTTGATGTTGCCGGAGGTTGGTCAATACCGTGCCGATATCGAGCAACTGCTTGGCGATGTGCTTGAACGGCCGATACGTATCGGCGCCGTCGATGCCCAATGGACGGGCTTAAAGCCGCGTCTGCGCCTGCAGCGTGTGAGCGTGCTGGACAGCTCCTCTGGGCAGACGCTGCTTCATTTCACAGAGGTACGCGCATCGCTGGATCTCCTCTCTTCCCTGTTGCAGTTGCGCCCTGTTCTGGGCGATATGACGGCTGTTGTCGATAACCTGACCATAGAGCGCCGCGCTAGCGGCGAAATTACCTTTGCCGGTTTTTCAGGAAGTGCGCCTGACAGTGAGCTGGAGCGTGCCAAAATTACGCGCCAGGCACTGCAGTGGCTACTCTCTATGGAGCGCATTGATGTCGATTTAAGTCGCCTGATCTGGCGCGACAGGCAACTGAATAATAAGCCGCTGGTGTTCGATAGCCTGCGCTTGCAACTGCGAAATGGCGACCAGCGTCATCAGTTAAACGCCGCCATCTTACTGCCTAGCCATATTGGTGAAGGTCTGACCATCGCCTTCGATATGAAGGGTGACATCGAGGAGGCGTGGTCAGCGACGCTCTACGTTGAAGGCAAGGGCATCCAGTTGACTCAGTGGATGCGCGATCAAGGGCTCAATACTGTTCGCCTTCATGGAGGGCATGCTGATTTGCGCTCTTGGAGTGAGTGGCAAAATGGCACTCTACAGAGTGTCACGGGTGAACTGAGCGCCAGCCATGTGAAACTTCTGCGTAGCGCAGCACGCCAAACGAAGGTTGCTGCGCCACTCGATATTCATGCCTTGTTTGGCCAGTTTATTTGGCAGCGAGAAACGCAAGGTTGGCGGCTTGATGTTGACCGTTTTGTACTCAACCTTGGTGGGCGCACATGGCCGGCTTCGCGACTGGCGATCGCTTACCACGAGGCGGAGCAGACCCGTACCTTCACAGCGCAGAGTGATTTCTTACGGCTTGAGGATATCGACGCGTTGATCTCTGCGTGCAGTGCTCTGCCTGACGAACTTCAAGAAGCGCTGCAAAATCTGCAGCCGCGTGGTGACCTGCGCCAAAGCTATGCACAAGTGTCGACCCCGGAAGGGCAGCCGAGCAGCTATCTCATCGCTACTCGTGGCGAAGACCTGGCGATAAGACCGTGGCGATCAGTGCCAGGAATCAGCGGTGTCGATGGCCTCGTGACGCTAAACGAAACGCGTGGTGCCATCGATCTGCACACCACCGGGCTACGTTATGACAGTCGTGGAATATTTCGTGAACCGTTGATGATGGACCATGTGAATGGGCGGCTGACTTGGCAGCGGAGTAGTGATGGGCTGCATATTGTTGGCGACGCGTTGCGCCTTAATAATAGCGATATTGAAGTAACGGCTGCGTTGCAGTTGGACATACCTGGCTCGGGTCAGGCGCCGTTTATGCGCTTGCGCGCGGACTATAAAAACGGTAACGCGGCGTCAGCTTCGCGCTATTTTCCCGTTGTGATCATGCACCCCGAATTTGTCGATTGGCTGGATGATGCCATTGTCGCCGGGCGCATACCATCCGGCTATGCACACGTTGAAGGGCGGCTGGGCAAGGCACTTTTTTTTGACGACCCGCAAGCAAGTAAGCAACAGAAGAGCCACTTTGAGATCGGCTTTCATGTGAAAGACGCCATCTTCGACTACCTGCCTGATTGGCCACGCATCGAAGGTGCTGAGGCTGACGTGCTCTTTAAGGGTCGGAGCATGAAAATTAAGGTGACGGATGGGAAGTTGCTGGGCAGCCGTATTAATGAAGCGCAGATAGCGATCGAAGATATGGCAGTAAAGCCTGTTGTGATGAGCGTTGATGGCCAGGTTGTCGCTGCTGCAGATGAGATGTTGCGTTATGTGGCGCAGAGCCCATTGAAGCCGGTGTTGCAAGAGTTCTCAGATGTTGTCGACGTATCAGGCACGGCAAAACTCGATCTGCATCTTGATCTACCACTATCGGATGCTTGTTGTGGTTTTGATGGCACGCTGCATTTTAATGATAACCAGCTCAGTATTGCGGATGGCGCGGTGCAACTCGATCATCTGCAAGGCAGCTTGCGCTTTAACAACGATGGTATTACATCGCCATTGATTCGTGGTCGCATCATGGGTGCCGGTGCGCGCTTTAGCATCGCTTCGATTAATGACGCTGCGCGTAAATTTATCCGTATTGATGCCTCTGGTGATGTTTCGGATGAACGCCTGGGTGATCTGCTCAATATTTCAAGCAGCAACCCCTTTTCTGGGGAGACAAGCTGGGATGCACGGCTCGATATCGGTGATTCGAGCCACCGCTCTCATCTCTCTATCGAATCAAGGTTGACTGGCATGGCGGTTGATCTGCCCTATCCGCTAACAA
>JAADGQ010000118.1 GCA_013152295.1 Gammaproteobacteria bacterium | reverse complement strand
ACACGATGCGCCGCGCCAGATCGTCTTCAATTCGGCACACCTTGCCTGCCTGTTTTGTTCTTCTGCCGTCATAAAACGACACATCCGCAATGACTTGCTGCATGGTTGTTATCCTCCGTTTTTCAATTCATTCTGTGGGTAGCGAGTGCTCACGGCGCTGTTGCTGTCATTCCACTCAATAATCTCCAGAGGCACCTTGTACTCCCCTGGCTTTGGCGGGTCACCCTGCCATTTGGTGAGCCGCCACGAGCGCACCGTCACCCCCACGCGGGATTGGTCGCGCCGACAACCGGCCGCCATGCGCAATAGCAGCGCCGCCAATTTTTGCTTCAGTTGTTTCATGCACACTCCTCTTGTTAACGCCTTACCAGCGCCCGTAACGATTTTTCCCAATACCCCTTTAACCCGCTGCCTGTCATCGCGATCACTTTCAATGTGTAGCCAGACTTTTTTGCCAATCCCAAGGCATCTTCCAAAATGCCCTGATAGCGCCCGTTAGTGCCGGCCACATAGGGCAATGCCAACGGCCAGCTTTGGCCGGTAACCGGGCTGCCTGTGGCATCCACCAACGTTGCAGTAACCGTGGCGTCATTGATCCATGTGCCGTCTGCCGCATTTTTAAGTGCATCGAGCGTGGCCAGATTGTCGTTGCTGATGTAGAGGTTACTGATGTCCATAAAGGGCTCACTCGTTGTTGACCGTTAAATCACCGCCCACCGCAGGGCCAGACTCAGATCACCACCAACGGCCGGACCGGCATTCACACGGCCACCCACAGCGGGCAAAACATTGAGCACACCGATCAGCCGGCCAATCGCGCCTGATATCACAGAGTTAAATGTTGTTTCAGTGAGTGAAACAGAGAACCCATCGGCGACATTGATCACAGCCGCCAACACCGGCAGCGCTTCGTTGATCTCCACCCCCAGGCTATCCGCGATCTGCAGTGCCACCGCAATCTGGGTGATATCAATGGCCGCAACATCAATGTTGTCTGCACGCTGCAGGGCAACGATAATCTGCGCGATCTCAGCCGCCGAAAGATCAAGACTATCGACGCCATTCAGTCGTGCAGTCAGTGCCGCAACCGCATCGTCGCTGCTTAGCGTCAGCCCATCGCTGCCACTGATCGCGCTCAAAATAGCTGCAACGTTGTCGCTCATAGTGAGGTCGATGGCATCGGTGCTTTGCAGCTTGGCTGCCAACAGCGCCAGTACGTCACTAATCCCAACATCCAGCGTGTCATTGCTTGCCAACGCCGAAAACAGCCCACCGTTGCCCAGTATGGAAAGATCAATGCCATCACTGCCCGAAAGTGCTGCAAGCAAGGCAGAAAGCTGCGCCTGTGTGTCAACATCCAGCACGTCGCTGCTGTTTAATGCCGCACCAACATTGGTGTTGCTACTGGCGACCACATCGGCGCTGTCACCCGCAGCGACCACCACCGCGATCAATGCACCACTACTGATCGTGATATCCAGCGCATCGTTGCGACTCAAGGCGCTGAGCAGCGCGGCACTGTCAGCAAGTGTGGTATTGACGCTATCAGCCCGGTTGAGTCCGGCGAGCAGTGCAGCGTTGTCAGGGGTGGAAACAGCAAGGGCGTCTGCGCTGTTTAGCAGGGTGCTCAGCAGTGCCAGCACATCACCCACCCCGGCATCCAGTACATCGCTGCTCGTGAGTGCCGAAAACAGTCCACCACTACCCAACACAGCGAGATCAATATTGTCACTGCCTGACAGTGTCGCAAGCAGCGTGACAAGCTGCTCTTGAGTGGCAACATCCAACGCATCGATGGTGGCAACCAGTGCACTAATCAGCGCCACATCAGCGGCCTGAACATCGAGCACATCACTGCGCGCGATGGTGCCGATCAGCCCCGCCACACCGCTCACAATGACATCAACACTGTCCGCCCGGTTAAGCCCGGCGACGATGGATGCGCTGATGGTCGCTGCCGCATCCAGTGCGTCACTGCGCATTAAAATGCCCAGCAGCGTGGCGGCGCCTGTCACCGTTATATCCATGCCGTCCACCCGGCTGAGTCTGGCCAGCATTGCCGCGCTACCACTCACCGTCGCATCCAGTGCATCACCACGAACCAACGTGCCCAGCAGACTCGTGATGCCAGCCGTTGCGGCGTCGATGCTGTCTGCCCGGTTGAGTCCTGCGAGCAGTGTCGGCGTGCCCGCCGCATCCACAGCCACCGTGTCAGCAGCGGCTATAAGCGTCGGCCCGGTGACACCGACAAACCAGAATGCCGGTGTCGGCGCCTCAAACATTGCGCCGGGGTTTCTGTTAATCAGTGCTATTTCGGCACCACTCAATGCCCGTGGCCAGACATGCAGCCAATAGACCAACCCGGCATATTGGCGCGAGCTGTTGCTGGTGCCGTGGCGACCAATGCGCACCCCTGACCCGGCATTGATCGCGGCGCTCTCTGCCGCTGATGCCTTTAACGCTTCACCGTAATGGATGCGCTTTTCAGCGCCGTCATAGACGCAAGTGACAACCGTCAGGCCGCTGCTGGGCACCGTGCGGCCCGTGCCTGACACTGTGAGCTGCGTACCATTGATGCGGAAACCAATTTCGCGCGTCGCCTGAATTAACATGCACCACTGATCACCCGACCCGCCGTTACTTTGAGAAATAATGCGCCCGTGGCCGCCACCAGGGTTAGGGTTTGCATCCGGCGTGAGCGCCGCCATGATGGTGATCTGGTTCGGCGGGTTGAGCTGCGGCGGATTACCCAGTGCAACGTTGTCGGTGCTGCCATCAAAACGTAGCGCGCGTCCCTCGGTCGTTGATTGCCACAACGCGCCACTGATAGTGCCGTGATTGTTCTGCCCGGTGATGTCGCTCAAGCGCTGCCCGGTGCCACGGTTGAAGCGCGCACCCCATGCCAAGCGTCGGGCCTGTGGGTGGCCGTGCTGCAGGGGTTGTTGACTACGAAGTATCATCGTGACTACACCGAGACATAGTCCGTTCTGCGCTGCATCACATCCATATCAAACAGCGTCGTGGCACCGGCGCTCTGCATTGAAAATCGATAATAACCAGGGCCGTGGGATGGGCCAATGACGTAACTGTAAACCGCCTCAACACCCGGATTGCTGATCTGGAATGAATCAACGGCGATCTCATTGCCGTTCCACGTTGATACGGTGCTGCGGAACAGCTCAATAATCAAATCATCGGTGGCATTGTTCCCGGTAAAAGTAAAGTCGATGGTGGAAAAAAGCTTAACGGTCAGATTGATGTTTGATGTATAGCCATCACTACCATTGACCGGCCCGGTGTTATCGATATCGGCATCCGCTCCACCATAGAGGTTGGTTTTATAGAGCTCGGCCGAATTGCCATAGTTGTAGCTATATACAGCCATCAATCAGCGCCTCACTGTGCAGCACGGCGCTGACGCATTGCCAAAGAGCGCCGGTGCTTGAAGTTATTCGGGGTATATGCAGCATGGTTCGATTCAACGGATGCGCCAGCCGGGGGCTGCGCAAACTGTGTACCTGCATAGATGCCCATAAATGCTGCCCATGTGCGGTCGGCGTGTCCGGTGCTGTCGCTATCTGCATCAAAGCGCACATGCCCCAATGGCGTGACGATTTTGCGCAGTTTGTGCAGATCGGCGCGCAGCTCGGTGTCACCCAGCGGAATGCGCACTTTGCGATCTTCAAACGCCTGCTTGCCATATGACGCAAGCAGCTGCTTGCTGGCACCGCTAAACTGAATCCCTTCAACGCGATGCTCGCCATAGCGTTTTTTAGCATCCTCCACGGGCTTTTCGCCCATGCCGGTCTGGTCCATCACCAGTCGCGAGACGTTGTAGGTCTCAAACAGCTCATCCATCACCGCATCGTGCTCGGCAAACTTGGCGCGACGCAACACCCTGATCTCGCGCGTCCACAACACATCACCCACCAGCTCCCACACCCACGCCACCCACAAGTCGTTGCGCGCTGCAATGTCGTTGCCGATATAGCAGGGGTTGCCTTGGTAGCCATCGGGGTTGCCCGCCGCGCCATCTTCAACGCTGTTGATCAAGTCATACGAGAGCCAGGCGCTGGCTTCGTCCAGCCACTGCAGCTCGTACTCCTGCGCCCACAAATCATCATCATTCAAGCCCCGGCGTAGTTCGTCGATATCGCGCGGCAGCCCGTCTTTAACGGCCTGGTAAATATCCACCGTGTGACGCGACCAGATCGAGTCTTCCGATGTCATGATCTCGTAGAACTTGTTGCCTTTTCCGTTGGGTGTTGAGGTCACGCGCAGCAACAAACCCTTTTTGGATATGACCGGAAACAGCGCGCCCCAAATCGCGCGCGAATCTTTATGTATGCCAAATTCATCCAGAAACACGTTGGATGAAAAACCGCGTGCGGTATCCGGGTTGGCAGGCAATGCAGTGATCACCGTGCCGTGGGGCAGCTCAACTTCAAGTGCTTTATAGCTACCCTCATCACCGCGCCAGTCATACTCGATCGCTTTAATGGCCATGTTGTAGGCTTGGCAATGACGCTTGATGCCTTCGTTCATCGCCTCTTTGGCTTGCCGTTCGCCGCGCGACAGAATCACCCAACGTGTACGCTGACCTCTTGCAACGTGCTCAAATGCGTGGTCGGAAACCTCCAATGTGGTGGTAAATGTTTTGCCGGTTTGGCGCGCAAACATGCCAACCTTAAAGCGCGACTTGTCCGCCAGCCAGCGCTGTTGATAGCCGTACAGTGGCAGAGCGGGTGTGCGTGCTGTCGCGCTCATTCGTAGACCCCGTAAATCTCTTCGCGCACGCGGCGTAACGTATCAGGATCAAACGCCTTCACACCACCGGCTTCAGTCACCGATTCCAAACTATCCAGCTTCTCCTTAATCTTCTTCTTCGCATCAGCTGCCCACTGCTTCTGGGTTACCGATGCCCGCACCAGGCGCGCGATCATCACGCCCAGCTTGCCGAGGTTTTTACCATCCTCCGCACCGTCGCCCATTGCCATCAAGGCATCGAAGGTCTTGGTTTGCACCAAGCGAATCAGTGCTTCATTCATAGCGCCTTCGTCGTCTTCAGACCCTGATGCAACCGCCTTGGCTTGCTCAGTAGCGATGCGCATTTTTTCCAGTTTGCCTTCAAACTCCTGCCCGTGACGGTGTGCCGCACTGCGTGAGACGCGCAGCTCCATGCCGCGGGATTCAAGTTCGCCGTTGAGCCAGTCCGCCAGCCCTTGGTAATCGCTAAACGCATTGGCCACCAACTTCGCATTGAATGCGGCGCGCAGATCGTCCGGCAAATTAGTGATCGAAGAGCGTGGGGGCATGTTCAGTCCTGCGCGGGCCGCGAAATACCAGCATCATCTGCCACGCTATACTCAACATAATCGGTGCCGTGGGCGGTGAGCTTCGCCTCCATGTGTGATCCTTCGCCTGCCGGGGTCACGGTTGTTGACTCGATATAACCCTTATTTTCAAGGTAGTTGATCATATTGGTGATTTCGCCCGCTGTCAGCGCCAAGTCTTGGTCATTAAGCACTTCAGCAATGAGCCCCTCGCCGACAGGCAGCGGGCGCCCGGTGTAGAGAATGCGCAGCAAACGCCAGCGCGCCATCTTTTTGCGTGCGACATCCAGGCGGTTTGTCATGATTTTTCATCTCCACGCCGCTCTAATAGTCGCGACAGTTTTTCGTTTACAGTTTCCAGCCGTGCGTCAATGACTGAATTTGAGCGGATAAAATCATCACGCCTCACATAGAGATTGGGCAGCTCTGCACGCAGCTCCATGATCTCGCGGTCTACCCGCCGCCACTGCTCGGCCTCGTTTTTGTTTGCCTCTTCCAGTGAACCGAATTTGTCATCCACATGGCGTCGGTACCCATCGAGCAGCCACTTCACGGCCCAGAACAACACGCCACTCCACAACAGCATGACCGCAATTAAAACGCCGATAACCTGCCACTCCATGACACCTAGCATCCGTGCCACTCCTCAAAGCATCCCTGGCACTCCACGCACCGCGCCGCATTGGGTTTTGCCTTCAGCCGCAGCGGCTCGATGGGTGCATCGCAATCGATGCACAGTATTTCGCCGTTAATAACATTCTGCGCAGGCTCCGGTGGCGCTTTCGCTGCGTCCAACGCAACACTTAAATAGTGCGCATTACGCCCCTGCGCGCAGTCAGCAACATCGCTCACTGTCTCTCCTTCGCCTTATGCCCATAAATCACATGCAGAACGATGGCAAGCACCAACGTGCCAAACACTCCAAAGCCACTAATCACTACGTATATAGCCATTTCCAGCTCAACCGGCATCGTTGGACTCCTCTAATATGTTTTTCTGACGGGGGGAACAGCTGTTGTTGAGCCACTGTGCAACATCGAAACCGGGGCAGTTTGTCTTTGAATTGAGGGTGTTGTGGCCGATCACGTTAAGGCCCAGACACTCGTGCCGCAGAGAGCCCACCAGATCACGCAGTGATGTCCACTGCGCCAGCGTGAATTGTTTGCTGCCAACCAGGCAGACCTGCAGCGCCGCCCCTTTTTGGCCAACCACCGCCGGGCCACGCTCGCGCCGCGCCAGACCGCTGGTGACAATGCCATTAACGCCAACCACAAAGTGGTAGCCGATATGTTGTAAGCGGGGTTGCTGATGCCCGATCAAGCGCTGCTCACGCGAAAAACCGCGCGCGGCAAACGTTGCGTCGAGCTGCTCTATCGTCACCGGCTGACCGTCTGGTGTGTCAGCGCAGTGAATAACGTTTGATTGTTGACGGATCTTGATAATTGCCCATGTGGGCAGTGTAGAGAGCACGCGGGGGTGTCGGTATTAATACCGATTAGTGAATGAGCGGTTAAGTCAAACAGCTCATTGGGTCGCCGTCCGTGGCGGCATGTATGCACGCCATTAAACCCATATGAATTTCCGGTGCCGCAGGTGCATCGGGCCTGGTTTCTAAGTTTTCCGCAATGTGGGCATTTTGCTTTTCGCTGTGGTGTTTTGCTCAGTGCCGCACTGCAATAGGGACATTCGCTTACTTAATCTCTCCCCCAACCCAAAAATGCTCGTTCTTTGCGCTATCAAGCAAATCAAATAATTTGTTAGTCAGCTCACCATTCAGATGAGCATGATAAACAAACTCTACGACTTGGCCTAAGTGG
>JAADGQ010000133.1 GCA_013152295.1 Gammaproteobacteria bacterium | reverse complement strand
ACAATTTGGTTATCAAGTTGCCGACGATTGGAAAGTCACATTTCGCCATGAGGCCATCAGTACCAAAGAGGGGCAGGACCGTTATTTCAAAGAACTTGGAACAATGGATGCCTCACACAACGTGGCGGCTGTTCGTTATGACCTGGATGATACCAATACCTTGAAGCTTGAAGTCAATCAGGCTAATCCAGATGATAGCGCTGTAAAAGAGACAACAGCGTATGCACTACAGTGGTCATTTTTGATCCCTTGATTTTATAGTCTTGCACAGGAGTGCGGTTCTCAGCGCTCCTGCTGCTCAGCAAATCATGAGGTGAGTGGTCAGGATCAAAGGCGACGCTGCGAATGGACCGCCAATGGTGATGCTCTTTATCACCACTCAAGGTGTGAGATGGCATCTGGGTGATTCATGTTGGAAAAAAGAGTTCAAGGAGAAAATTAAGCAATGAATAAAAAGTTAGCTTATTTAAGTAGTGTGCCACTTTTGGGGTTGGCGCTATCCAGCCCGCCGGTGCTGGCAGCAGATTGGACTGAGCGCACCAGTGTTTCAGGGTTCTATTCGGCTCGCTACAGTCAGACAGACGAAGAGGCTTATTTTCATGGCGACCGTGAAACCGGCATTAATGAAGATGGCAGCTTTCAGGGCACCAAGTTGGGGCTGACAGTCACCACGCAGGTTAATGATGACCTTAGTGTGGCGGCGCTGCTGATGTCGGCGGCGGATGAGAATGATTTTAGTACCCATGTCGATTGGGCCTTCGCCAGTTTCAGGTTGAACGATGCGTTCACGCTACGTGCAGGCAAGATTAAATTTCCGGTGGGATTGGTCAATGAATACGTTGACGTAGGGGCAACGTATCCGTGGATCAGTGCACCGCAATTAATCTACACCGACGAGACTGCGGGTCCGCAGGCAACTCGTGAGGCATACACCGGTACCAGCTTGCTGTGGGAATCCGATATTGGTGATGGCGATTGGAGTGTGGGTTCCGATCTTTTTTTTGGTCAGGTCAATCTTGAAGGGATGACCGTCAAAGGGCTGTTTGGTCTGACTGTTCGTGCTAACTGGGATGACAGTGTTGAATTTCAGGTCTCTACTTACGAAGGTACGATGCACACTGACCCCACAGCCATGGGTATGATGGCGCTTATGAATCAGAAGAAACATTCGGCTACGCTTTTCGGCATCAAGGTCGACTGGAACGACATTGTTGCTTATGTCGAAGCTGCTAAGGTCGAAATGGATGTCACTATGATGGGTAAACAGGTCGGAGATTCTGATGCCTGGTACGCCACACTCGGTTACCGGATTGGCAAGTTCCTGCCCCACATCACCCGCCAAGAGTGGGATCGAGATAATGGTAACAATCAGCGAATCTCAACGCTGGGGGTTGCTTACAGCCTCACTGATTCTGTGGTCATCAAAGCAGAGCAGAGCCGCATTGAAACGGATGATTTTGCTACCCAAGCGGGGTTGTTTGATGTCTCCCCCTCCAGCGACTCCGTCGATATGACGAGTATCGCCGTCGATGTCATATTCTAAAGGAGAGCGGATTATGTATCGCAAATTGATCAAAAAAAACAGAAGGCTAATTGCAGCCGTTATTGTCTTATCTCTTCTTTTTATGGTGATAACCGGGCAAGCGGTCGCAGATGTAGCTGTGGTGGCCAATAAAGGGATCGGTGTTGATTCGATTAGTGCAAAGGAAGCCAAAAAAGTTTGGCTGGGCAAAACTAAGTCGCTGGGCGGGACCAGTGTGAAACCGGCGGACTTGCCAAAAGGTAATGCGTCGCGCGATCATTTTTATAGCCACGTCGTTAAAAAAAGCGAAAAAAAGCTCAAAGCCTACTGGGCAAAAATCGTCTTCTCTGGCAAAGGATCACCGCCAAAACCGCTGGGCTCTGACGCCGAGGTGGTGAGCTGGGTTGCATCAACCCCCGGTGCTGTTGGCTACGTCGATAGCACAGCTGCTGACGATTCGGTAAAGGTCTTGATGGTCAGTGAATAGGTGTAGGCTCTATATTGTAGCGATGTAGTAGTTCAGGTTAATTCTGAAACTACTACACTATAAATCGGTAACTGTCAGAACCCTTCAAAAGTGAGGGTTACCCGTTTTGATGGAAGTGCGGGTTTTTTTACCCAAAATCTAAAGAGGTAACCCTCATGCGCTTGATGAAGCAAGAGTACCTTGAAGCCAAGGTCTTTTGTAAATTCAAAGCCACCACAAATTCCAACCATCATCACCCTGTCGCACTCAATTTATTGGTGCGAAACTTCTCTAGGTTGCTGAGCCGAACAGCGTCTATCCGGCGACATCACCTACATTCCAACCGACGAGGGATCGCTCTGTTTGGCTACCTTCAGCCGCGTTCAGGTAGCTACTCTTAGCATGAGCCTGCTGAAGCACGAAAAAAGTGGACTCAAGCCAAGGAGCTGCCGGTACAAAGGTAAGGATCAGCCCACGACCCGCAGGTCAACAGGCATTCGGCTCGGCCGCTGAGTTGTCGAGGCTACTAACCGTAGCGAATGGTGTGTGGCCAAGAGTAGGGAAAGGCTGAGTTGGCCGTGGTGCGGTTCTTTAGTGTGGATCGGCTCCGAAGAACTTCCGCTAAGGAAGTTTTGGTAACCTTTAAAAACTAACGCAACTCATTGAAAATAATGGTGCCCAGGGACAGAATCGAACTGCCGACACGAGGATTTTCAGTCCTCTGCTCTACCGACTGAGCTACCTGGGCGCTTCAAGAAGGTGCGTATTAAACCGGCTGAGACCGTTGGAGTCAAGGGGGGGCGTGATAACGCTCTGTTCATTCAACTGTGTTCGCTCGGCAGCGAATCGATATAATGGCAGCCTTTTCGAAGTTCATGGTCTGAGAGCACGATTTTGTCGGGTATAGGTAGAGGGGGAAAAACAGCGGGCGTGAGCGCTGGCAGATGGGCAGTTGTGCTGGTTATTGCCCTGTTAAGTATTGCATGTAGCCGTCAGGAGCAAGCGCCGCAGCCAGCAGGCGCCGTGAGCTCTGCTGCTATCATCGACGGCATGATACGGATTCCTGCCGGTGAGTTTGTCATGGGCAGTAACAAACGTGATGAAGGTGCGCGCAAGCAGCGCTTCGGGTTGGTTAAGCCGCTCTACCTTGACGAACACCCCCAGCATACGCGGCTGCTCGATGCGTTTTGGATCGACCGCTACGAAGTCACCAATGTGGATTACAAACGGTTCGTCTCCCAAACAGCCTCCAAAGAGCCCTTCGGTTGGACGCAAAACGCCTATAACGTGAGTGATGACAAGCTGCGTACCGCCCATGTGGACAACTTGCGCTGGATTGCCAGCGACTATTTCAAACTGGATGTCGACACCCGCGCTATGAACAAACAGCCGCTGCTGGAGGTGCTATTCAAGGTTCAGCGGCAGCGCGACCTGTTGCCGGTCACCGAGGTTAGTTGGCACGATGCAGGCAACTACTGTCGCTGGGTTAGCAAACGTCTTCCCACTGAAGCGGAGTGGGAGAAGGCCGCGCGTGGCAGCGATGGTCGTGAGTTTCCCTGGGGTGACGAGTGGACGCTGCAATCCACCAATACTGGCGATGACGAGCAATACGATGCGGCATTGGTGGCCGTTGGCAGCTACCGCGATGATCGCTCCCCTTACGGGGTGATGGATATGGCGGGCAACGCTTCGGAGTGGGTGGCCGACTGGTACCAGCCCTATCCCGGTTCCTCGCTGAAAAGTGACGCCTTCGGTCAGCAGTTCAGGGTGGTGCGTGGCGGTGGTGGCAGCATTGGTCACTACTCCTTGAGCCTCTTCTTTCGCGCGGCACATCGCGCCTATGCTATCCCCACCATGACGAGTGCCGATGTCGGGTTTCGTTGTGCCAGAGACGCTCAACCGAATTGATTGCAGAGGAATAAAGCGATTGAAAATTAGACCTGATCAGCTACTTCAACACCTCAAAAAGGGGCTGGCACCCATCTATGTTGTCTTTGGTGACGAGCCGCTGCTGGTCAACGAGTCGTGTGATCTGATTCGTGCCCAGGCGCGTCAACAGGGCTTCGATGGTCGCGAAGTTCACCACGCTGATGCAGGGTTCGACTGGAGCACATTGCACGAAATTGCGGCCACCATGTCGCTGTTTGCTGATCGGCGTTTGATCGAACTGCGCCTCAACGATAGCAAACCGAAAGATGTGGGTGCCAAGATGTTGATGGCGTACGCCGAGCGACCCAGCGAAGAGAATGTATTGCTGCTGGTAGCGGGCAAGCTGGAGTCTGCCACCCAGCGTAGCCGCTGGTTCAAGGCCTTGCTGGCAGCGGGTGTGGTGGTGCAGGTGTGGCCAATGGATCTGCGTCAGTTACCGCGCTGGATCAACCAGCGCATGCGTGCACTGCAGCTGATGCCGACAGCAGAAGCGGTGGAGATTTTGGCGCAGCGTGTCGAAGGCAACCTGCTGGCCTGCTCACAGGAGATCGAAAAGCTGCGCCTGCTCAACGGTCCCGGCAAGGTCGATGCCACAGAAGTTCTTGCCTGCGTAGCAGATAACGCTCGCTTCAACGTCTACGATCTGGCCGATAGTGCGCTCGGCGGTGATGTCGCGCGTACCCTGCGTATTGTCGAAGGCCTGCGCACCGAAGGGGTGGCGTCGGTGTTGGTGTCGTGGGCGTTAGCGCGTGAGATCAGGAGCCTGGCGGGCATGGCCCGTGACTACCGTGACAAACAGAATATCGATGCAGTACTTGCCAGCCATCGCGTGTGGGACAAGCGCAAGCCGCTGCTGCGCAAGGCGCTGCAACGTCACGACGTGGCAGGTTGGCAGCGGCTGCTGCAAGGCGCCGCGCAAGTGGATCGTGTGGTCAAAGGTGCGCAAGCGGGCAATGCATGGGAGGAGTTGTTACAATTGAGCGTTAATATCGCGCAGAAACAGCCTGCCGTCAGTGCCTTGTGTCAAAGTGCCCAAGGTTGAAGCGGCCGGAGCGATGCCTCTTAATTTAGCGATATAGCGATGGTTTGGCTTAGTTAATGACTCACTGAGATGTGATTGGCACAAAAAAATGACAGCACAACAGAGAATAGAGAGCAGCGTTGACGACGTTCACGGCTACATGATGGCGCTGGGTCAGCGTGCCCGAGCAGCTTCTATCGCCATGAACCGCGCCGAGAGTGGCGCCAAAAATCGCGCGCTACAAGCGATGGCAGATGCCATCGAACACTCCCGTGACGCACTGCTCGAAGCGAATCAAAAAGATATGGTTGCAGGTGCGGCGCGTGGTCTTGATGCGGCGCTGCTTGACCGTCTGGAGCTCAACGACGCACGCATCCAGTCGATTGCTGACGGTCTGCGTGAAGTGGCGACGCTGGCTGATCCGGTGGGCGAGATCAGCGACCTGAGCTACCGCCCATCAGGTATTCAGGTTGGCAAAATGCGCGTGCCACTCGGCGTTATCGGCATCATCTACGAGTCACGCCCAAATGTCACAGCGGATGCCGCAGCGCTCTGTCTGAAGTCTGGTAATGCAGCGATTTTACGCGGTGGCTCTGAAGCGATTCACTCCAACCGGGCCATCGCAACCTGTGTCGCCTCAGGTCTTGCCGCAGCGGATCTACCCACGGATGCCGTGCAGGTGGTGGAGACAACCGATCGAGCAGCGGTAGGTGAGCTGATCCGCATGAAAGCGTATGTGGATGTGATCGTGCCCCGTGGCGGCAAAGGGTTGATTGAGCGGGTCAGCAACGAGGCGCTGGTGCCGGTGATTAAACACCTGGACGGTATTTGCCACGTCTACATCGATGACGCCGCCGATTTGGAGCAGGCCATTGCCGTTGCCTTTAACGCCAAAACTCAACGCTATGGTACCTGCAACACGATGGAGACGTTGCTGGTGGCACGCAGTGTCGCTGCTCAGGTTTTGCCGGTGCTGGCAGGCATGTACGAAAAAGAGGGCGTAGAGCTGCGCGGCTGTGCGCAAGCGCGAGCAGTCGTGCCGAGCATGGGTACGGCGTCGGAGCAGGATTGGGATACCGAATACTTGGCGCCTGTTTTGTCCATCCGTATTGTTGAGGGGTTGGATGAGGCGCTGCAACACATCAATCTGCACAGCTCGAAACACACGGAATCGATCATCTCGGAAGACTATTCAAAAGTGCGTCGTTT
>JAADGQ010000029.1 GCA_013152295.1 Gammaproteobacteria bacterium | reverse complement strand
TGTGTCCACGGTGCACGTCTCACGGGGGGCGGGGCGACCTGCTCAAGCGTAAGTGGATCAAGGTGCAGATCGATCTGTCGCTCTTGACCGTCAGCGCAGTGAAAGCGGTAACGAATATCCTGTGTGTTCATTGCTTGATTG
This sequence comes from Gammaproteobacteria bacterium, assembly GCA_013152295.1. Lineage (GTDB taxonomy): Bacteria > Pseudomonadota > Gammaproteobacteria > JAADGQ01 > JAADGQ01 > JAADGQ01. The sequence goes on along the minus strand of JAADGQ010000029.1, from coordinate 6,009 downwards.
CCGTCTGATGATTCACGACTTCTCATCATTTTGGTGATCCAGAGCGCTTGCCACACACTCCAGCAATTCGGCTCTGTGCCACGGTTTACTCAACAGGACGGGGATCTCCACTTCGTTGAAGTGGCTGTGGCGCAGCGCTTCATCGGCGTTGGCACTGATAACAATGACGGCGATATGGGGTTGCAGCGCGGTGATGTGTTTTATGAAAGTGAGCCCGTGCATCCAAGGCATTTTGTAGTCGGTAATCAACAGGTCAAAGCGGTGAATTGCGGCGTGAGCCAGTGCATCTTCGGGCGCGTTGAAGGTGTGGACGTTGTAACTCTTGCTACCTTTCAGTTCTCGCCGCAACGCTTTAAGCACGTTATCTTCATCATCAACCACCATAATGTGGTGCGTCACACTGCTCTCATTCATGAATTCTCTCCACCATGCTACTCGCCACCAGATTGCTGCTCGCCGCGGCGCACATAAAACTCCAACTCGCATGCCATCGCCACCTCCGCGTTATGGATCTTGTCGATCAGCCCATCACCAAGAACATGCCCTTTACTGAGCAGCATGACACCATCTTTGGTAATCAGATCCCTCGCCAGCACCATGCCACTCTTTAGTGCTTTGGACTTCACACACCATTCACTGCGATCACCTGAGCTCTGCTGTTCTACATCTTCCAACAGCGCTATAAAACACTCCACCACAACTGGGTCGTAGCGTCGCCTGCGCTCACCCAGCAAAAAATCACGTGCCTCCAGAGGTGAATAGTGCAAAGTGCTAAAATTGCCTGTCAGTAACGCATCGTAATCATTTACTACGGCGAGAATGCGGGCACCCAGTGGGATCTGCTCGCCATGCAATTTATCTGGATAACCACTACCATCGTAGCGCTCATGGTGGCTGCGAATCAGCGCGGCCGCACCGTGCAGGTACTCCATGCCGATCAACGCCGTCTGGCCAATAAGCGGATGTTGCTCGAATTGCAGACGTTCACCGATGGACATCTCTTTATAGGTTCGTCCGAGCAACGCATCGGGCAGGGCGATCTTGCCGATATCATGAAGCAGTGCAGCAAACAGAGTGTCCTGCACGTCGCCCGCTCCCAATTCCATTTTAAGTGCCAGCTGCCGCGCCTGCTCGCCAACGCGTCGCGAGTGCCCCTTCCCCGCCTCCGCAACACCCCCATCACGCATGTCCATCAGATTGGCGAACACCTTCACCGATGTCGCATACTGTTTTTTCAGCGATTCGTTGGCCTCTTCCAGAAAACCCATGGTTTGACGCAACTCCGCCGTGCGCGCTTGCACCTTATCTTCCAGCTGTTCGTTGAGCTGCTTTAGTTCTTGGTTTTGACGTTGCACCAATACTTCAAGTGCCTGCTGCTTCACCGCACGTCGCACAGCTAACGTCAATTCGTTGTCATTCCACGGTTTGCTGAGATAGGCGTAGATATGCCCTTTGTTGACGGCATCAACTGCAGAACTAAGATCCGCATAACCTGTGAGCAGCATCCGCACTGTCTGCGGCCAGGTGTCAGCGACCCGCTCCAGAAAAACGGCGCCATCCATCTGCGGCATACGCATATCGGAGATCACCACATCCACCATCTCTTGTTCCAGAATCTGCAGAGCCTGTTTGCCGCTATTGGCGGTCAGCACCCGATAGGGTAGCGGTCTGAAGAGGCGTTGCAGCGCTTTCAAGATCTGCACTTCATCATCGACGCAGAGCAGTGTCGCCTGCGCTGTGCTATTCGTCACTTGTTGCGCCGCATCACTCATTCGATTTCGCCTGTTTTATCACCACCATCCTGCGTCGTGTCGCCATCTGCCACTGCTCCCGCCTGTTTCAGTGGCAACCAGACGGTGAAGCGCGCTCCTTTGCCCACTTCGCTCTGTACATCAATACGGCCACCGTGCTTTTTGACGATGCCAAAGGAGAGGGAGAGACCCAGCCCGGTGCCCGTACCCACCGGCTTGGTGGTAAAAAACGGCTCGAAGAGGCGCTTCAGGTGTTCAGGGCTAATCCCCTTGCCGGAGTCGGCAACCTCCACCCAGGCACCACCGTCCCGTACTCCGCTACGCAATGTGATCGTGCCGAACTCCTCAATCGCATGGGCAGCATTAATCAGCAAGTTCAGGAAGACCTGATTGACCTGCGAAGCGATACACTCCACCAGCGGTAGATCACCGTACTCCTTGATCACCTCGGCCTTGTATTTGATTTCGTTGTTGACGATATTTAGTGTGCTGTCGAGTCCTTGGTGCAGATCGGCCTGTTGCCACTCAGCCTCGTCAACATGAGAAAACTCTTTCAGGTCTTGAACAATCTGTTTCACCCGTGCCGTACCATCAATGGATTCATCAAGCAGCTCACGCACATCCTGTTTGATGTAATCGAGATCGAAGCGCGTCCTAACAGAGCGGAGAAGCTCGATCACCTCACCGTGCTCCTCCAGTAACGGCTCCATCACCTGGTAGAGATCGATCACCTCAACCATGTTGTCAAGGTAACGGACCAGCGAGTTGAGGTTGGAGTTGATAAAACCCACCGGGTTGTTGATCTCGTGAGCCACGCCCGCAGCCAGCTGACCAATAGCAGCCATCTTCTCGTTCTGCATCAGCTGCTCCTGCGTCTTGTGCAGCTCCTCAACCCCAACAGCGACGCGTGCCTCCAGTTGAGCGTTGGCGCTGCCCAGCTCACGCACTTTCTCTTCCAGCCGCTCCACCAACTTGCGGTTGTACTCTTTGAGGTAGCCGCGCTCCTCCTGCTGCGGCAGCTGCTCCTGCTTGCCGCCAAGGTAGGATTCAATCTGTTCAACAAAGGTATCAACGTTAATCGGCTTGGCAATATAACCGTCACAGCCGGCAGCCAGAGTCCGCTCGCGGTCGCCCTTCATAGCGTGGGCAGTCACCGCCACAATCGGGATCACCTCAGTCTTTTTGTCGCTTTTCAGGCGAGTGGTGGTCTCATAACCGTCAAGGCCCGGCATGCTCATATCCATCAAGATCAGATCGGGTTGTTCGCTCAACGCTTTTTGGATGCCGTCAAGGCCGTTATCCGCCTCAATCACCTGGTAACCATGGGCCGTGAGCAGTTTCTTGATCAACATTTTATTGATGGCGTCGTCTTCGATGTAGAGCACGCTACGCGTTAAGTCCATATCCTCTCTCCCTCTACCCATCTTCCATCGGCAACGTAAAATAGACGCAAGTTCCCTGCCCCGGCTGACTCTCCAGCCACATTGAACCGCCATGCATCTCTACAAAGCGTTTTGAGATCGGCATGCCCAGCCCGGTACCACCCACCTTGCGGGTGGTGCTGCCGTCAATCTGACGAAACTCCTCAAACACCTTATGGATATCCTCTTCAGCGATACCAATGCCGCTATCCTGCACCGCCACGACCAACCAACAGCGCTCATCGTCGAGATGATCGCGCAACACCAATGGCAGATCGGGCATCGCAGTATTGGCCTGATAACAGTGCACTGTGACACCACCCTGGTCAGTAAACTTGACTGCATTGCTCAGCAGGTTGAGCATCACTTGGCGCAGACGGGTAGCATCGGCGCGAATCGGCGCAAGCGTCGCTTCGACCTCAAGCTGCAGTGTCAGACCCTTGTCGTGGAACAGCGCCGCCATAGAGCCGGTCACCTCCTCAAAAAGTAGAGCCAGCACCACGGGTTCAAGCCTCAGCTCCATGTGGCCGGCTTCGATTTTAGAGAGGTCGAGCACGTCGTTAATCAGTGCTAATAGTTGGGTACCACCGTTTTCAATAAAGTGGACACTCTTGCGCTGCTCGTCATTGAGTGGTCCGTCGATCCCTTTGCGCAGCATGCCGGCAAAACCGATGATCGCGTTGAGCGGCGTACGCAGTTCGTGGGACATGTTGGCCAAAAACTCCGACTTAAGGCGGTTGGTCTCCAACAGCTGGTTCTGGGCTTGGTATAACGCCTCTTTTTCAATCCTTAGCGCCTCCTCCATTGCCTTGCGGTCACTGATATCGAGCAGGGAGCCAAGCAGCTCCAACGGTGTGCCTGATTTGTCATAGACCATCCTGAGCCTGTCGTGCATCCACAGGTAGCGGCCATCGCGATGACGAAAGCGATAGTCATGGTTCTGTTGCCCCCCATCCGCCAGCAGCTGTGGCAGACGTTGCATCAGGCCAAGACGATCATCGGGATGGATGTGCTCAAACCAGAAGTTCATGTCATCGAGCATCTCATGCGGCTCGTAACCCAACACGTGGCGCAGGTTCTCGCTAACAAAGGTGATTTTAAAATCGCCGGTGGGCACGGCGCTGTAGATGATCGCCGGATTATTATCGATCAGATATTGGAGGCGTGCGCCACTCTCGGCCAGCTCGGCCTGGGCCGCCTTGCTGGCAGCCTCAGCCTGGCGAATCCGGCGGTTGCTATGCTCCAGCATCTCGGCCTTTTCAGCCAGTTCGGCGGTGCGCTCTTCGACGCGGTGTTGTAGATCCACAGCACCGCGGCGCAGCCTGCTGGTCACTGAGGCGATACCGACTACGCTGAGCAGGGCAATGGCACTGAAAATAGCGATGGTCCCTTTAAGGTCCGCTTGCGTCTGTGCGATCACCTGATCCAGGGGCAGATCGACCTCCAGCACCCCTCTGATATCACCTGCGTGCCAGTCGTTTTTAGGCGTCTGCGGATGACTGTTGTGGCACTGAACACACGCGGGGCGCATCACGTCAGCAGTGGCATAACGCAGACGTTTAACGCCATCACGCTCGGTAAAGCGATAAAAGGGTTTATCAGGGTTTTGACCGAGAAATTGCCACGCCTCTTCTCTGAACGCATCACGCAAGCCACCCGTCTGTTGCCGCCAGGGAAAGGGATAGGGGCTATAGAGCGTGGTTTTGCTGCCGGATGCGTGCTCGCCGATCTTCTCTCCTAACAGCATGCTCAGCGTCGCTGGCAACGGGATTGCGTTCTCTTTAATGGCGTAGTCATGGGTGATTTCAAGGCCGTGCTGTTTAGCTGCCCGAACCACTTCGGAGGTATAGAGTGTACGAAATTCTGTCAACGCATCGGAGAGCAGGCGAGCATTTTTAAGCGCGGTAGACTCAATCAGCTGCGCCTGAAGTTGCGATACATGCCACACTGCAGCGAGGGTGGCGAGAGAAAACACCGATGTCAAAGCCAGGATGAATTGCCAATTTTTTAACGTGCGGTGGGTGGGAGCAGTCACGACCGATGCTTCTAATGGGTAAACAACGTGTCGGCATCCGGGGCAATGGGACCTAACTCTTCGCGCCACTCATCGATGAAACGCTCCTCCAGCCCCAACCTTTCCAACGCATGATTGCTGATGATCAAAGACGACGCTTCGCCCTCTTTGCCACGTTCAAGGTGACGACTCAATCCATCTGCAACATGAATCAGATCAGCACTCGACGAGTGGGGATCAACATTGGGCGCGTGATGCTTTTCAATCGCTTCGCAGATCTGTTGCGGTAGTTGCCAGTGCTGTGCCAGCCGGAGACCCGCCTGGCAGTGGTCAAAACCGAGCAGGGCTGCTTCTGCCTCCAATAGCGAGCACTGCTGCTCAGCCCTGTAGTAGAAGATGCGCCTGTAAACTTCAGGGAAACAGGCGTCCAGCGCCAGCTTGCCAATGTCATGCAGCAGACCGGCGGTAAAGGCGCTCTCACGATCGAGCCCGCGCCAGCCCGCCAGCAAGCGGGCGATGATTCCAGTCATCTCTGCGTGATGCCACAGCTCTCGGCGATCAAGTGCCCTGGCTTCGTCCAGCGGAAAGCGACTCACCACGGCGGCGGTGAGCACAATGTCACGCAGGGTGTGAATGCCCAGCATGACACCAGCATCTTTGAGTGAGTCGATACAGCGTGAATAACCGTAGTAGGGCGAGTTGGCCACTTTCAGCACTCGCGCCGTCAAAACTTGATCCCGGCTGATTTTGTCTACGATCCGGCTGATCTCCATCTCGCCATCATCAATTATCGCCAACACCTCCGTCACCAGCTGAGGCAGAG
>JAADGQ010000063.1 GCA_013152295.1 Gammaproteobacteria bacterium | reverse complement strand
TTGATGCTCATATTAGGCTTGAACAATACTCTAACTATCCAGCCTGGGATATTTCCACCCTCTTCCCAAAATTCTGGGTTTTTATCCAAATTTCTGTACGTATCATAAGCCATACCTAATTCCCTAGCCATAGGATACTCTAAATCCCGTTCATCAACTGAAAGCGCTCCTATCTTCTTCATGCTTTTGGGTTGATATTTATCAAATAGTACAGTTATGACATCCAAACTTTCAGACAACATCATAAGAAGAACCATTTTCCCAATCAGTTGATCCTGGCTAACTAAATTAGCTCTAATCCTCGATACGTTTAAATAGATAGTTTGCACGGCAGAATCAACTTCTCCCCGACTTGCCTTGGCTATGGCATTGAGATTATGTAACCTATGGCCAGCGGTGAGATATCTAAAAGGCGGAATCGGCTCAGTAATCATCGGGATGCTTAACGTCTTATAACCATCCTTATCAAGAAATTCATGGTATCTATTCAGAAGAACTGAATGTCTTTCAATCTCTTGCTCGTTTCTTGAAGGGTTCTGAAAAAGTGCTTTCAAACACTCATTTTTCCAAAATTCACAAAATAGATCACCTTTCGGTAATGCTAGCTTGTTATCCATTGGATATTCACTGTAGTAAAACTTCGACTGTTTTAAGATATATCTTTTTTGACCATCCTTAATCGATTGATAAATCTCACTTCCAGCTTCTATTGGGCTTTCTGTTTCTTTAGCAAATAACCCCATCAAGTATAAATATGCTTCACTAGCATCTTTTGAGCGAACCTCTTCTATCCATTTAGATGCACGAGGATGTAACTCATCATCTATCTGAAGGGCAAAAATGCTTACTACAGTTAATGTAATAATTCCGAATATTATTTTGTTCATGACATCACTGTGGTCCCGTTAACTGCTTATAGCAAGCGTGATCGTTGTAATTCTTGTCAATTGCGATGATACTTCTCTTGGAGAGTCTAAGCGTGCGATCTGCGGTTGCATTGTGTTTCTTGCCCTCGGTTACGGCCACACGCTTAGGTTGACACATGGGTTTTCAGGCCTTACTTTTACTCCTTAACAGGGCGGCGGTGGTACGATATGTATAAAATATTAGACTGCAAGTTTGCAGAAACAAATAGTGGCGAGGCACTATTTGAAGTACACAACCATTTCCGAGTTGGCAATATACGACTTTGGGAGGCTGGTAGAAAACATAAAACCGTTGTTCCAGAACCCATACATATTGAATTTGAGCCGCTCAGAGGGTATCAAGGTTTGCCAATGGAGTATTTGGATCTAGGTATACCTATTATGTCAGAAAGATTGAGCGCAGCACTATTGGCATCTGGTGTTGATAACATCGATTTTTATGATGCAATTTTAACAAATTCAAGTACTGGTGAAACTTACCAATACAAAGCCTTCAATATCATTGGAAAAATCGCCATGGCTGATCTGGCGGCATCTGATTACATTGGCTACGATCAAAAACTTGTCGCCAATGTTGGCTTTAAAAACTTGGTTGTTGATGAAGCAAAAGCAAAGAATCTATTAATGTTTCGGCTGGCGGAAAATATCAATGCGGTTATGATTCATGAAAAAGTAAGAAAATATCTGCTAAACGCGGGTATTGACACCTTAACCTTTATTGAACCTGAAAATTGGGTGCAGATATAACCTGCCTTGTGCCTCTATTCCTTAATTTGATATCAACGCGAAATAACCCATTCGCTCCCTTGCTTGCGGAAAACAATATTGTATGACTCAACAAGATTAATATCTTCATCTTTATAGCTAAACCGAATAAGCGCCTGTCCATTTTTTCTTTCTAAGCGCACCAGTTTATCATTGTCATAGACATGAACCCAAACATCATCTTTTGCAATAGGGTCTAATTCAACCTCGTCATTCTGAACAGATTCTTCCAAATACTTCAACAGCTCAGTTTCGCTTTCACCCTTGGTGCGATATAAGGCGCTGTCGGTTTCCCGGTTTCGCTCATCAAATAAAGGCAAAACTGATTTTGGATTTTTATCCTTTAACGCTTGCCATATACGCTCATAAAATGGCCATATGCTATCCAGTAATTGATCATGAACTTTATCAGGGTATCGCCCCCAAATACCAAACCCACTAAGATTGGTGATATTTTCACTATCAGAATATTTCCACTGCGGAAGCGCAATCGCTGGTAAGGACACCGTGCGAGTGTATGTGTGATACTCACTATTTGTCGCATCGAGCTTTGCTTTATCAATATGCACATCGCCGGTTTCGTCTACTGTAAACCCCTGTTTAGCGTTTTTCCGTATCGCTNNNATATTGAAATCAATGGCCTCGCTTGCATGAATTCGTTCACCGGATATTGAAAATGCCATAACATCGTACTGTGTATTCGAACGAGAGCCAGCCTGACGAACTTTTAGGGTCGAAACAATTGAACACTCACGATCCAGTTTTCCTGAAACTTCATCTGTAAATAAAATAAAATTTAATTCATTTTTACCTGATTGAATCCAGTCATTCACAGGAACTTCAGTTCTAAACTCATCCTCACTAAATTCGGCAATATCCATTCTGTTAAACAGAACATAACCATTACACCCAGAAGATAAAATATGAACAGAAAAATAAGGCTTGTTGTTTAGCACGTCACTGCCCCTTGTTTTAGCGCTACCATATTGACTAATACTCATCAGGATAAAAAGTAGAATAAATGTTTTTATGAAATTCATTACCCTTCCTCAAGCAGATCAAACATAAGTAATTTTAATAGGCATTGTTGCATGAATCAATCGCTAGACGATAAGCACTTGTGTGCCCCACACAAACTAAACAACAAGCCTACTTTTAGGCACTCCAAGCGCAGTCATACGATTGATTGCAGCACAACGAATCATCAGCTCAACACGCTGATTATCGAAGCGGCGAGAAGTGCCCTTGGGGGAAGGAGAGAGTGCGGGAAGTATAAACGCCCCTTAGTCAGCGCAGTCAGTGTCATCGCTACCGCCAAAAATCTCAAACCGTGCTGAGTGACAGATGGCGACGACTGCGGGGTGTTTTAGTTTGCGCTCTGCGGAGACGGCGTAAAACTGCTCTCGAATAGCTGTGGTGCTGCCGATGGCTTCAACTTTGTACTGTCTTGTGACTTCGTGTTGTATCACCGTTGGTGCGCTGAACACGCCGACACCAGCTTGACCAAACGCTTTCATCAAAGCGCTATCATCGAACTCACCGACGATGTGGGGGTGAACCTGCAGTTCATCGAACCACTGCACAATGGTGCTGTGCACGGCGGATTCGGAGGAGGGCAGTAGCAGCGGTGCTTGCTCCAGAGAGTGAGGGAAGTTGTCGCGGTATGACTCAGCCAGCTGCGGTGTTGCGAAAAACGTGACACCGCACTCGCCGAGGCGATGGTTGAACGCTTTGACGTTCATGTTGGGGCGCACCGGGCTGTCGGTGATGATCATATCGAGCTTGTGTACGGCAATGTCGGCCAGCAAATTATCCAGCTTGTTTTCGTGGCAGATGACCTTGAGCGGGTCAGGGAGGTGCAGTGCAGGTTCGATCAGGCGATAAGCGATCAGTTTGGGGATGACATCGGTGACGCCGATGGTGAAACGCAATGGTCGACCCGTGGGGCGGCTCGATAGCACCTCTTTTAGCTCGCTGCCGAGGGAGAATATCTCCTCAGCGTAGTTCATAGTGACGCGGCCTGCCTCCGTGAGTATCAGGCGTTTCCCTGTGCGTTTGAAGAGTGCCACGCCTATTGACTCTTCAAATACCTTGATTTGACCACTAATGGTCTGCGGGGTCAGGCAGAGTTTATCGCTGGCGCGGGCAATACTGCCCTCTTTGGCGACGATCCAAAAATAGCGTAAATGTTTGTAGTTAATGTTGGTGGCCATTGAATCAAACTCTACTGTTCAGCATATGATCTGTTGGGTATGCATCATACAGGCAATGCGAACGGCGCTCACCCTGGCCACCAGACGCTGGGAAAGCCTGTGATCTGTGCCATGGCCGCAAGGTCCATCGTTAACGCGATAGTAATATGCACCATAACGCCGCCCCAAATGGTGCGCGAGCGCATCGCCAGTATGCCGAGAAAGAGCCCGAACAGTATCGCTCCGCTCGCCTCCAGCCACGGTTTGGTGAAGTGGAGCATCAGGTACGGCAGGCTCATGACGAAAATGGCGTTAAAACCGAGCGGCACTCGGCACGACTGCAACAGAAAACCGCGAAAGAAGAACTCAATGCAAAAAAATTGAATGGAGTAGATCAGCTGCCACGCAAGCAGGTCTGCCCAGCTGCGGTGTGCCAGGGCGTAGAAAGGGTAGTGCGAGGTAAAGTCATCGCGGAAGCTGGCCAGTAGCGCGAAACAGATGATTGGCGCACCGAGCAGAACATACCACCATTTGTGTTCCGCCAGTTTGCCAATGCGCAGGCCGTAATCACGAACCTGCTCTCTGAAGATGAATTTGATAACCAGCATCGGGATCAGCACAAATGCGATAACCTGCCACGCACCCCACCATAGATGGCTATAGAGCGGATAGAAGGTGTCGTTGCGCAATAGCCGATACTGCTGTCGCCAATCGCCTTCGCTCAAGGCATAAAACCACTGTAGCGCCGACTCAAATACCGACGAATATTTGAGGTAGTTGACTAGCAGCAGGCAGACCGCCGCAGTCGAAAGTGCAATAGCAACCCGGTAGCGATAGCTTTCGCTGGGCAGCGCGGCGCGTTCCCGTGCCACGTCTTTATCAATCGCCTGCAGCGCAACGAGCAGCCGCCGTGGGTGCAGGGCGCTAAACGGGTTCACGATTGGCCACCACCCTCTGTTGTGTGCACCGTTGTGCGCAACAGGCGATTAATCAACCACAGCGCCATAGAGAAAAAAACCAATGCCAGCAGCAGCAGCAGCGCCGCGATGTAGGCGAAGATGTCTGGTGCTTTCATCAGCATCGTCATCAGTGATTCATAGTAGTAAAAAAACCACTGATGGCCTTCGGGAAAAATCAACAGGTGGCCCTGGTAGAAGATCTTCTCTGCGCCGTAGCCCACCACAAACAGGGTTATCAACAGCGCGGTGGCCAGTGTTGAATAGATCACCTGGCTGATGCGCAACGGCGGTATCGCGCTGAACTTCATCCACGCAATCAGCAACAGCAGCAGTGTCAGGGCTGCGTAGCCCACGCTACGCAGCAGTGAGATTAACTGCGATACATCATTTAGATGGACAATTTCGGGAGCGCGTAAAAAAGTGCCAATGACGTTGCCCTGGGCATCGTGGTAGCGAATCTTCTCCAGTCCCTCGCCGTTGTGGTTGATCGCTTGGGATAGCTGTGCGAAGAGGCGAATCCGTTCATCACGGCTGGTCTGCTCGAAGTGCGGCTTGTAGCGATTTTTCGGGCCGTTGTCGCGGATTGTCTGCTCGATGCCCACTACATCGTAGAGTATGGGATAAGCAAAGTTTACGGCGCTCAATGTCATCCATGCAGCAAAGAGGGCAACCCAGAAGGCCGTTAAAACTGTGGCGCTGCGTATCAGCAGTGGTAACAGTGAGGCGGACAGCGGCGGCGCAGGTGTGGTGGCCGGTGGTCTGTTCGCGTGCTTAACGGGGCTGTTTCTCTGGCTGCCTCTATGGATCTTTTGGTGAGCGCTGTTGCGCTTGCGGCGTGTGACCATGATGCCCTCTTAGCGTAAAATTCGGGCTAGCGACGCTGCTGTTTTTGCAGGCGCCGCATCTTGAAAAAATCACTGAGCCGTTGGCTGCACTCGTCAGCCAAAATACCGGCGGTTACCTGAATGCGGTGGTTGTGTCCGCCCTGATCGAGTAGCTGGTAGGCACTTGCCACCGCACCGGTTTTGGCATCGGCAGCGCCGTAGACCAAGCGTCCGATGCGTGCGTGGATCATCGCCCCCACGCACATGGTGCAGGGTTCCAGCGTGACGTAGAGTGTGGTGTTGCAGAGGCGGTAGTTTTCGATCTGCGCGCCTGCCGCACGTATAGCGACGATTTCGGCATGCGCTGTGGGGTCATGGCTTGATATGGGCTGATTCCACCCCTCGCCGATGATCTGTTCATCAATGGCTTGCTCAGCGCTGGTTCGGTTTTGTGCGACGATCAGCGCACCCACCGGCACCTCGCCCTGCTGTTCGGCACGCTGTGCGAGCGCTTGTGCGCGCTGCATCCATAAGTGATCTTGTGGTTGCATTGAGTGTGGTGGCACCTAAAGAGCGAGCTCGTTATGCAGCTGCGTAGCGATCACTCCCGCTCGATTGTAAACAGCCCACAAAAGTCTAGTATTGGCGTGGGCTTTTCCGATAGTCGTTTGTGTCGATACCATTATCAGTAATTAAGGCAATATATCCTTTAGTTGGTGAAGCAAGCCGGAATCGCGAATATAGACTTTGGTTAACTTTATCGGACGCTTACGGATATTAGCGTGCCAGGATTGTTTTTCCACACTGGCGCGGCCTCTCCGGATTCGCATAGTACCTTGATCATGCCTCATCCGTCGACTATCCTATTTAGTACTTCATAATTCATGTTTAATACATCAAATATCAGACCTAAACCATGATCAGCTCCGCCCAAATGCGCGCCGCCCGCGCTCTGCTCGGTTGGGACCAGCGTCAGCTGGCCGAGGCCGCCAGCCTGTCGCTGCCCACCATCCAGCGCATGGAGGCCAGCGACGGCCAGGTGCGCGGCAACGTGGATTCCCTGATGAAGGTGGTGGAGGCCCTGGAGGGCGCCGGGGTGAAGCTGATCTCTGAGGGTGCGGCCAGCCCTGTCGGCGGGCGCGGTGCGCGGCTGAAGGGCCGGGAGTAGGAAAGGCAGCCGTGGACGGCCAATTCCTCATGCTCACCCTTGCCCTGGTCAGCAGCCTGGGCTCGGCCCTGGTTTCGCTGGGGGCCGAAGGCCGTGCCTGGGTGCTATCGCGCCTGGCCTTCCCCCTGCTTGGACTGGCGGGGCTGGCCTCCATCGTCGTTGGATTGCAGGCGTTGCTCGGTGGTCAGCTGCTCACCGCGCAGTGGCCCCTGGGTCTGCCGTGGCTGCATTGGCACCTGCGCCTCGATGCCCTGGCCGGATTCTTCCTCGCCCTCATCGGCACCGGTACTCTGGCGGTCAGCCTGTACGGCCCTGGCTATATCCGTGAGTACCGCCACAGCCCCTATTCCCTGGTAGTGTTGGGTCTGGCCACGGGACTGTTCGTGGCCGGCATGCAGCTGGTGGTGCTGGCCGACGACGCCTTCGCCTTCATGGTGGCCTGGGAGTTGATGTCTCTGTCCAGTTATTTTCTGGTGGCCTTCCAGCACCAGAACGCCGCCAACCGCCGCGCCGCCTTCCTTTATCTGCTGATGGCCCAGGTGGGCGGGCTGTGCATCCTGCTCGCTTTCGGCGTGCTGGCCGGCTTCGGCGACGGCTTCACCTTCGACGCCATGCGCGAGGCGGACCTGAATTTGACCTGGGCCTCCGTCGCCTTCGGCCTCGGTCTGCTGGGTTTCGGCATGAAGGCTGGCCTAGTGCCGCTACACGCGTGGCTGCCGGAAGCTCACCCGGTGGCACCCTCGCACGTCTCGGCGCTGATGTCGGGGGTGATGCTCAAGGTGGCGGTGTACGGTTTCATCCGCCTGGTGTTCGACCTCATCGGCGAACTGCACTGGGGCTGGGGCGTGGTTCTGCTCATCATTGCTAGCATCACCGCCCTGTTCGGTGTGCTCTATGCTTTGGTGCAGCACGACCTCAAGCGTCTGTTGGCCTACCACTCCATCGAGAACATCGGCATCATCTTCATCGGTCTGGGGCTGTCCATCATCTTCTTCGGTACCGGCCATCCGTTGCTGGGCGCGCTGGGCCTAGTGGCGGCGCTGTATCACTGCCTTAACCACATGCTGTTCAAGAGCCTGCTGTTCCTCGGTGCCGGTGCGGTGTTGCAGGGCAGCCGCGAGCACGATATGGAGCGCATGGGCGGCCTGCTGGCACGCATGCCCTGGACCGGCCTGCTCTTTCTCATCGGCTGCATCAGCATCTCGGCCCTGCCGCCCTTCAACGGCTTCGTCTCCGAATGGTTGACCTTCCAGACTGCCCTGCAGGCCGCCAGCCTGGAGAGCGGTGTGCTGCGTGCGGTGATCCCTATCGCCGCCGCCGTGTTGGCGCTGACCGGCGCCCTAGCCGCCGCCTGCTTCGTCAAGGTTTACGGTGTGGTCTTCCTCGGTCAGCCGCGCTCGCGGCGGGTGCAGCGCACTCGCGAGGCGACCCGTGGCATGGTGTTGGCGCAGGGTCTGCTGGCGGTGCTGTGTCTGATGTTCGGTGTGCTGCCCACCTTTACTGTAGCGGCCCTAAATCAGGTGGTCGTCGGCCTCACCGGTAGCAGCCTGCAGGCTGCTACCGCCCACGGCTGGCTGTGGCTGACGCCCATCTCGGCAGAGACTGCCTCCTACGGCGCGCCCTTGGTGCTACTCGGCGTGCTGCTGGCTCTCGGTGCCTGGTTCGTGGTGTACCGTTTCCTGCGCCC
>JAADGQ010000174.1 GCA_013152295.1 Gammaproteobacteria bacterium | reverse complement strand
GCGTTTCGTCCAGCCGTTTTGGCGCAACTCAAGTCGCATCGCCCAGCGTCCCTGCGGCGCCATAAAAGCAAGAGCATGAGCAGAGGAGGATAGCAGCTCATCCTGCGCGAAAGAGAGCAACGGCGCAGAGCACAAAATGGCCACGCAGAAAGCGCACCAGCGTCTATTTCCTGACGAACGAGCACGCAGCCCCTGCCTGTGAAAGTTCTCGATAGAGAAAGGCTCGACCGTATTTTTTTTAAGATTAAATAGCACAGTTTGATCACTCACAATCAACATCGGCAAGCTGCGCTCAATAGTTGATTATGGGTCAATAAAAAACGGCAGCAAATGCCCCTTCTTAGGGCTATTGCCTGTCATCAGGCAGTAGCAAATTCTCAAAAGGCTTGTGGTTTTTCCAACGATAGGTTCTGAAATCGCGTTGATCGGTTGAGAGAATGCGGCCATGGCCAACTTCTTCGGCCAACATAACAAGCGAAGCATCAGCCAAATCCATGGGAAGATCAGCATATTTGATCATCAATATCTCTATAACGCCTATATGTGCGCTTGAAATATTCGCAACAGAGAGCAGATCTGATTTAATCAACTGTAAAAATTGCGTCTGACTTTGCACACCCAAAGCGCGCCCAAGCATATAACATGTTTCGGTAATAACAGGCCACGTTGTTACAAGACTCTCTTCGCAACTGGATATAAAAGAGATGGCTTTCTGGTGGTGTTTGTCTCGTTTGTTGATCAGGGCAAGCCAAAACCCTGTGTCAGTCAATATCATGTTTCTCCTTCAACTCCTGATAGAGACGACGCTTGTAATTTTCTGACAAATTTTCAGAGCCAGAAGCAATACCACCGACCGTTTCAAGAATTTTTTGATTCTTTTCCCGAGCAGTCATGGCTTTTTGTTCCAACTTTTTTAAAAAGTATTGATCCAGGGCCTCTTTTAAAATTATCGTTCGGTTTTTACCCTCATCTTGCTGGACAGATAAAAACTTCTCTTCGTAACTATCGTCTAGTCTGGCGTTGATTCTCATGCTTCACTTTTCCGCGTATGACCTGTCATACGACAAGTTTAGCACACCTGAAATAGTTTCAGAAATTGCGAGAATACGTTGCTCGTGCACTTACCGGGACAATTGTGACATCTCTTCCAAACTGATATGGCGCACATCCTTGCCCTTGACCAAATAGATAACGTATTCGCAGATATTGCGCGAATGGTCGCCAATGCGTTCCAGCGCACGGGCAGACCACATGGTGTCCAGTGTGCGCCTCACGTTGCGAGGATCCTCCATCATGAAAGTGATCATCTGGCGCATGATGCCATCGTACTCTGCATCTACCTTGAGGTCCTCTTTCGCAACATCGACGGCAGCCTCTGCATCCATCCGCGCAAAAGCGTCCAGCGCTCCGCGCAGCATCTTGCGCACCTGATTGCCCAGATGCTGCAGTTCACTGTACTGGTTTTTCGGGCGCTCCATATCAGCCAAATGAATAGCCATGCGCGCAATTTTCTCTGCCTGATCACCAATGCGTTCCAGGTCAGTAATCGTTTTAATCACTGCAACGATCAAGCGCAGGTCTCCTGCAGCAGGCTGTCGTCGTGCCAGTATATGGATGGACTCTTCGTCAATCGCAACCTCGTAGGCGTTGACTTGATGGTCACGACTGATCACGCCTTCAGCTTGCTCAACATCACCCGACACCAACGCCGCTATGGCATGTTCAATCTGCTCTTCTACCAAGCCGCCCATGGTTAGAACCTTGTTGCGAATCGCCTCTAGCTCTTCATTGAACTGCCGCGAAATATGGTGACTAAGATTACCCGTTTCCATGTTTGGCCTCTCTATTTTTTTGCTGAAACGTCGCTGAAGGCAGCGTAACAAGTCGCGAAATTCCCAATGCGGTTACCACTCCAAGATTAGCCATAACGACCTGTAATATAGTCTTCCGTCTGCTTTAGACTTGGGTTGGTGAACAACGTATTGGTGTCACCGTATTCAATTAATTTACCCATATACATAAAAGCCGTGTAATCCGATACACGTGCTGCCTGCTGCATATTGTGCGTCACAATCACGATGGTATAGCTATTTTTCAACTCGTAGATCAACTCTTCAATTTTCAGTGTTGAAATCGGGTCCAGCGCCGAAGCGGGTTCATCCAGCAGTAACACCTCAGGCTCAATAGCGATGGCACGCGCGATAACCAGACGCTGTTGCTGACCACCGGACAGACCAAAAGCGCTGTCGTACAGACGATCTTTCACCTCATCCCACAGGGCAGCGCTTTTGAGCGCACGCTCGACAACTTCATCCAACGCACGGCGATCTTTAACGCCCTGAAGACGCAAGCCGTATGCCACATTTTCATAAATAGACTTGGGAAACGGGTTGGGCTTTTGAAATACCATGCCAACACGCCGACGCAGATCCGCCACATTTACCGCTTTATCGTAGATGTTTTGCTCGTCGAGAAGAATTTTTCCCTCGATACGCACACCATCCACCAAGTCGTTCATGCGGTTGATAGAGCGCAGCAGGGTCGACTTACCGCAACCGCTTGGGCCGATATAAGCTGTCACCCGCCGCGCGGGGATCACCATATTAATGCCGTACAGCGCCTGATTTTCACTATAAAACAGGTTGAGATCTTGCACTTTCAGGCATGGCGTCTCGTCAGCCATGCGTAACGCACTGCGCCCCCGCGTCAGACCGTCGACAGCGATGGCGTGAGTCGGCGCGCTGCCGATGGATGAACCACTCTTTTGCTCTGTTTCAGCCATTAACAAAATCCAGATTAATTTTCCAGGGCGCGATATTTTTCACGCAGACGATTGCGGATCGCGATAGCCGCCAGATTCAGCGCCACGATGACCAGCACCAGCAATAGCGCAGTGGCATACACCAGTGGCCGCGCCGCCTCAACATTCGGGCTTTGAAAACCCACGTCGTAGATATGAAAACCCAGGTGCATGAATTTACGATCCAGATGCAAAAACGGCAGGTTGCCATCCAGCGGCAGCGAGGGCGCCAACTTCACCACACCCACCAACATCAACGGCGCGACTTCACCCGCCGCGCGCGCGATAGCCAGAATCAATCCCGTCATAATTGCCGGGCTGGCCATCGGCAGTACCGTGCGCCATAGTGTCTCCGCTTTGGTTGCCCCCAGTGCCAGACTGCCCTCGCGCACGGATTTAGGGATGCGTGACAAACCCTCCTCCGTCGCCACAATCACCACTGGCACCGTCAACAGCGCCAGCGTCAGCGATGCCCACATCAGGCCCGGCGTACCAAAAGTGGGGGCGGGCAGAGCCTCGGGAAAAAACAGTTGATCCAGGTTGCCACCGAGAAAGTAGACAAAAAAGCCCAAGCCAAACACACCGTAAACGATAGAGGGCACACCGGCAAGGTTGTTCACCGCAATACGTATCAGCTGTGTCAGAGGCCCCTGGCGGGCATATTCACGCAAGTAAACGGCAGCAACTACGCCGAAGGGCACCACCATGATCGACATGATAATCACCATCATCACCGTGCCAAAAATAGCCGGAAAGATGCCACCCTCGGTATTCGCCTCACGAGGTTCATCGCTGACAAACTCCCACAACTTGGCCATGTAAAATTTCAACTTATCGAACAGCGACATCGCATTCGGTTGGTAGGCACGCACCACCTTGGCCAGCGGCACCGTCAGCGTCTGCCCGCCCGATACCGTCACTACCATCTGATCTCGGTTAATGGCGGTGTAGAGATCAGTCAGACGCTTCTGCAAACCTGCATAGTCAGCATTCAGCGCGTCACGCTCCTGCTGGATAGTCTGGTACTGCCCTGAATCGTTTTCCCCTTTGACAACACCGTCTAACTCAAGCTTGCGTTCACGCAGCCGCAGTCGCTCCAGAGCGTAGTTGATGGATCCGATCTCGCCTTTTTCCAGTTGACGGATTTCAGCAAAGAGCGCATCGGTGCGCAGCAGACGTTGTTGCAGACTCGCCCAGGCATCGCTGCCCGTAGCCACTGTCTGTTGGTTCTCCTGCACTGCGCTGAGATAGCCGTACAAATTACCCCATTCGCGGCGCTCCACGGCCATCAGTGTTTGCGGCGTGCCGCGCTGTTGAATACTGGGCTCCAATATCCAGCGAAAATCCTGGCCATTCACGTCGCGATTACCGGTCTTTAGCAGGTAGCGCGTCACCAGTTTATCGCCCTCGATGGCGAAGCCCGCATCACGCAACCGCTGTGATTTAACAGCCTCTTCGTCGTGGATCTCGCCAATCAGCCGAATCACGCTGCTGTCACGATCTACGTAGTCATATTCCCACACGGTAGCGGGCCAGAAGTGGCCAAGGCCACGCGCCGCGATCAATAGCAACAAACCGAACACCAGAATAAGGCTCACGCTCACCGCGCCCGCCGTCAACCAGATCCAGGGATTACCGGATTTGAACCATTGCTTCATCATGAGTCAGTCATCGATATCATCACAGCGAGCTGTACTTAGTGCGCAGGCGCTGACGCACGATCTCCGCCAGCGTGTTGAATATAAAGGTGAACGAGAACAGCACTAATGCGGCCAGAAACAGCACACGGTAGTGCGTGCTGGCCACTTCTGCCTCCGGCATCTCCACCGCAATATTAGCCGAAAGAGTACGCATGCCCTGAAAAATACTGAAATCCATCACCGGCGTATTGCCGGTTGCCATCAACACAATCATGGTCTCACCCACGGCGCGCCCCATGCCGATCATTACCGCAGAAAAAATGCCGGGACTGGCGGTCAGAATCACCACCCGCACCAGGGTCTGCCACGGTGTGGCGCCCAGTGCCAGCGAGCCGTACGACAGATGTTTTGGCACACTGAACACCGCATCTTCAGTGATGGAGAAAATCGTTGGGATCACAGCAAAGCCCATCGCCAAACCAACCACTAAAGCGTTACGTTGGTCGAAACCGATGCCCAGTTCATGACTCAACCAGCTGCGCATATCACCGCCAAACAGGGCGATTTCCAACGGCTCACTCAAACCAAAAGAGAGCGTCCCCAAGGCCAGCACGACCGGCACCAACAGCGCGGCATCCCAACCCTCGGGCACACGATGGCGAATCTGTCCCGGCAACTGCTGCCAGAGAAAAGCAAACACCAGCACACCCAACGGCACCACAATAAACAGGCTGAAAATACCCGGCAGGTGCTCTTCCAACAGTGGTGCCAACCACAGTCCGGCGAGAAAACCAAGGATCACCGTTGGTAACGCCTCCATGGTTTCAATGCTCGGTTTGACGATTTGGCGCATGCGTGGCGCCATAAAATAGGCGGTATAAATCGCACCAAAAATTGCCAGCGGCATAGCCAGCAGCATGGCATAAAAAGCAGCTTTGATCGTGCCGTACACCAGTGGCGTAATGCTCAGCTTGGGCTCAAAATCATTACTGGCGGAGGAGGACTGCCAAGCATAAACGGGCTCGTCATAGCTTTCGTACCACACCTTGCCCCACAGTGAGGACCAGGAGATCTCCGGGTGTTCATTTTCTACATGCCAGAACGACAGGCGACCTTCAACATCCTCAGCCAAAAAAGCGTTGGCACGAGGCGCCATCGCCACAGTACTAATCGCAACACGACTGACGCGCTGCGTCAGCAGCAGTCGCTGAGCGGTCGTGTGGTAGAGCGCAACCAATCCACTGTTATCAGCGGCAATAAACCCTTTGCGTTCATATTCTGGTGCGAAGCCACTGATGGCATGCGATTGCTGTGCGAACTCACGAATCGGTGTCAACACCTCATTGCCGCGTTGGTCGCGCACACTGAACCACTGCACCACGCGACCACTGCTATCACCGACCAATAATGATATATCGCCCGTTAAAAACTGTACGCTGGTAACACGCATGCCGACATCAACCAAACGCAGCTTTTGCACCTGGCGCGGTTCCACCTTGTCACTCACATCAAAATGGACCAACTCACCGTCACTGCTAATGACGTAGAGATTGCGCTGCTCCTTATCAAGCAATAGCTGCGCAATCTCTGCCTGAGCAAAATTCTCTCCAGCCAGCGAAAGCACCACCTGCTCGCGCTCCAGCTCAGGCGGCGCATCCTCATCAAACGACTCTTCCTTGGCGAAGTGCGTCAATAGCAGGCGGCCATCTGCCGTCTGCGCCACGATAGTCGCTTCCTCTTCGCCATATTGAAAAGCGATATGGGTTAGCGCTTCACCCTCTTCATCAATCTCCAG
>JAADGQ010000158.1:6272-7595 GCA_013152295.1 Gammaproteobacteria bacterium | reverse complement strand
AGGACTTACTCGCTACCCAGCATCGCCTCTTTTAGATCTGAATCTGCCGGATCTTCGCCCAGCCAGACCTTGAGCAGGGCAGGATAAAAATTTTCACCAGGAATATTGCCTTTTGTTTGGCCATTAATGCTGACCCAGGTGCCGGTTTCTGGCAGGTAGTCCAGTTCGATGCGGTCGCCGCGTTTGACGGTGACGAACAGTTTGTTGAACGCTTCGAGCTCTGTTTTAAGGGGTTTGAGTTGTTCGCGGGTGTGGTTGTTCTCAAAGCCGTCATTCCAGCCTTCGACGAGCTTCTTTTTTTCAACTTCTTTGTAGAGAAAGTGCATCAATATCCGTTTGGGGCCATTCATATTGATAGCCGTTTCAGCTTCTTCTGCTTTTTGTGGCAGGGAGAGCGCACCGACATAGATATCGAAAAAGAACTTGCTACGAATACCCGCACCATTCAGCTTGAGCGTGGTGTTGGCGAGCCTGATTTGCTCCGCCACATTAACTCCGGCCACCTCTTGCGCATAACCGCCAGCGGGCAGAAGAAACAGCAGTAGCAGGCTGGAAAATATAGAGCGGGCTTTCATGTCGGGTTCTCCGTAATCTGGTGATAACCGTTTGTCTTGTTGTTGTCTCTCGATTTATAGCACAGCCAGGAAGCCTGAGTGAAAGAGGGCCTCTCAGCAGCTCGCTCAGCACGACTTTTGATACTTGCTTTTAGCGCTATTTTTGACATCGCTCGGCATACGCCATCTTTCAGCAAGTTAACAAAAAATCTATTTTTAAATATCAATAAGTTAAGACTTTTTACACTCTCCAAATATCGCTGTTAAAAATGCGCTAAGGCGCTGTTTTTGTGACAAAGTAGACGCTTTTTTTTCAATCCATCGGCACAATGGCTCTTACCTACAAGAGCAGCCCGGTTTCGCGAAAACAAGCTGCCAGCATCTGTGCCGAATACTCGCCGACGTACCTCTATTATCGCCTCTCAACAGGAAGATCGGTTTATGCCATTAACATCAGGCGCGCCAAAGAAATTAAATCAATTTCTGCCCCAATTTCGTTGCTTCATACCAAGAGCAACGACGCTGATGTTGACAGCGCTGCTCATTTTGGCGCTACCATTTACGACAGTCAGTGCCGCACTCTCCGACCCTCAAGTGCTCTATACCGATGTTGTCAGCGGCCCCAATTCAGGCGGCGAAAACAACAACGGTGCTTACCTTTCAATCTTTGGTGTAAATTTTGGTACGCCATCCGGGCTAGGCAATACCACCAAGGTCTACATTGGTAACCAGGAGGTCGCTGACTATAAATACCTGGGCAGCTCCTACG
>JAADGQ010000158.1:0-6249 GCA_013152295.1 Gammaproteobacteria bacterium | reverse complement strand
TGTACAGGTCGGCGCTGTCAGCAGTGGTGCAGTCCGCGTCGAAGTCGGTGGAATCAGCTCAAACAGTGACCATACGTTCACCGTGCAGCCGGGCCAAATTTGGTACGTGTCGCTCAGCGGCGATGACGCTACTGGTGAAGTGGGCAATATCAACAAACCGTTCCGTCGCGTACAGACACCCGACCCCAACGGCGTGGGTGTGTGGCACGACGTAAGTCCCGGTGACTTCATCGTGTTGCGTGGTGGTGAGTGGAAAGACGAGGGCCGTAACGAGCGTTTTCTGCGCACAACCGGCAACACCGGCAGCACACCCGACGGCACGCTGGGCAGTGGTCCGATCAGTATCGTCGGTTATCCCGGCGAAAACGTGCACATTTTCCCGCAGCGTTCCGGTGGCATCCATAATCGCGGCAACGCCACTGAAGCGCACTGGATTGTCATCGCCAATCTGCGCATCTCCGGTGGCGATGGCTCGAATATCGAAGGCCCGATTAACATGCAGTGGGGCTCTAACGACTGGCGTATCATCAACAACGAGCTGTTTGACTGGTTCACGCTGGAGACCGATGCCACCAGCCGTTCAGCGCGCTCTGGCGGCATCGCGGGTAACGGCAACCGGGTCAAAATTTTTGGCAATAACATCCATGATATCTGGGGCGATGGCCAGCGTAATCATGGCATGTATATCGATAACGACGGTGATCCCGTCAGCGTCGAAGATATCGAAATCGCTTACAACTACGTTCACGACATTCTTGGTGGTAACGGCATTCAATCCTACGGCTCACTAGGCAAATATATCCGTGGTTACCGTGTGCATCACAATCTGGTGCTTAATGTGGCCAAACACGGCATCAATGCCTCCAACAAAACAGATGACGCCTATTTTTACAACAACATTGTCTGTAACGCAGGCGGTTCAGAGTTCCGCATCAACAGCATAGATCCATCCAATTTTCGCGTCTTTAATAACGTGTTTTGCGAGCTGGGCAGTGGCACGAATCTGCCCGAGCTTATCGCCAACACCTGGACCCTGACCAATGCCAATTTGGTCATATCCAACAACATTCTCTACTACGGCCAAAACTCCAATGACACTTATATTGGATCAGGTGTTAGCAGTGGCTGGGGAACAGCGCGGTTCATCAACAATCTCTACTACGGCCTGAATAGGGGTGCTCCGAGCATCGATGAAAACCCCGTTGGCGGCGACGATACCACCGACCCTCTGTTCATCAATCCGGCCAGTTTCAATTTTCGCTTGCAGGCAGACAGTATTGCCATCGACAGCGGAACATCCAGCATACCCAGCGATATTGTCAACGATTTCTATCTAAACCCCAGCCCTCAGGGGGCAGGAATTGATTTGGGTGTTTATGAATTTCCCTCCGGCGTTAGCAGTGTGCCACCGGTTGCGCCCAGCGTGGCGCTGAGCGCAACACCTAATCCTGTTGACTACGATGCTCAGACCACACTGAGCTGGGCCGCTAGCGATGCTACGAGCTGTCAGGCGAGTGGTGCATGGAACGGACTCAAGAGCCTCAGCGGCAGTGAATCAACCCCTGCACTACGTACGACAACGACCTATACGCTGACTTGTGACGGCCCTGGTGGCCAGGTTATCGAGCAGCTCACCGTTAACGTTGGCCCGGCGCCCCAGCCACCTGTGGTGATCCTCAACAGCAGCGCGTTATCACTACCCTACGGCGGCAACGCTGAGTTGAGTTGGAGTACAAGCAACGCACAGAGCTGCAACGCGTCGGGAGATTGGTCCGGCACAAAGGCCACTTCATCAACTTCGACAATGGTTGGCCCGCTCACCACAGATAGCAGCTATACCCTCACCTGCAACGGCGCAGGTGGAACAACCAGCGATACGATCTCCATCAGTGTCGCGGCTGCGCCACCGCCGCCGCCAGTTAGCGTGGCACTCAGCGCGACACCCAACCCTGTTGACTACGATGGCCAGACCACACTGAGCTGGATCGCCAGCGATGCATCGAGCTGTCAGGCAAGTGGTGCATGGAGCGGCGCCAAGAGTCTCAGCGGTAGCGAATCAACGGCTGCGCTACGCACAACAACAACTTATACGCTGACCTGTGACGGTCCCGGTGGTCAGGCCATCGAACAGCTCACCGTTAACGTTGGCCCGGCCCCCCAGCCACCTCTGGTGACCCTCAGCAGCAGTGCGCTATCGCTACCCTATGGTGGTACCACTCAACTAAGCTGGAGCGCAAGCAACGCACAGAGCTGTAGCGCGTCGGGAGACTGGTCAGGCGCAAAAGCCGTCTCATCTAGTTCAACAACGATCGGTCCGCTCACCACAAACAGCAGCTACACCCTCACCTGTAGCGGCGCAGGTGGATCAACCAGCAGCACGGTATCCATCAGTGTCGCGGCACCACCTGCCCCGGCTCTGGATTTTGCTGCCACCCCAAGCAGCGTGCCCTATGACAGCACGGCACAGCTTGGCTGGAGCACACAGAACGTTGATAACTGCGTTGCCAGTGGCCAGTGGTCAGGTAATAAAAATGCATCCTCCACAGAAACCGTGGGACCACTCACGGCAGACAGCAGCTTCACCCTCACCTGCACAGGTGCTGGTGGAACCATCAACAAAACCGTCACCATCAATGTGCAAGCGCCACCCAGACCAACGCTGGTACTGAGCAGTAGCGCAACATCAATTGCCTACAATGGCAGTGTGCAGCTGTTGTGGACGGCAAATAATGCGGATGCCTGCCAGGCATCGGGTGGCTGGAGCGGCAGTAAATCCACCTCAAGTTCCAGTGAAACGGTTGGACCACTTACGACCAGCAGCACCTTCGGCCTGAGCTGTACCGGCATCGGTGGGCGCATCGAACGCAGCGTCACTGTTAATGTAGAGCCACAAGACACCTCCATCGACAGCGATGAAGATGGCTTGTCAGACGCTTGGGAGGCGCTCTACTTTGGTGACCTGTCCGGCGACGGTAGCGGTGACAGTGATGGTGATGGCCTCACCGATCAAGAGGAGTTCACGCTGGGCACTGATCCAACCGTTGTTGATTCCGACGGCGATGGCGACAGCGATGGCGATGAAGTACGCTATGGTAGTGACCCCAACGACGCAGGAGAGTCTCTTGCTGACTTCCGTCCCGCAACCCCCACCGGACTGGCGACAAAAGCGGACACACGTCGCGATCATAGTCTTCAGCTATTTAGCACCGTTGAGGGTGAATTCAGTGATCCGCAGGGCATCGCACTCGGCGGCACCGAGTGGCAGCTCCATTCGAACGATGACTCGCCACCAATATTGGCGCGCACCGTTGAAGGGCCAGGCGCACTGATCGTGCCAATGGGTGTGTTAAAACAGAACACTACCTACACCGCACGAGCACGTTACTACAGCGGACGTGGATTAAGCTCTGAATGGTCAACCACGCTGATGTTTGTAACCTCAACCATGCCCCATGACGCTGACGGCAACGGAACCGATGACCGTTATCAACTGGACGAACCTCAAGACAGCGATGGTGATAGCGTGGCCGACGACCTGGATAGCGCAATCTGCAACCTGCGTGATGTCACGGGTACCGAGGTGATCGGTCTGCGCACCAGTGCCGGCGAGATCCGTTGTGTCACCACATTTGCCAGTGCAGACACCCCGGCCTCTGCTCAACAGACGCTTGCCCTACCCTACGGTCTGTTCAGCTTTGTTGTCGATGGGCTGGTGGTCGACCCTGAGCAGCCAGCGCAGATTGAAGTCAAGGTCTACTTTCCTGGTACAACGCCTGACGCAACACTGCCACCTGACAGCGCGTGGTACAAATTTGACGAGACCAGTGGAGAGATTATTCCGTTCAACGATGTCAGGTATGTTGGTAATACTGCAATATTGACGCTGGTTGACGGCAGCAGCGCCGACGCCGATGGCACCGTCAATGGCATCATCGTTGATCCGAGCGGCCTGTCAAGCAGCAGCATAACTTCCAGCCCTGGCGCCACAAATAGCAACAGCGGAAACACAACGAGCAGCGCGTCAAACAATGGAAGTGGTAGCGGTGGCGGCGGTGCGTTGGCACTGCTGCCCTTGCTGCTGGTTATTCCCGCGCTCATTGCGTTGCGTCGAACCCGGCGAAAGGTCGCTGTTTTATCCTGAAAAAAGCACTCTGAAAAAAGCGTCCTAAAAAAGGGGTGGCCGGTCGCGTTCAGGTATCATAAGCCGCTATGACCGCCACCGACTTTCAGCTAACAATCATTATCCCGGCACTTAACGAAGTTGCCACCCTTCCCAACCTAATCGAGTCATTGGCGAGCCAACAGGGTGCGGATGCACTTGAAGTCATTATCGCCGACGGCGGCAGTCAAGATGGCACGTTAGCAGCATGCCAGACAGTAGCTATGACGTGTGGCATCACTCTACGCAGCATCACCACACAACCTGGGCGCGCGCGACAGATGAACGCCGCCAGCCGTCGCGCCCAATCAGCAGAGTTGCTGTTTCTGCATGCTGACACGGTTATCGATGACCCCTGCTTGATCAGCAATGCACTCACGCAGATGCAATCTGCACGTACTCGCAGCGGTAGCGACTGTATCGCCGGTCATTTTGGGTTGCACTTTATTCGCACCCGGCATGTTGCAGAAAGTGGCTACTATTTTTATGAATCCAAAACACGGCTTAATCGCCTGGACTGCATAAACGGGGACCAGGGGTTTTTACTGTCACAGCACTACTTCCGTAAGCTGGGCATGTTTGATGAGTCGCTGGATTACATGGAGGATGCCCGCCTCGCCACGCAGGTATTCAAAAGTGGTCAATGGATTACGCTACCCGGGCATGTCGGCACTTCAGCGCGGCGCTTCGAAAGCGAAGGGTTGCGTAACCGTCAGACGCTAAATGCACTCTTGTGCAACTTTGAGTACATCGGTCTACGCGGCTTTTTTGGTGCAACCGAACACGCTTATCAGACCCAAAACAACGCCTCTCGGCTGAACCTCGAACCTTTTTTAAAAACAGCCCATCGTCTCAGTTGGAAGAAAGGAATAAAGCAGGGCTTGCGTTATTGGTTGGCGACCGGGGATTACGTTGCGCAGAACGCCTGGCAACTTGCCTTTGCGCTTGATTGCCGACGTAACAGAAGCTTGGGACTAGCCCCAGGTGAAGGGGAGAGGCACGCTCTTAACCGTTATGAGCGATGGCTCAAGCCTATTGTTATCTCAAAGCCGGGGCAGGCCATTACGGCGACGCTGACCTGCATCTGGTTCTATGCACTGCTTCTTCTGTACCGCTTTAAACCGTAACAACCGCCACTCCCCTTCCTCGGCATTCAGAAACTCATCAGCCACACGCACCACGCTGATGCGCTGATGCGCACAAGCGCACCAACCTGGCTCAAGCGGTGCTTGACTGGGTGAATTTCTATCCGGCTCTCCTTTTTTTATCTTTTTTAAAACAACAAATTAAGATGAATTTCTTCCAAATTGTCAGTTGTGGTGCGTTTATTGCTTATAGACGGGATTCAGATGTTGTCTAATAACACCAACGATATTTTTTACATAGCAAACTTACATAACAAAAAGGTTCGACAAACGCATGGAGATTCATCGGTCCACCCACTGTTCGCCCACTGCGGGGCGATTCACACACTATCTGCTTGCAGCTCTGACAATCGTTGTTCTGTTTTCTGGCTTCTCTGCGTCGGTGTTTGCTGAAACCGAGGATGTTGCGCTAGATGCAGAGCTGACCGAAGAGAAACCACCCAAGCTGCTGAAAGGGATGAAACATCTAAGCCGGGAGAGCGCAGAGTGCGTCTCTTGTCATCGGGAGAAGACGCCCGGCATCTACGATATGTGGGGCGAGTCGCGTCACTATCGCGCCAATGTCGGCTGTTACGAATGCCACAAAGCGAAAAAGACCGATAAAGATGCGATCAAGCATAAAGATTTTACGATCGCGGTCATCGTCTCACCCAAGGATTGCGGCAGCTGTCACGAACGGGAAACCAAAGAGTTTGACGCAAGCCATCACGCCACTGCAGGCAACATTCTCGGTTCGCTGGATAATGTGTTAGCCGAAGTGGTTGAGGGTGCGCCGATACTGCACGGCACATCACCGGTGGTCACCATGGGTTGCGCCGGTTGTCATGGCTCTATCGTACGTGTGGAATCTGACGGCTCACTGAATTCGGCTACTTGGCCGAACACAGGCATCGGACGCATCAATCCAGACGGCTCCAAAGGGGCTTGCTCAGCTTGTCATCAGCG
>JAADGQ010000001.1 GCA_013152295.1 Gammaproteobacteria bacterium | reverse complement strand
TGGCATCGTTGACTTCAAGGGCAGCTACGATGAATACCTGCACAGCCAGGGGGTGCAGTAATTGGCAAATCTGCGCGGCACTCGTCGCGACGTGTGTAACGTGGTAGATTCCTCTGCGTTATCGGCTCCCGGCGCGCAGTGTGGCGGGGTGGTGGCGCGTTTGCCATCTTCTCAATCCATTGATTAACAAACGGATATCACGAACAGGCGATGTATCAATACGACGAAAAAGATCAGCAGTTTATTGAGCAGCGTGCCGCGCAGTTTCGCGGCCAAACGGCGCGTTTTCTGTCGGGTGATCTGATTGAGGATGACTACCGACCGCTACGTTTGATGAACGGGCTCTATGTGCAGAAGCATGCGCCGATGCTGCGTATTGCGGTGCCCTACGGGCTGCTCAACAGCAAGCAGTTGCGTAAAATCGCTCACATTGCGCGCACCTATGATCGGGGTTACGCCCACGTTTCAACGCGGCAGAATTTTCAGTTCAACTGGCCACCCCTTGAGACGGTGCCCGATATTCTCGATGAGCTGGCCACGGTGCAGATGCACGCCATTCAGACCAGCGGCAACTGCATGCGTAACGTGACCAGCGATCACTTCGCCGGTATCGCCAAGGATGAGCTGGAAGATCCGCGCCCCTACTGCGAGATCACGCGTCAATGGACCTCACTGCATCCCGAGTTCGCCTACCTGCCGCGTAAATTCAAGATCGCCATTATCGGTGCCGCAGAGGATCGCGCGGTTATTCAGGTGCATGACTTGGCGCTGCGCCTGGTGCGTAACGACGCGGGCGAGATCGGTTTTAAGGTTTTTGTTGGCGGTGGGCTGGGGCGCACGCCGATTGTTGCGCAGGTGCTGCGTGATTATCTGCCCAAGCGCGATATGCTCTCTTATATGGAGGCGGTGCTGCGCATCTATAACCAGATCGGGCGGCGCGATAACAAGTACAAAGCGCGCATTAAAATTCTCGTTAAACAGTTTGGTCTGGAGCCGTTTAAAGCGCTGGTCGAAGCCGAGTGGCAGCGCATTAAAGATGGTCCGCTGGCCGTCAGCGAACAGACCATCGACGCGATGAAAGCGCATTTTACGCCGCCGGACTACGATCCCGCAGCCGCGCAGCAGCTTGATCCCAAAGCAGGCATCGACGATGCCGCGTTTGCCACCTGGCTGGAACACAATGTGGTTGAGCATAAAGTGGCCGGTTACAGCGCGGCTTATATCTCATTGAAAGCCAAAGGCATTGCGCCGGGGGATATGACTGACGCGCAGATCGACATGGTGGCTGATCTTGCCGATCGCTACAGCTTTGGTTTGGCGCGTACCACCCACGATCAAAACATGCTGTTGGGGGATGTGAAAAACAGTGACCTCTACGCACTGTGGCAGGCACTGACCGCCGCTGGATTGGCGACCGCCAATATCGGCACAGTGGACGACATGATCTGCTGCCCCGGTGGTGAGTTCTGTGCGCTGGCCAATGCGGCGTCGATCCCGGTGGCCAAAGAGATCAGCGAGCGCATTAACGATCAGCACGATCTCTATGACCTTGGCGACATCCGCATCAAAATTTCCGGCTGTATGAACGGCTGTGGCCATCATGATATTGGCCACATCGGCATACTGGGCGTCGATAAAAAAGGTTCAGAGTGGTACCAGATTACGCTCGGTGGACGCGGCGGAAATGCTACCCGCTTGGGTCAACGCCTTGGTCGTGCATTAGCCAGAGAGAAGATCGCTGAAGCGGTCGAAACCATCATTCAGGTCTATCTCGATCAACGTCAGGCGGGCGAGTCGTTTCTCGACACCCATGACCGCGTTGGTAACGAGCCGTTTAAGGAGCGCGTTTATGCTGCTGGTTAAGAGTGGTGGGGCAAGTGGGAAGTCGTTTGTTGAAAAGAGCGACGATCAGGATGAGTGGATTTACGAGAGCGAACAGGATGCGCTTGCGGATATTCCACTGTCTGGTCATGTCGTTGTTTCGCTGGCCGTGTGGCAGAACGCGGCGGATCAGCTCGGCGAATTCGCCGGGTTGGGTATTCGCCTGAAAAGCGATGAGAGTCCCGAGCAGATTGTCGACTCGCTCGATCGATTTCAGATCATCGTGCTGGAGTTTCCTGCATTTACCGATGGTCGGGCGTACTCGTATGCGCGCTTGCTGCGTGATCGCTGGAATTACAGAGGAGAGATTCGTGCGGTGGGCAACGTACTGCCCGATCAGCTGCAATATATGGCGCGGGTTGGTTTTGATGCGTTCGAACTTGATCCGAGCGTGACAGCGAGCGCTGACGAGGTGAGTGCATTCTTCTCTGAGATGGGATTGACCTATCAGCCGGATTGAATCTGGCGATCAACCTCTGGCATTTTGTAGGGTGCGCCATGCGCACGTTTTCTTTATGTCAAAACTACGCTGTTTAAAAGCCGTCGACGCCGTCACGAAGGTGAGCCGTGCGCATAGCGCACCCTACGTCAAAAGGTAAATGCGAACTATTTCGCTAGGGTGTGGGTCGAACCTGCTTTGAACGGGCATTCGCTTGATGCCTTGACTGACAGGCAGGTATTCGATGAAAAGACGTACGTTTATACTCGGTACATTTGGCACCCTGGCAACGCTGACATTGACAGCTCCAACCTTGGTGGTTGGACGGGAGAAGCGCATGGCGATCGAGACGATCAACAAAACACCCGACGAGTGGCGCAAGACTCTAACGCCAGAGCAGTTTTACATTCTCCGTGAAGAGGGCACCGAGCGGCCTTTTTCCAGCGCACTAAACGATGAGCATCGCGATGGTGTTTTTCAATGTGCAGGTTGTCAGCTCGATCTATTCACTTCAGCGATGAAGTTCGATAGTGGCACCGGCTGGCCGAGCTTTTTCACCGCTATCGAAGGCCATCTCGAAACCAAGATCGACTTCAAGCTGATCTATCCGCGTACCGAATACCACTGCGCGCGTTGCGGTGGCCACCACGGCCACATCTTCAAAGATGGCCCTAAACCGACCGGTCAGCGCTGGTGCAACAATGGCGCTGCGTTAGTGTTTGTCGCGGCTTGATCTCATCCCGTGTGCACCAAAAAAATCAGGAATTAACCACGTAGAACGGCAAAGAGCCATCTAAGCCGACAGGCACCGACCAAAAATTGATGCGATCAAATCAAGTTTGGGCTATTGCAGTGCAGGTTATATTTCTTTATCAGTTTGCCCAGCGCACGTCGTTCTTTGCCTGCGCGTCGCGCTGCTTCACTGATGTTGCCGTTGGTGGCGTTGATCAGCCATTGCAAGTAGGTGCTTTCGAACTCTGATATGGCAGATGCTTTGGCATCGCCAAATTTTTTGCCGATGAATTGTTCAGTGCGTCGGTCGCGGCGTGTTTGGCGTCGTTCATAAGTGCAGCCACTAAACGTATTTGAATGGATGGTGGTGCCCTCACTTAACAGGAACTCGCGGTGCAAAACGTTCTCCAGTTCGCGCACGTTTCCGGGCCATGAGTGACGTTTCATGTTCTCCAGTGTGTCGGGGTGTAGAAATTTGGCATCTTGCCTATATTGACAGCTCAATTTTTTGAGCAGGTGTTGAGCCAGTGGCTCAATATCGCCGCTACGTTCGCGTAGTGGCGGCATGGTTACTGTCAGCACATTGAGACGAAACATTAGGTCTTCACGGAAGTGGTTCGATTGCGTGATGCGCTCTAAGTTACTGTTAGTAGCGGTGACGATTCTAACGTCGGCCGTTTTGATCTTGTGGCTACCCAACGGGCGGTATTCCTGGCTTTGAATGAAGCGCAGTAGCGCAACTTGGGCTTTGCTGGAAAGTGTATCGACTTCATCGAGGAAAAGGGTGCCCCGATGGGCCAGTTCAACGATGCCGGGCTGTGCGCTACACGCATCAGTGAATGCGCCTTTTTCGTGACCAAACAGCTCATTTTCCAGAAGATTGTCGGGGATAGCGCCGCAATTAACCGGGATGAACGGAAAGTCACGCCGGTTACCCAGGTAGTGGATCGCTCGAGCCGCCATCTCTTTGCCGGTTCCGGTCTCGCCTTCAATCAGTATGGGTGCATCGCAACGAGCGAACTTTTTGATCAATTTGATGGTGTCGAGGAACGCGGGGGAGTGGCCTATCATGTTGAGTTCGGCAAATTCGCCTAGCAACCTTGATTCACTTTCGCGAGTGGGAGCAGGGATGCGTGTGCGTAGTCGATTGATGCGTGCAGTGAACTCTTTTTTGTTGCATGGCCAGCGGAGGAATTCATCAAAGCAACCCAATAACTCGTCGTCCCATGTTGCGGGGTCAGAGGTTAGGAGGCATATGGTCGGCGACGGGTGATTCTCTTTTAGGAATGTTATGAGTTGTTTGTGAGGGTACGCTGTATCGCTGATTAGAACTAAAGTCAGTTTGTTAGGCTGTCCAGCGTTGGATTTTATCCAGTTGTTTCCGTCAACGAAATTGGCGGAGCAGTTTGCGGCACATAACAGATCGCCCACCAAGCCTTGGGCTGATAAGCCCGGTGTAAATGAGACAACGTCCAGCGCTTCCATTTGTCTATGCATCACTCTATTGATGAAATATCTACTTGCTTCCCACTTTCCTTGCTCTACGGTTGATTATATATAACCGCTTGATGACGGTAAACCGTATGCTTGCCTCTTAAATTCTTGACGGCAGCTTTTGTTATCTGTTGCTTGTTATATGGTCATAGGTGTCTGGTGTTGTAGTTTTTTGTGATGGAAGTCGCGGTTAATTCGGTTGGGCGTTGATCTATGTCATGGTAATTCTGAGTCAGTTGCTATCTGTTTGCTATTTTCTGTGCGTGGGTCGTTTTTGACCCAATCTGTTTGCTCTCTTTTAGTCGTTAAAAAACACTAATAATTCAAGCTCTTTCTACTGAAATATAGCGCTATTTCCTGGGTAGTTTTTGACCCACCCTATGGTGCTGGGTGAGTGTGATTACGCCAAAATTTCAATCAGTTAGGGGTTTTGGGCTACCTGGTATGTATGTTGCTCGTCTCATTTTGTGGATGGCGGAGGCAAATAGGAATTTGGCTTTGAAACAAGAGGGATAGCGACGTGACTGATGATTGGGAGCAAGAGGTTCTGGATATTGCCCATAACATCTCCTGTTACCTTGATCGCCATGAAAATGCTGCAGATACCTTGGAGGGTGTCATCAAATGGTGGCTTAAGCGGCAATGTTGCGAGGAGTCAGAGGTGCAAGTGCAACGCGCAATTGATTATCTATGTTGTCAGGGGCGGATCAATAAAATCATTTTGTCTGAAGGTAAAGCGCTCTACGCAAGTACGACGGGTGCTTTGGCTCATGGGCTAGCTAAGGGTCGCAAAGGGCACTAACTGATACGATGGCCGATTTCACCAGCATTGCCGCCGTGGGCAGCAGCCTCGAACGTTATTTGAACCTCTGTTTCGAAGAGCGTCCACCTATCGTCGGTCAGGTCACTCGTGCACAGCTGGTGCGTACCGAAGATATTGATAAGGGTGCAGCCGTGCCGGTGGCCAGACCTTCGCTCTCTCTCTATTTATATCGGGTTGATTTCAACAAAACGATGCGCGCCGCTTGGTCTGGGGTTGCCTACCATGATGGTGAGTCACACTTGCCGCTGGACCTTCACTTTCTATTTATCGCCTGGGCCGACAACGCGGATTACGAATATCGCATCACTGGGCGTGCGATGCAGTGTATGGAGAACACCCCCATCCTGACTGGGCCTCTACTCGACCCGATAACCAATTGGTCGACAGGCGATGCTGTTCAAGTCTGCCTCGAAGACATTCCCACCCAAGATGTGATGCACATCTTTGATTCACTGCCGTTGGATTACAAACTCAGTATCCCCTATGTGGCTCGAGTTGTTGTGATGAGTGGTCAGCAAATTCGTCAAGCACAACCGGTAACGCAGCAGATTACTCGCGTCAAAACAGGTGGAGTGAAGTGACCGTGCTCCAAGGTTCTGAATTTATCGAGAGCGTGAACCGTTTGGCACTAGGCGTTGAGCCGATGGACGCTCTGCAAAATCGTGCGTGTGTGCGTGCGCTACGCGTTGATATCGAGCGTAGCCTGCCTCATACCTCGCGCACGCCAAAGCGGCGATACTGTTTTCCGCAGGAGTTAGGGCGTGCTCCACAGACGCTCTGCCGTCATACCTCCGGTCGTTATAGCCTGCTTTACCATCCGTCGCTGCAAGAAGCAGTTGCGTTGCGCATCTACGATTATGAACGCTACTACGTGCCTCGACGAC
>JAADGQ010000111.1 GCA_013152295.1 Gammaproteobacteria bacterium | reverse complement strand
CCTTCCATAGCATTTCGCTAATACACTCGATAAAACGGTGCTCGACCTGATGCAGGTCAGTACTTTTTTGTAGAGCCTTTTCAAAGATAGCAGTAACACCGGCAGGACGGTTGGTGGTGAGTTGCTCTTGCAGTGCAACGTGCAGTGACATGTGCAGAAACGGGTTGGATTCGCCCTGTTCGGGTAGATAGTCTTTGTCTAGGCTCGCATCTTTGTTCTCCAATATGCCGTGGTACTCCGGGTGCTGCTCGATGATACTGGCGATGATTTTTTCCATCGGTTCCAGTGGTGCCTGAAGGCGCTGTTTTTGCCATACATCGTAGTAAAAGGTACGTACCTGTTGGCGGTCATTCGAAAGTAACATACTGCTTGCCTTGTCTAGTAGATGAGTGGTGGTTAGCTCGTCATTCCGGTTTGTCTTTATAGTCGCACAGATCTTCGATGAGACAGGCACCGCAACGCGGTGTGCGCGCCACGCAGACATAACGACCGTGCAATATAAGCCAGTGGTGGGCATCCTGCAAAAACTCTTTGGGGATATGTTTGAGCAGTTTTTTTTCGACATCGAGCACCGTTTTGCCTGGCGCCAGCCCGGTACGGTTGGAGACGCGAAAGATGTGTGTATCGACCGCCATCGTTGGTTGGCCGAATGCGGTGTTGAGTACTACGTTGGCAGTTTTTCGGCCAACGCCAGGCAGTGCTTCCAGCGCATCTCGCTGCTGCGGAACCTGGCTGTCGTGCAGGTCGATAAGCATGCGGCAGGTCTTGATGATATTGGCCCCTTTGCTGTTGTAGAGACCAATGGTTTTGATCTGCTGTTTCAGCCTGGTTTCACCCAATTTCAGTATCGCCTCTGGTGTGTTGGCGATCTTGAATAGTTTGGCCGTCGCTTTGTTAACCCCTTTGTCAGTCGCTTGGGCCGACAGAATAACCGCGACCAGCAGCTCAAAAGGGGTCGCATAGTTGAGTTCGGTCTTCGGGTTGGGGTTGGCTTGACGCAGACGGACAAAAATTTCGCGGCGCTTTTGGGCGTTCATGTTCTCTGGATATGCAGTAACACGAGGAGGATGAGCACTGCTTAGCGGGCGCTGATGGGTACTTTGACCCCCTTGCACGAGCGCTTCTCATCCATGGCATTTTTTACCGCGATGAGTAGGCCGAGGCCGATAAACGCGCCCGGTGGCAGTATCGCCAGCAGAAAGCCGCGATACTCATCGATCAAGGTGATCGTCATGGCGTGCCCGAGTTCGCCGAACATCAGCTGCGCATTGGCAAACAGGGTGCCCATCCCCAGTGCTTCGCGCAGTGCGCCAAGCACTACGAGTACAAGCGCGAAACCGATGCCCATGGAGAGGCCATCGACCAGCGATGCCTTGACGCTGTTTTTTGATGCGAACGCCTCGGCACGGCCGAGAATAGCGCAGTTGGTGACGATGAGCGGAATGAATATGCCGAGCACCTTAAACAGCTCATAAAAGTAGGCGCTCATCGCCAGTTCAATGGCTGTGACCACCGAAGCGATGATCAAAACAAAAACTGGAATGCGCACTTCAGGTTTGACGTGGTGGCGGATCGTCGACACGATCACGTTGGATAACACCACCGTCAACAGCGTGGCGATACCGAGCCCCAAGCCGTTGATAACCGTCGAAGTGACAGCCAGTAGCGGGCAGAGACCGAGGATCTGCACCAGTGCGACATTGTTGTGCCACAGCCCATCATTGGTGATCTTGCGATATTGAATCTCTGTGCTCATGGTTTCTAGTCGTTGTGGTGTTCGCTGTCATCACTGTCATCATCTACGCTGGCTGGCGTACCTGCTACTGCCGCGAT
Source organism: Gammaproteobacteria bacterium (assembly GCA_013152295.1). Taxonomy (GTDB): domain Bacteria; phylum Pseudomonadota; class Gammaproteobacteria; order JAADGQ01; family JAADGQ01; genus JAADGQ01. The sequence continues at coordinate 4,475 of JAADGQ010000111.1, read as the reverse complement.
GTTTGGGCGAAACAACAGCTCACGATGGGTGTTGAAGTATTGTAGGCTCTGGTAGACCGATTTGACTACTGCTCGTGGTGTGATAGTAGCGCCGGTGAACTGATCGAACTCCCCGCCATCTTTTTTGACGCGCCAGCCGCTAATGCCGGGGTTGCCCAGCGAGCGGCCGTCGAACCCTCTGATCCAGTCTGAACGCTCCACTTCAATTGCATCGCCCAGGCCTGGTGTCTCACGGTGGTTGACCACTCTGACTCCAGCCAGCGTGCCGTCGAAGTAGACTGCGACCAGCAGTTTGATGTTACCACTGTAGCCGTCGGGGGCCACGGTAGTCATGATGGCTGCGACCGGCTCCCCATCTTTGCGGGCACGGTAGACCGTGAGCGGTGCTTTGGCGCCGAATCTTTCCGGCAACACAATCTGTATGGCATCGATGTACATGTCGTTGTCATGCAGAGCGGGCGGAACCAGCTGGTGCAGATTGCGCAGCAGGTAATCGCGCTCATTATCGGCAATGCGCTGGTAGGTGTTGTCATAGGTGACGGCTACCAGAGCCGTGCCGGTAATGGCGAAGAGACTCAGCAGCAGTGCAGAGCGTATGATCGATTTCGATACAGACTTCATCGCTACTTCCGTTTGTGACCAAACACCCGTGGCTGATAGTAGTGGTCGATGGTCGGTGCCACCATATTCATCAGCAGTACAGCGAATGCAAAGCCATCGGGGTAGCCGCCCCAGGTACGGATAATATAAGTGAGCAGGCCGATACCGGCGCCGTAGAGCAGTCGTCCTCTTAGCGTGGCGGAGGCCGTCACCGGGTCGGTTGCGATAAAAAATGCGCCCATAATTGTAGCGCCACTGAATGTATGAATCAGTGGCGAGGCGTATGTTTCAGCATCGTACAGGTAAAACAGCGCAGCGATGGCCGCAACGGTGCCGATCACCGCAGCTGGAATGTGCCAGGTGATCACCCGCTTGTAGATCAGCCACAGGCCGCCCAGCAGTAACGCGCCGTTGATCCACTCCCACCCCTTGCCGCCGAGCAGGCCGAAGATCGGGTGCGAAGAGACCGTTTCAGAGATGCTGTGGTCAAGGCGCAGCTGAGACTTTAGTGTGTCGAGCGGAGTTGCCATGGTTAGCGCGTCGAGTTGCAGCTCGTTGGGCAGCTGACCGTTGAGTGTCGCTGTAATGGTGGCGGCAAAATTGAGGCTGTAGTCGCTAAGTATCTGTGGCGAGAGCCAGCTGCTCATCTCTCGCGGAAACGATATCAGCAGCACCACATAGCCCACCATGGCTGGGTTGAACGGGTTGTAACCGAGTCCGCCGTATAGGTGCTTGGCGATAATAATGGCGAAGCCGACACCGAGTACGGTCAGCCACCATGGCGACAGTGGTGGCAGAGCTACTGCCAGCAATACAGCTGTGAGCAGCGCGCTACCATCGAGCAGGTAGGGCATGATTGGTCGCTGGCGCAGCTTGAGGATTAACGCTTCGCAGAGCAGTGCCGTGGTTACCGCGATCAAAATGTTAACGATCACCCCCCAGCCAAAAAACCAGACGCAGGCCGCGATGGCGGGCAGCAGTGCGTAGATCACGCGCAGCATGACTTTCGTCACCGAGCTGGTGCCGTGGGCAAAGGGGGATGATGAAGGGGCGATGGTCATGGGTCTGTTTGTCAGCGTGCGTGCTTCGTGCTTATTGTCAGGCGCCGTATGATAACAGGAGCGTGATTGCCTGACCTGCTACTGCGAGCTGTCCTCTTCGTTGGCAGAGGGCTCTTTCGTCTGTTGCCGCGCCTTTTTCTCTTGAGCCCGTTTTACCGCTGCTGCAATCGCTGCTTTTTTGGATGAATCGCCAGCGGACCTCTCTTTGAGTGCCTGCTTTTTTTTCTGCAGTCGGGCAGCGCGCTCGGCCTTCTCTCGCTCGATACGCTCCAGCCTTGAGTCATGGCGTTGGCGAGCTAGATCGGCGCGCTCTTTTTCGCGCTCTTGCGACCAGATCTCTGTTTTGGCGAAGCGGAAATACTGCACCAGCGGTATGTGGCTGGGGCAGACGTGAGAACAACAGCCACACTCGATGCAGTCGAAAAGGTTGATCTCCTGGATGCGCTCCAGGTTTTTGGCGCGGGCGTACCAATAGAGCTGTTGTGGCAGCAACAGTGCAGGGCACGCATCGGCACAAGCGCCGCAGCGGATACAGGGCATTACTGGCTGTGGTGACGGCAGATCGTCGTCGGTGGCGGCAATAACGCAGTTGCTGGTTTTGATGATGGGAGCGCTGCTGGTATGTACCGCAATACCCATCATCGGACCGCCCATGATCAAGCGCTGCGGCTCGATATCGAGCGCGCCGCACTGCTCAAGCAGCTCCTGAATCGGTGTGCCGATGAGCACTTCAAGGTTGCGTGGCTGGCTGACGCCGCCGCCGGTAATGGTGACGTAGCGCGATATCAGCGGTTGGCCGAGGTTGATTGCACGGTGTATGGCTGCACAGGTGGCGACGTTCTGAATGACGAGGCCGATGTGCAGCGGCAGACCATCGTGAGGCACCTCTTTTCCCGTCAATACTTTGATCAGTTGCTTTTCACCACCGGCGGGGAAGATAGTGGGAATCTGCACGATTTCGATAATGTTGCAGCGCTCGCTTTTAGCCACGGCAGCAGAGAGTGCGGTATACGCCTCGGGTTTGTTGTCTTCCAGGGCGATGATGCACCTTTTGGCGCGCAGAGCATGTTGCAGAATATGCAGCCCCTCGACAATCTGCTCAGGCTGTTCGCGCATCAGCATGTCATCGCAGGTAATGAATGGTTCACACTCTGCGCCATTAAGAATCAGCGTGTCGATCACTTTGTCGGCGCCGGGATTGAGCTTGATGTACGAGGGAAAGCCTGCACCACCAAGTCCAACAATGCCCGCTTCACGCACTAGATTGCGCAGGTGGCTGGGGTCCATGTGTAGGTAATCGTCGTATGGCCTGGCTTCCACCCAGCGCTCTTCGCCATCAGTTTCAATAACGATGCACGGTGCATGCAGCCCCGATGGGTGGGGTATCGGGTGGTCGGCGATCGCCACCACCGTGCCTGAACTGGGCGCGTGTATCGGCGCGCTGACATAACCGCTTGCATGCGCAATCAGCTCGCCCTTGAGCACGTTGTCACCGACCTCGACCACCGCTTTGGCGGAGGCGCCGATGTGTTGGTGCAGAGGTAAAACCAAGCGTTTGGGCAGCTGCGCAGCATGCACCGGCATGGTCGTTGAGATTGTCTTCTGCTGTGGCAGGTGCACGCCGCCGTGAAATTTCCACAGTCGCCGTCGCTTCATTTCTCGGGTTCCGTGGTGGTTTTGGGCATATCTGGAAAGGGCCACTTCCAGGTCAGGTAGTGCTCTTTTACCGGGATCATCGCGATACAATCCACCGGGCAGGGCGGAACGCACAGTTCGCAGCCGGTGCACTCACTTTCGATGACGGTGTGCATCTGCTTTGCTGCGCCGAGAATGGCATCTACCGGACATGCCTGAATGCACAGTGTGCAGCCAATGCAGACCTGCTCGTCGATGACGGCGACAGTTGTCTCCTCTTTGGCGACACCATTTTCGGCATTGAGTGGTTTGGGGTCACGATCGAGCAGCTCCGCTAGCGCCAGAATTACGGTTTCGCCACCGGGTGGGCACTGGTTGATATCGGCACGGTTATCCGCGATCGCCTCAGCATATGGGCGGCAGCCAGGATAGCCACATTGACCACACTGGGTCTGCGGCAAGATAGCATCCACCTTGTCGGCCAGCGGATCGCCCTCCACTTTGAAGCGGATTGTCGCGTAACCGAGCACGATGCCGAACACGGCTGCCAGCGCCCCCAATGCGAGAATCGCAGAGAGCATCGATCAGTTTTTAATCAAACCGGCAAAGCCCATGAACGCCATGGACATCAGGCCTGCAGTGATCAGTGCGATGGGCGGCCCCTGAAATGCTTTGGGTACATCGCCGACGTTGATGCGTTCACGCATGGCCGCGAACAGAATCAGCACCAGCGAAAAGCCGATAGAGGCGCCAAAGCCGTAGATCAGCGACTGCATAAAGCTGTGCTGCTCTTGAACGTTGAGCAGCGCGACACCGAGTACCGCGCAGTTGGTGGTGATCAGTGGCAGAAAAATACCGAGGATTTTGTACAGTACCGGACTGGTTTTGTGCACGACCATTTCGGTGAACTGCACCACCACCGCGATAACCAGAATAAAGGTGATGGTGCGCAGATACTCCAGCCCCAGTGGCGCCAGCAGGTAGACGTTGGCCAGATAGCTGCAAACCGATGAGAGTGTGAGCACAAATGTGGTTGCCAGCGCCATGCCGGTGGCGGTCTCAAGCTTGCGCGAGACGCCCATAAACGGGCACAGGCCGAGGAATTTGACCAGCACAAAATTGTTGACAAGCACGGTGCTGATCAGAATGAGAATATAGTCCGTCATGGGCGTTACAGTT
>JAADGQ010000155.1 GCA_013152295.1 Gammaproteobacteria bacterium | reverse complement strand
GCCATTTTGTTATGCCGCTATTTGCAGCACTGGTTCGTGCGGATCAGTTGGCGCAGCTCACCCAGCGTTTTTCCAATCAAGACTGGAGTGACTTGGCACAAGCAGCGGTGGTAGCACTGGTTGGTCGTAGCGAGTCGCTGAGTGATGCCGCTCGGTTTATTAGTGGTGATAGTGACACGTTATCACAATCATCAGCAGTCGTTGGTTCAAACATGTTGCGTGTTAATCAGTCGTTGATAGCACGTGCGGTGGTCAAACAGGACTCTTCAGCACAAAGCCGTATTCACCTTTCAGCGTTGGCCGTGTTGGTGGCGGTAGAGGTTAGCCCGGAACTCTTCTTGGTGGCTTCGGAGCATGTGCAATCACGTCTGCATGTTTATCGAGAAGCACTAAAGTTGAGTTTGTCATCGCAGCCACAGACGCAGAATAAGCGACCTTCGCGCAAACAACGGCAGTCCGGTAAGCGGCAAAAACAGGTTACGCAAGATTTTGAAGCGCCACGTATTGAAAATAATGTTGGTCAGCAATCCAATCATTGTTGAGAGGTCCGGCTATACCCGAGCTTAAAGATGTCGCCGATGATGCTTTAACAGCAGATGATGGACCATGGCGGATGTGTCGCAGTGATGAAACGGAGTTTGCTGGTCTGCTGTTTTTGCTACCGCTGATTGATGAATTGGCGATTATTGCGGAGATTGGTGCTGATCCGCAGCTTAATCAGCGACCGTTACGCTGGTGGCTGAACCAGTTGGCGCGGCGTTGGGTGAGTGGTGATGATCCGGTGGTCTGCACCTTTTGTGGACTGCTCCCGAACGATGATTGGCCTTGGCAAGAGGAGCCACCTATTGATGAAAGCGAGCGTCAGGTTATTGAGCAATGGTCGCAGCGCCTGATCGACTGCTTGCATAAGCGACTTATGTGGCCACCGATGGCGGATGAACGGCTTATCGACCGAGTGATTCGCCGCCATGCACGGATTGAAGCTGAGCCGGGTTGGTTTGTAATCCTTTTTTCCTTAGGTCAGATCTCTACCGATATTCGCCGCGCTGCGCTGGATCTCGATCCGGGTTATCTACCCTGGCTCGGCGTTGTAGTGACCTTTCGTTATGAATAGCCCGTCCACCACCATTCAAAATGCTGTGGCGGATGTTGCTGATGTGTCGCGTCCCTGCGGTTCTGCCAGTGAGCAACTGCGTCGCGAAGTTGGTTTGTTGGCGGGTCGTTTTGCGTCACTGTTGCGCAGCCGTTTTAGCGGTGCAGAGCAACCAGTAGTGGCAGCGCTGGCATTTCTCGATTATGCCTACGCGGCGGTGAGTGATAACGGGATAGAGCCGCGGGCTAGCGTCACCGATTATCCACTTGAGCGACTTGTTCTTGCGTTTGAACTCTCGCCGTGTGAAATCGATCTGCTGTTGCTAGCGGGGATGGCAGAAGAGCACGAAGGTTATGCAGACATCTTTCGCACCCTGCATCCCACCGGGCAACCGTATCCTACGGTAGGTTTGGCCGCGCAGTTGATCTGTGGCAATGATGATGAGCGCGTTGCGCTACGTGAACTGTTGGCGAGTGGCGAGGTGACGGGGTCGGGTGTATTGCAGGTGAGTGGCGATGGCCCTTTTTATAGCCGCAACCTCGTTTTGTTGGATCAGCTGTGGCCGACGTTGCACGGCATCGATGCATGGCCGCAGAGCGTGGTGCGCCTGACACAGGAGGTGATGACTCATGGTCTACAGCAGTGGCTCGATAGTGCGGACGTGCTCGGTGCGCGCCAAGCATTGCAAAGCAATAACCGCTGCACGGTTTTACTTTGCGCCGACGATGAAGCGGTTGCGGTACAGCGTGCTATGGCGTTACTCAACGCGGCACAGCTGGATGGTCTGCCCATACAGCTACCGCAGGAACATGACGCCACGCTGGATGCGTTGATCCAGATTCATTGTCTTGTGCGCGGTGTAGTGCCGGTGCTAAAAGTACCTCACCAGGAGGGTGACAAACGGGCCGTGCTGCCTGTTTTTTCCCGCTATCCCTATCCCCTGGTTATGTGTGGCCGTGTCGGTTGCGGTGAGATGAGTGGTGAGCGCCCTTTGGTTAACTTGGTGGTTGCTGCGCTGAGCCCTGTCGCATTGCGCGATATGTGGCGGGGGCTGCTGCCAGAGATGGCTGAACAGGCTTCGTTGCTTGCCGCACGCTATCCCGTTGAACCGGTGCATGCCGCGCAGCTGGTTCGCGATCTACGTTTCAATCATCGTTTCGATGCGCATGATCAGGCTGTTGCGCCTTTTTCCATTGAACATGTTGCTGCGCGTGTGCGCGCGCGTTCGGCAACCACTATTGGCGGTGGTGTGCAGTTGATACGCCCAGTTGCGGATTGGTCGCAGTTGGTGCTGGCTGAAGCTAAATTGGCACAGTTGAGTGAGGCAGTGAATCGCCTTGAATTGCAGGCCAAAGTGTTGGACGAATGGCGTTTTCTCAATGGTCGGCGTGGTGCGCGTGGCGTGCGCATGCTGTTTGCTGGTCCGTCAGGTACCGGCAAGACGCTCTCTGCAGAGGTTTTGGCAAACGCGTTAGGTGTTGATCTGCTGATGGTTGATCTATCGAAGGTTGTCTCTAAATGGATTGGTGAGACCGAGAAAAACCTTGCCGAAGTGTTTGATGTGGCCGAGCGCGCCAAAGCCGTGCTGCTGTTTGATGAGGCTGATGCACTGTTTGGCAAACGCACTGAGGTTGCTGACGCGCATGATCGTTACGCTAATCTCGAAACAGCGTACCTACTCTCTCGTCTTGAGCGTTTTGACGGTCTGGCCATTCTTTCTACCAATTTGCGCCAGAACATCGACAGTGCATTTATCCGCCGTTTGGAGTTCATTGTTGAATTTGAAGAGCCCGCCCGCGAGCAACGTTTCGCGTTGTGGCGCTGTCACCTGCCGCAAGGGGTGCCCGTGGCTGACGATGTTTGCCTTGAACAGCTGGCAGCGCAGTTCCCTATCGTTGGTGGGCTGATTCGTAACGCTGCCGTAGCAGCGGCTTTTCTCGCTGCTGGTGAGGGTGATGTGATCAGTAAACGTCACTTCATTCAGGCAATTCGCCGTGAATATGAGAAGACCGGCAAAGCGTATCGGGATGTTTCCAGCGCAGCAGCGCAACGGAGCATACAAGCATTTAATCGACGGGAGTGAGAGCAATGGCCAGCACGATTAAGGAATTTACGGACAACAAAAGCAGTGCCTATGGCGCGATGTACACAGCGGCACAACAGGCTTTTGCCCAGGCGGTGGATGATCTGGGCGCGGCTCAGACTGCTTACGATACGTTGGTTGGTGAATACGCGGGTCTTGAGCGGGATATTGCCTCGACGCGCTCAGCGATGGCTGAAGCACTGATGCCTGCAGATATCGAGCTGCTGGCCGGTAATCTGCGCGACCTCATGGTGCAGCAGCGTAACAAATATGGGGAGCTGTTCGCCTCCGAAGCGGGGCGCGCAGCAGTACAGCAGCGCCGCGATCTCGCTGAGCAGTCGGTGACTCTGCTCAGCGAGAGTCTCAATGCCATTGCGCAGGAGCAGGAGGAGGCAGATGCTCGCGCTGATCATCATGCTCAGTGGAAACAGTCCGTCACTGATGGTGATCTCACCACCCTGGCGGCACAAGCGGAGGCGCTGCTCGATGAAGTTGGATTGGGCGGTGGTGGCGGCAGTGGCGCTGATGCGGACGACAAAGTCTCCATCGCCGCAGCCAAGGCACGGGTCGAAGGTGATCTGCCTGCCGACCTGCTCACTCGCGCTCGGGAGCGGGGCGCTCAGTTGTCCGCTTCAGTGACGGTTGCTGAAGAGACGCTGTTTGAAGCACTGGAGGATGAGCTGGCCGCTCATCTTGCCGCGACAGAGGGTGCCGCTGCGCTGAGTGAGCAGCGCTGGCAAGCATTTGAACGGGCGGAAGCGCTGTTTCGCGACGTTGTGTTGCTCAGTGACTCCCGCTATCAGCAGGCGGTGAGCCTGTTGCAGGGGGTCGAGAACAGCGCAGCGCCGACCGTCCCGAGCAGGGTCGTATCACTGTCACTACGTTGAGCGGTGGTGACGAAGAGGCATTGGTTAAGGAGAAGGCGCGTGACGATGCCGCCGCTGCAGTCGGCGTGGCTGCGGCGGAGCTCGAAATCGCGATCGCCCAGGCACGTATCGCAGATGTTGATGCTGATCCCGCCGCTGATGCCAATGTGTCGGCGAAGCAGGCCAATTTGGATAGCGCCAACAGTGCGTTGGCCACCGCCGAGTCGGAATATAGCGCGCCTATGCGTGACAACCTCGACCAGTGGGAGGCTGCTGTGCCCAATTTTATCTGGGCCAATGTTGTGGCCTATGACCAAGCCATCGCCCAGCTTAGCGCTATTTACAACGGTGATGTCGCGACTCTGGAAACCGCGATGGACAGCGCCGAGGCAGCTCTGGTAACGGCGCTGGAGGCGGAAGACAAGGCGCAACGCGCTGCGGCAATGGTGGCGGATGCGCTGGATCGAGCAGCGGCTGCCAGCGACTACCTGCGTGACACCCATCAGCGACGATTGATCAGTGCGGTGCGTGGCGACAACGGGTCGTGAAAACAATGAAACGGCTAGTTATGAGATCGGTAGTTATGAAAATGATGGCAATGAAAGGAGAATTCTCGTGGCGAACGCAGCTTTGAACAGTTCGAAAAATAACGGCGGCGGATCACCGCTGGGCGAGATGTTGCCGGTGGATCCGTTCCGCTCCCTGTTTGTTCACTTTGGCATGTTGCTGGGCGTGGAGGACTTTAAAACCGTTGAATCCTACCATCGCGGCAAAATGTGGCTGCACAGCGCCTGGTTGCACCGTGCAGGCACTGTCTGGGGGTTGCGAGTCAGCCGTGATGGCGAGAGCGGTGAGGTTCGTGTGGCATCTGGGCTTGCCATAGACGGTCTGGGTCGCGAACTGCTGCTCGAAGCCAGCGCCTGCCTTAATTTGCCCGCTTGGTATGAAGAGCACAAAGACGATGCAGCGCTGCAGGAGATCGTTGAAATTGATGACGCGAGCGGTGAGGTTCGTTTCGATGCCCATGTCGTTATTCGCTTTAAAGCGTGTCTGACCCGCCAAGTACCCGCGCTGAGCGAGCCGTGTGATGGTGCTGGCTCAACCACGGCCTATTCGCGCGTGGCTGAAAGCGTTGAGCTGCTGCTCGTGCCCGGTAAAGCACCTGCATGGCGGCAGCCGTCGGGCAGTCTGCCATTTCATCGTTTGCGATTATTGTTCGCCTTGGAAGCGCCCATTGACGATGACGATGGTGTTGTCGCTGCCGATCAGGATGTGCTAGATGCCATTGCTGATATCCAGAGTAAAGATCCAGCGCTACGACCGGCCGAGTATCTCAAGTGGTTCCGTCACTTTAGCGCCTTGGATGAGATGGATCTGGGGCCAGCGGCAGCGGATGAAAATGGTTATGGCAACGTCCTGTTTCCTGAGCAAGACCCGGCCCCGGTTATTTTGGCTGATATTGATCGCATCGTGTTGTCATCGGGGAGCGATGGTTGGCAAGTTGCAGTCAATGCGATCGATAACAGCGTACGCCCCGTACACCTACCGACCTCTACTATTCAGGAGCTGCTCTGTCATACCCCCTGTTGTGGTGCAGGGGAGGGAGCGCCGCAGCCGTTACCGCCAGGAGAGACCGCAACCGATGCCGGGGGGCCAAGGGTTGATGTGGATAGTGTGGCCATCGAGGGTGAGTTTATTACCTTCAACGTTGTGGGGCAGCCGCTTATGAAAGCGAGTGTTGATGTGCGCGCCGTTTCAGTGACATCGTTTGATGTGCGCGATGGTTGGATTGATGAAGATATCAAGAAGGTCACTTATGACGCTGCACAGGAGCAATTGAGCGTCGAGTTACGTGATGATCCGGGTGGTCGCTTAGTCAGACTGATCGTCAAAGGTACAGGGCCGTTTCCGTTGCTGGGGCGCAACCGAATACCTCTGGCTGGAAAGGTGGGTGGTCAGGAGGTAGGTAGCCGCATTGATGGCAACGACGTGACAACCATGTTTAAAACGAGGAACTGATCATGACTGGGAACGTAACGAACAAAACGGGCTTCGTGGTCATTGGTGCGAAGAGTGGTTATACCGTTGTTGCCAAACAGAGCCCTCTAAAACGGCTGAACTATTTTGACGGAAAATTTTTGCGCGCTCCCGATCTTAAGCTGGAGCAGCAGTCTTTGCTCAACCAAGTTCGCTTATCGAATCAAGCCGGTGGGTCAGGTGTTGTTCATGGTTATGATTGTACTTTAGGCGGTGGTGATCAATTGAACATTAGCGGCGGTCTGGCGATTGATGGTCACGGTCGCATTTTGCAAATGGCGGATTCGATTAGCGTCGGCGTTGGCGAACTCATTGAAAACTCGCGCGCTGATCGCTCAACGTCAAACAAAGTTCCTGCCAAAACACCGACCAGGGAGCACGGTAAAGCGGCGTTCGCCGATTGTGTGTTGCATGATATTGATGAGCTGGGCCAGTTGGCCGATGGTGGTGACCTCTATCTGATCACCGTCTGTCACGTCGAAGTGCTGTGCGGTGAAGAGGATGTCTACGGCAAACTTTGCGAATCCGCCTGTGTAAGTAGTACCGAACGACCCTATCTGATTGAGGGGGTGAGTATTCGTGCGCTGCCTCTCAATCTATCCACACTGTATAAAACCTCCAATGCCGTTTCGTTATCACAAAAGCATCTGCGCTCGCGGTTAGCATCAGCGTTTTTCGAACAAGAACGTCAACATCCGGCATCGCATATTTCAAAAGAGGGTCTGGGATCGAATGTTTGGTGCCTCGGTGCTGAAGCTGCGACGGGTGATTGTGTACCGATTGCTGTGGTATCACGCTCTGCGGGCACTACGCTCTTTCTCGATGCGTGGACAGCACGCCGTGAGCGCATGGAGTCCCCGCCGCGTCACTATTGGGCATCGGTTATGGCGATGCGCCCATGGCATGTTTTTTTGGCGCAAGTGCTGCAATTTCAGTGTCAACTACGGAAATGTCTAGCTGACGGTGGTGCTCCTACTGATGGCGGCCCATGTGCCGAAGAGCGAACGGTGGCACGCAAAGCTGCTGCTGATTTAAAAGTATTGATGGCGCGCTACGAACTGATCTCTGCACGTTTTGCCGCAGTGGATGGACTAGCAAAAGATACGCAGCCTTTTGCATTAGCTGATATTCGGCAGACGCATGAGCAGTTGGTGGGTATCAGTTCGTTTGTGCTGCCTTCACGGTTGCTAATCAATCGGTGTGGCATTGTGGAGTTGCCGAGTGCAGGTTATCTGCCGGTGAACAACAGTGACACCATGACCATTAACGAGCAGGTCCGGCGCATGCTGGGCGAAGGGGTGGATCTGCGTTTTTGCGTGGTGCGCGCGGACTATATTCCCCACGCCCTTGAAGAAGCGCAGCACATGGAACGCATCTGTCTGCTGCAGGGGCTCGACGATCCCAACAATAAACCGCGCGTCGATATATTAGTGCCCGATGGCCGGATCGAGGCGTTTAGGCCGGAGGTTGAGGGCAGCGGTTATGAGATGGCACTGCATACCGGGGGTGATGATCTACTCTCGGATGCCAGCAAAATGGCTAATGATAACGGCGCGGTTGCAGGTTCTGATTTCAAGAGCACGAGTAACGGTGCGGGGGCTTTGTTCGACGGGTTCCAGTTTAATTTCAAGCAAATCATCGCCGCACGCGCCATGAAGCGCGTTGATGGCGTGGTCGCAGAGCAGCCTGCCGGTGACAGTAGTGTTGCGTTACGTGGTGCAGCACGTGGCGAGGTGCTAGAGAGTGGCGGGTACTCGTTTTACTTTGCGGGACGCATGCCTCAACTGGTGCGCCAAGTGGTAACGTCACTGGCATCCATTCAAATTTTGCAGCAGGAGGGCGATGCGGTCTTAGCTCAAGCCAACACGGATGATTCCGCTGCTTCTAGCCCAGTTGTTGTAGAGGAGATGCTGGCGAGAAATAAACGGGCCAAAGATATTGAAATGAAGATTCTCCGCTTAAATAGGGGACAGCGGATCAATACCAACCAAAAAGAGAGCGCGCCGATTTACGATATGTGGCTGAGCATGCGTACCGAGCAGGATCCATTTAAATTGGCACGCAGTGGTATCACCAACATCAGTGCTGAATTGGTGATTATGATAAGTGTAGCCACTCAGAAGGAAACTGCCAGTGCGGTCATTGAGGTGACACAAAATGGTACGTTGACGGTGGAAGAAATTATATCTACGGGCAGCGAAGCGCGTCGGCGTTGCGCGATTAACAGTAATGGCATGGTCAATATCCAGGTCAAAAATGGTGCACAGGATACAGCTAAGACTGTGCCGCTGAAGCTGATTGAGCAGCTCTATATTTCGCGTGAAAATGATGGCAGTGCGCGGCCGACCTTTAAGCTTGATGTGCCCGCGTTATCGTTCTTTGACAAGTGGGATAGCGAAAAAATTGATATCGACGTGGGTTTTCAGTTTACGCGCAGCTGGAGCAGTGCCGAAAACGCTACGCTCGCTGGTATCGTAACTTATCTGCTGCGTTCCGTTACTGACGGGGTGGCGTCCGCCGCTAACGGTCAGCTACAGACTCGGGAAGGAAGCTTGCCGATCTTTTCTGGCGCGCAACGCATTAATCCTGACGTGCTCAAGCCCGATAATCTGTTCCACGACACTTCGTTAACCGCACTACGTGAAATTGGTGATAGCCGCACCGCCGATAGTCGCGCGCTCCAACTCTTTCCGCCTCCGCAACCGGCGCCCGATGAGTTGCAGGTCTACGGCAGTCGCGACTGGGTTTTGTTTCATCGCTGCCGCGACATCTCATGTGGCAAAGATAAAGTGCCGGAGGTTGTCGTTAAACCGCTACGTTATCGGCTCTATTACATCAGCATACTCAAGACCAAAGGGGATTTTGAGATACTGCGTAAGGGCTTGCTCGAAAATAACGGTGCGGTGATCTCCCGTTACCAGCCCATTGCCTCAAGCATCGTTGAATACGATGCGGGTCTGCAGTCGGTGCGCACCTCGCATACCAACCTGCGTAACGACTGGCAGGCGCTGGTTAATAATCCGAACGCCGAGATCATTATGGGTGCTATTGCCAGCCAAGGTGCCGCATTTGATGAAGGTCAAGCCATGGCTGAGCTGCGTCTCGATAGTGTCGGTGATGTGCTCGCACCGATTACGCCACTCGATGAAGATGTTGAGCTGTTTACCTTGCCCAAGGTGCCCGATGTGCTGGCGGGAGGAGATGTGGACGGTGTCATCGTGATGGCAACAGTGCCGGTTCAGGATGTTGTTACTGCATGCCATGAGGTTTACCGTGCTGAGTTGACGGGGGAGGAGGATTTCAAGGCGCTTACCGAAGTTCTGAAAGGTAGTGACTTCAGGACTGTGCTCAACGGTGATGATCGAATTCGCCGATTAGGTAGAAATGCTATTTTTGTCGATGGTCAGAGCGATTTTTCTGGTGACTCCAAGGAAAATGTCAGCGCTGACTGGCTGAAGGAAGGCAATAATATACCGGTGCGTGGCGTGTTGTTGGTGGTTTCCGAAGGAGGTGGGACCACCCCCACTATGCCGACCGATCAACCCTATGTTCAGCAGTTAATAGCCATTGCTAATGTTGCCGGTGCGAGTACGACTCAATTTCCATTGGTGTCGCGTTATGTTAGTGGTGGGCTGGATGAGTGTTCTGCGATAACTGTTTTGGTGGTTTATCCTGTCGTTGGCGCCATCATTGAAAACTGGGTAGTTGCCGATCTGGCGAGCGCCGGAGACAGCAGCGACGCTGTTGTTGCTGTTCATAACAAAATAAGCTTTAACGAAAATGGTGAAGTGGTTCGTGACGCCGAGCTGGAGGCAGCCATCCTTAAGCTTAAAGAAGAGCAAGTCATGATTCGTTCCATTGATATGGTGTCGGCCGAAGCAACTACGGCAGCGGATCCAAAAATGGAGTTTCTGTTGGCTGAGTTAAAAAAAGAAGGCGTGGCGATGGCGTCAGCAACGATCAATATGCGCCAGCCCACGGCTACAGAGAAAAAGCTGATTAACGCTTCTGGTGCTGAGGTAAGAGGTGGGTTTGTGCTCAATAGATAGCGCTGTTGAAATGATACCCATCTTATTACCCGCGTAAAAAATGATGCTCGCCGCAAAAGAGAGCAGCAAAGAAAAATCGAGACCTGCCTCTAAAGCAGCGACTAAGTCGGCGGTGGATGGTGCTACGCCGCAAATTCAGCTCAACCCACTCTGGCACAGTATGGCTACCCATGTGGGTGGCAAAGCTGCTGCTGGAGCGTCGGGTGATTCGCCGCCCATTCAGACCAAACCATCGCGTTCGGTTCAACTAT
>JAADGQ010000108.1 GCA_013152295.1 Gammaproteobacteria bacterium | reverse complement strand
ATTGACCTGGACCCCGGCCAGTAGCGTTGCTCACAGCGATGTGCTGGGCTTCTGCATCGACTGCCACAACGGCACCGTCGCCACCGGAAAAAATCTGCAACACATTAGCACGACCAATGTCTGCGAAAATTGCCACAACAGCGTCGCCTGGTCTCCGGCAACACGCGTCGATCACATTGATGTCATTGGTAGCTGTTTTAGCTGCCACAATGGCACCATCGCGCGGGGCAAGCACGGGCTGCATATCGCCAGCAGTAACGCATGTGATGATTGCCATAACACAACTGACTGGGCCGATGCCGTATTCGATCACAACGCCGTTGCACCCGGCACCTGCACCTCGTGTCACAATGGCACAACGGCGACAGGCAAACAGTCTGGCCACGTCACCACCGTCGCCGAGTGCGACGATTGCCACACCAGCGTAGCGTGGATTCCCGCCACGTTCGACCACGCAGCCGTCATCGGCTCTTGCTCAACATGTCATAACGGGGGCACTGCGACAGGTAAGCCCACCAACCACTTCATTACCAATCGCGAGTGCGATGAGTGCCACCGTGTCAGCGGCTGGGGATCACTGCTATTTCGTCACACCAGCGCCGACTATCCCGGCGATCATCGCGGTACATTCAACTGCACCGAGTGCCATAAAACTAATAGCGAAGTGGTTCAGTGGGACTTCCCTGGGCTGAAACCTGACTGCGCGGGGTGCCATGCCAATGATTACGAAGCGGATGAGCACAAAAAGGCCCCTGGCATCCGGTACACAGTCCAAGAGCTCAGAAACTGCAGCGGGAGCTGTCACGAATATACAGACTCCAGTTTCACGAACATTAAAAAATCACGCAACCGCGAACATTCAATTAGTGATGGAAATTTTGATTGACCTGCCCAGAAATCTTACAAACTCCATTTAAAACAGAACGATTCGTCGCGAATTCATCTGCATTTTTTCATGCGTTTCTCGTGATACGCAGAGAAGATTTCCTTCAATAAAAGAGCACTATGCACGGTTTATTTCGTTATCTATTGGTTTTTTTATGCCTGATACCATGTGCATCTGCCAGCCAGGGCGCGATTGATCGCATCGCCGTTGAACGCAATACGGCATCCCTGGACATCGTGATGTTCTTTAACTTTCCGCTACAACATATATCACACCTCCCTTACAGAAGCGGCAACACACTTCATGTCTCTCTGCGACCTATCTTAATCGGTGACAACACAAGTATCGCTGTCGAAGAGATACCGTGGACACCGCGCAAAGGAGTCCCTTTAACCAGCGTGCGCATGGAGAGAAGTTCACCTGACAACTACGATCTGATCATGCATTTTGATCGTGAAGTAAATTTCAATATAAAAATGGAGGATAACTATCGCTCAATGCGCATCTCTTTGGAAAAAATATCAAGCGAAGAGAAATCACCATTATCAAGCACTCATACAGAACCATCCCCTCGCACACAAGGCGCGGTATACAGTATTAATCTCGAATCATCACTAGTTCAATTCGATCATATTGAAGCACCACCAGACATTGATCTATTCAAAAGGAACAGGCTCTACACAACGCAATTTATCAAAGATGGTGAAACCTGGTACCGTCTAAGGCTCGGTTTTTTCAACTCTTACAAAGAGGCCGAATCGGCAAAAAAATACCTATTGAAACGCTACCCTCGCGCATGGACGACAGCAGTTCAACCATCGGAGCAGCAGGAATCCGTAACGACAGCGATGACTGATCGCCAACCGGTGACTCTGCCTGATAAAGAGAAACAGGCAGCAACAGATAGCAACAACGGAATCGACTCAGCGACATGGGAGATCTCCCGTGACTTAGGCTTGATGGAGCAGGCACGGCAAGCCATGGCTCTGGAGCAGTATGCCAAAGCCATTCGCATCTATACCAAAATTCTACGCGATCCAAATAGTGCGGACTATCAAGATGCCCTGGAGTATCTTGGTGTCGCTCGGGAGAGGAAGAGGCAACTTGCCCATGCCAAAGCGCTGTATACAAAATACCTTAAGAAATATCCCGAAGGAGAGGGGGCCGAGCGTGTCAGGCAGCGTCTGGCAGCGCTCATCACAGCGACAAAGCCGGACCGCGAAAAACTCCGCGAGGCAAAACACCCCTCTGGCGGGCTCGTAAAATGGGAAACCTATGGCGCCTTTTCTCAATTCTATCGACGCGACACTGATCGCAGCAGCGCAGGAGGCACAAATTTACGCCAATCGTCAATTACCTCAGATCTTGATGTGACGGCACGACTACGCAGCCAAAGTTATGATGTTCGCAGCCGCTTCTCAGGAGGTTACCAATACGATTTCTCACAGGCGGGACAACAAAATAACAGACGTATTAGTTCGCTCTATATCGATCTGATGACAATGCAACGTAAACTGACCAGCCGTTTCGGCCGCCAGCGGCTGAGTTCGGCGGGCGTGCAGGGACGTTTTGATGGTTTGACACTGGGCTATCGCAGCAGTGACAGGTTCAAATGGAACCTAGTTGCCGGTTATCCTGTTTTGAGAACAACCAACACTTATATAGAGACCGAGCGGCAATTCTATGGTTTCAATGTCGATATCGCAACGATCGCCAACGACTGGGATTTCAATCTATTTTACATCGACCAAAGCGTCGCTGGCATCACCGATCGCCAAGCCGTAGGGGGCGAGGCTCGCTACTTCAAACAGAACCGCTCCCTGCTGGGACTTGTGGATTACGATATCTCCTACGGCCAACTCAACACCTTGCTACTCCTGGGCAACTGGTTTTTCAGCAACAAGGCCAACATCAACGTCACCCTGGACCACCGTAAAAGTCCACTGCTAACCACATCCAATGCACTACAGGGTCAAGGGTTGGAATCTATTGATCAGTTATTGAAGCAGTCAACAGAGAGTGAGGTACGTCAGCTGGCAGAAGATCGTAGTGCAGATAGTCGCACTTATACGCTGGGCGGCTCCTATCCGCTCAACCTCGCCTATCAACTCAGCGGCAACCTAAGCGTGACGCAGCGTTCAGCCACACCAACCTCAGGCGGCGTGGAGGGCACCGATAAAACCAGTGGCGACTACGACCTGCTATTGCAGCTGATCGGCAGCAATATCATCAAGGAGGGTGATCTCATCATCTATGGTGTACGTTTTTCCAATACTGAAACCGCCGACACCACAACGCTGTCTGCAAATGCACGTTACCCGCTGGGTAGTCGATGGCGAATCAACCCACGCCTCCGACTAGTTTATCGCGACTTTAGCAGCGATGGCACACAGCAGTGGATAACGGCACCATCACTGCGAATAGACTATCGCAGCAGCCGCTATCTTCGTTTTGAAGCTGATATCGGCAGTGAACTGTCCAGCCGTGAGCTAAATGGCACCAGCAGTGAAAAGAGCGAATCCTACTATATTTATATGGGCTACAGAGCCGATTTCTAATGAAGGGAAAAATACAGCAACAACAAAATACTCAAATATAGTTATATTTGAGTATTTTGTTACGTGCCTTGCTCAAGACGCTTGCGAATGGTTGACTCAAGTTGATCCACCAACTGCTCATTATCAACTTTGTGGCTGGGCTTGCCGTCGAGGTACATCAGATTAGGGCAACCGCCGGTAATCCCCACATGCACTTCCCGCGCCTCACCCGGGCCGTTAACAACACAGCCAATCACCGCGACATCAAGCGGCTCAAGCACGTTTTCAAGGCGTGCTTCCAGCGCGTTCACCACACCGATCACATCGAAATTTTGGCGAGAACATGAGGGGCAAGCGATCAGATTGATCCCTTTGCTGCGCAGGTGCAGGCTCTTGAGAATATCGAAGCCGACTTTGACCTCTTCCACCGGGTCTGCAGCCAGTGATACGCGTAGCGTGTCACCAATACCGTCGGCCAATAACATGCCCAGACCTATAGCCGATTTGACGGTACCGGAACGCAATCCGCCTGCTTCAGTAATCCCCAAGTGCAACGGTTGCTCGATACGTTTTGCCAGCTCGCGATACGCGGCAACAGTCATAAAAATTTCAGAGGCTTTGAGGCTGACTTTAAAATCGGGGAAATCGAGTTTTTCCAAAATGCCAACATGCTTCATCGCCGACTCCACCATCGCCGACGGCGTCGGTTCACCATATTTTTTCAGCAGCTCTTTTTCGAGAGAGCCCGCATTGACACCAATCCGAATCGGAATATTGTGATCACGGGCGCTGTCGACAACAGCACGCACCCGCTCTTCACGACCAATGTTGCCGGGGTTAATACGCAGGCAATCCACACCAAGCTCTGCGACCCGCAATGCGATTTTGTAATCAAAGTGGATGTCAGCAACTAACGCGATCTCCACCTCTTTGCGAATTCGACCAAATGCTTCGGCTGCGTCCATGGTCGGTATCGAAACACGGACGATGTCCGCACCGGCCCCCTGCAATGCACGAATCTGGGCAACTGTCGCAGCAACATCCAGCGTATCGGTGTTGGTCATGCTCTGCACAGAGATCGGCGCATCGCCCCCTACCGCAACGCTGCCCACCTGAATTTGCCGCGATTGACGGCGAACAATTTTTTGCGCAGCGCCCAAAATCAACGCTCCTTGTTATCTTCAGGCTTGCCGATAGAGAAACGTGCCACACCTTTGCGTTTGTAGTTTTCGGGGTCATAGAGCGCGCCGTTGTACTCAATGACAACACCTGACGAGTAGCCCAACAGCAATTTGAAAGGTGCTTGCCCATACAACGTTTTATCGCCACCTTCGCGCATCAAGTCGACTAATACACGTCTACCGGTAGCATCGTGCACCTCTACCCACGACTCGTGTGAAAACTTCAAACGTAATGTGGAGTGAGGCCCGCTTATCGGGGACTTTTTCGGCACATCCGGCACAACCGCTGCTTCGGCAGCAGGCGCCGCCACCTCAATGATAGGTGCCTCCTCTACGACCACCTCCACAGGGTCGACCACAGTCGGTGCAGCAGCAGGCTTGTCAAACTTTGGCTTATCGCCTTTTCCAACATTTATTGGCGGTGCATCTGGCGCTGCGGGCGTTTCAAACGGTGCTGCTACCGGCATCGATTCAAATGCAGGCAGACCACCACCATCAAACTCCATCCCCGCTGCGACTTCTTCGCCCTGCTCGTCATCGCCAGCACCACTGAATAACGTCGGCACAAACGCCCACAATAGATAAAGCACCACACTGACAGCGACCCCTATCGCAACATAGCGTGCAACGTTGATCATCCAGCCGCGATCCACATCAATATGCTGCTTACGCACTTCAGGGTTGGCATCATGAGAGACAACCGATGGCGGCGAGTCACCACGCTGATTATAGGCAGCGATCAACGGTTCAGCCTCTATCTCGACAATGCGTGCATACGAACGCAGATAACCGCAGACAAAAATTGGCGCGGGCAGCGTGTCGTAGTCATCCCCCTCCAGAGCCTTGACGATTCGTTCGCTTAAAAACAGTTGACTGGCTATGTGAGCCCGACTAATTTTGTGCGCCTCCCGAGCGCGGACAAGGTGTTCCCCAATTGAACCCGTGAAACCATCACTCATGATTCATTGACTCCAAATAAAGTTGGGTTTCTGGGGCGCCAGAAAAGCGCTCCGTAAGCAATTCTCCATACTCTTGTGCTAATTTAGTACCGTTTTGTTCGCGCTCGATACGGATTGCCAGCCACAGGCTTGGCGCCGATTTAGGCTGCACAGAGTGGTAGCGCTGCAAAAACGCCCGCGCCCGAAAATATTGACCTTCGTTAAAACTCACCTCGGCCATGCGATACAGCGCTGTCGGCA
Source organism: Gammaproteobacteria bacterium (assembly GCA_013152295.1). Taxonomy (GTDB): domain Bacteria; phylum Pseudomonadota; class Gammaproteobacteria; order JAADGQ01; family JAADGQ01; genus JAADGQ01. The sequence goes on along the minus strand of JAADGQ010000108.1, from coordinate 617 downwards.
AAAAAGGATTTTCGCGAAGCGCCAGACGAAAGTACTTCTCTGCACGCTCCCGGTCAGGGATATCCAGCACACAGATCGCGGCATTTTCGTAAGCCTGGCCCGGCGTATCGTAGAGCGGATCCTTAATCGCATTCAGGAACCGTTTCACACCCTCTTCATGGCGGCCCTGATCACACAAAAAAACGCCAAAGTCATTCTGCGTATTGGCATCCTTGGGGTCCAGCTCAATCGCTTTCATGAAATGCTCTTCGGCCAAGTCGTATTGACCGAGTTGCCGGTACAGCTCGGCAATATAGTGGTGGGTAATCGGGCGCTGCGGGTCGAGATCAAGGGCATGGCGCATCTTCTCAAGCGCACGTTTGCGATTGCCCTGCTGCAGGTAAGCGAGCCCCAACTTGGCATTGAGCTCGGCAGCCGTGCTCAGATCAACATCTTCTTGCTTGTAGCGCTCTGTGTCACCTGTTGTAGTGCAAGCACCAAGCAGAGTTGCCAGCACAAACCCCAGCACGATCGGCAGCGCTAATCTCATCTTATTGCGACCCCGCTTGTTGTGACTGTTGCGCCGCTACAATTTCAAAACGGCCGCGCTCATGACGCCGACTGCGATCCTGCACGCG
>JAADGQ010000073.1:9290-36315 GCA_013152295.1 Gammaproteobacteria bacterium | reverse complement strand
TGCGATCATAGAACGGCACAATAGTCACGCCATCGGGCAGTGCTGCTTTGACCTCCTCCAGCACCTGTTTGGCACCTTCGATGTTGGTGCGGCTGTTGGCACCGCGCCGCAATAGCACCAGCCCGGTGACCACTTCACCCTCACCATCGGCGGTCACTGCGCCGTAGCGGGTCAGCGAATTGATGCGCACCTCAGCAACATCGCGCACATGCACCGGGATGCCGTTTTGACTGGCCACGGTGATGCTGCCGATATCCGCCATGGTGCGCAGCTGGCCGACCGTGCGCACCAGTAATACTTCGTTATTACGATTGATGCGGTCACCACCTGCATTGCGATTATTGGCTTTCAGCGCCGACTCCAGATCGTCGATGCCCAAGCCGTAGGATGAGAGTGCCACGGGGTCGGCGACCACCTCATACACCTTCACCTCACCACCCAGCGAGTTGACCTCGGCCACCCCTTCAACACCGCGCAAGCGGGGGCGAATCACCCAATCCTGAATACGGCGCAGCTCGCGGTTGCTGTAGCCCTCGCCCTCGACGCGGTACATATAACCCTCGCCCAGCGGCGTGGTGATCGGGCCAAGACCGCCCTCGACGCCATCGGGCAGATCGGCCCACACTTGGCTGAGACGCTCGGTGACCTGCTGGCGCGCCCAGTAGATGTCGGTGCCATCCTCAAAATCGATGACGATGATGCTCAGCGCATATTTGGTGGTCGAGCGCAGCACAGTCTGGCGTGGCAGACCCTGCATCTCCACTTCGACAGGAAAGGTAATACGGCTCTCCACCTCGGTCGGCGAGAGCCCCGGCGCTTTGATGATCACCTGCACCTGTGGCGAAGAGATCTCGGGGAAAGCGTCGATGGGCAGCGTTTTAAACGCCCAGATGCCCGCACCAGCCAAGCCCAGCGCTAGGAGCAGCATCATTAACCGCTGCACCAGGGCAAAGCGGATCAGTGCATTAATCATGCGCTATTCGCCCCCTTGATACTGCCAGTGGGACTTCAGCTCAGCGACACCACCACTGACCACCACCGCACCCGCGCTGACACCGGACTTGAGCTCAATCCAACCACCCGTGGGCTGACCCGTGCTGACTTTTGTCGGTGAAAAACTGCGCGGCCCGCTGACGATGAACACGTAGTTGTCGTTGCCACGCCGAAACAGTGCGCTGGCGGGCACCATCAGCCCCGCATGCGCAGCGCCCTGCAGCTCGGCCTGCACATACATGCCGGGGCGCAGCAGCCCTTGCTGGTTATCGATCACCACCCGACCGGCGAGGGTCTGACTGCTGACTTCCACTTCACCGCTGAGCGCCTCAAGGCGACCACCGAAGCGCTGCTGCGGGTAAGCGGCGACGCGGATAGCGGCGTGGCTGCCCAGCGCCACGTCGCCGATGCGCGCCACCGGGATCTGCACATCCGCCCAGACGACGCTCAGATCCGCCAGGCGAAAGGCCAATTCACCTGCTGCAAGCATCTGCCCACTCTCTACGGCTACCTCCAACAACATGCCATCCGCAGGGCTGAGCAGGGCGTAACCGGCGATGTCGTCGGGATGTTTGGCAAGGCGCTTGATCTGAGCCCTATTCATACCGGCCAGGGAGAGCTCCCGATGGCGCTGATCCAACACCGCATCGGCCATTTTGTATTGGCTTTCAGCCGCGATCAGGCGACTTTTAGCCACGACGCCATCATCACTCAACCCTTTGATACGCCGATAGTCGGCCCGGGCAACATCGTAACGCGCCAACGCCTCCAGATAGTCGGTCTGCGCCTGACCCAGCGTTGTGCTGTGCAGACGAGCCAGAACTTGACCTTTACGCACAGTCGTTTGCACGACCACATTCAACTCAGTGACCAAGCCATCCACCACTGGCGAAACACGAAACAGGCGCCGCTGGTCAGCACGCAAGGTGCCGTTGACGGTAATCGTCGCAGCAGCCTCGCGGGTAGCAACCGTCGCGGTGCTTAAAGTAACGTTGGCCATCTGTTGCGGGGTGAGCTGCAGGGCATTGGCCGTCAGCGATAAAGTAGCCAAAGAGAGAGCGCTCAAGGCCGCAAACAGTGATTTTACAAATAGGCGTTTCATCAATGATTCCTTAAAATTGATCCTTAAGAACTTCGTTCTCCTGTAGGAACGGCGCCCTCGCCGCGACGGTTTCGCAGCGACGATAAATCGCGGCGGGGCGCCGCTCCTACAAATTGAGGCTCTTTCAGCGCGTCACTAGATTATTGATCTAGCAGAGAGCGCCCAGCCGCGCGGCGCAGTGCCGCAGCCTCCAGCCAAGCCTCATGCAACAGCTCTAAATAGCGGACACGGGCGCCAAAATAGGTCTCGACAGCATCAACAAGATTGAGGATCGCAACCTGACCCGCTGCAAAGCCTTTACGGCTCAGCTGGAAAATCTCTGCAGCTGGTTCAAGTACATGAGTGCGATAGGCCTCGCCCTGTTCGATCAAATGAGACAGATGAAGGTGATTCAGGCGCAAGCGATTGCTGAGCTGGCGCTGCAGTGCATCCACCTCAAATTGCGCCTTCTGTCTATGCGCCTGAGCGGCGTCGATATTGCCCTTGCCTCGATTCCACAGCGGCACCGTCACCGCCACCCCAAAAGCGACGAAATTCTGCCGCCGATTGGCCAAAAAATCGCGCTCTTGTGCCACCCAGAGTTCAGGGTCAGCAAAGCGCTCGGCACGCGCGACAGCGACACGGTGGCGAGCCGTCTCGACCCCTTGGCGTGCAGCGATCAGGGCGGGATGCGTATCGAATTGCGCCTGCAAGTCAGCCAGCGCCGGCAGGTGTGGGTAGCGATCCAACGGCGTTAATTCGGGATTTGCGGCGGCGGGGTCCATCGTCAGCTGCAGATTTAACAGCGTTGAGAAATCAGAGAGCGATTCGCTGAATTTGCCTTCAGCAGAAGCGATCAGCTGTTTAGCGGATTCGCGCACCAGATCCAAACGCAGGCGCTGCAAGCGCGACAGATCACCTGCCTGTTCGCGACGCTGACCGATGTGCTGAAATTCATCGGCGCTCGACAGCCGTTGCTCGGCCAAATCCAAGCGCGCGCGTGTAAATTGCAGATTATGGAAAACACGCGCGGCTTCGTACTCCAGCAATAGAGCTTGCTGGCCAACATCAGCCTCAGCCTGTTTCAAGCGGGCATCCGCCTGCTTGCGTTGCAGCCCTAAACGACCACTGAGCGGCAACGGCTGGCTAACGCTAAACCGATTAACGTCAGTGCCGCCCCGGCCATCCTCTTTGCCCATGGCACTGCTAGCAGCCAGCTCAATGGTCGGGTTGGGCCAAACACTGGCTTGCTCCAGACTGCCTTGACGCGCATTGACCTCAGCCTCGGCAATGCCGCGCTCCGGCGCCTCCTGCAACACACGCTGGGCGGTCGATTTTAAATTCCATACCTGGGGTTGAGCGGCAGCATGGCCGCTCCCAATGATCAATACAACACCGACGCACGCTGTCACGCAGGTGTGTGCGAAAAGAGTTTTCGACACAGATTTCTCCTCATCATGGCCAAGCAATAAAGCAAAAACAGCCCGTACATTCAGCTAAAAACAATCCATTAAAAAAGAGACACGCGAACCGCCCTAAACACACAGCGTTCGGCAAGCGTAACTTTTTTAGCTTAAACCCAGATTAATGAGGATTAACGCAGTAGCGCACGAAGCAGTGGAGAAAGAAGAGAGCGTTCAAAGAGAAGCAGTCTGCTTTCTCGATGGTCGGTGATGGTAATAAATAAGCTACTGTAAAGGAGCAGCTGGAAGCGATACTTCGATAGCGAACCATTACAAATCATATTGTATTTCAATAGCCTAAAACCTAAATTTATAACGCCATGGGTATGCACTGTAAAAAACAACTTGAACTGTTAAAAAAATACCAAAAAAAATAGAGCATCATCCGTTTTTTTTACTACTATTACAGATGTTTTGCGCCCCCCTTCACACTCCACAAAATATAAAAATTTCCAGTTAAAGAAACGTTTCACCACTCCGATATAGAGAAAAATTGCGTACCACTCAGCGTTGTTCGCAATAACTAATATAACGATGCGGGGAAGAGAGACAGAATGAGAAATTCCAATGCAACGATAGGTAATTGGTATCGAGACTCCGAAGGTGACGCTTTCGAGCTGGTCGCTTTTGACGAAAGCGAGGACTGTTTTGAGATTCAATACTACGACGGCGCTGTAGAAGAGTTTGACCGTGAAACCTGGAACAGCATGGATCTACAAAGCGTGTCCCAGCCCGAAGACTGGGCAGGAGCCTATGACAACCTGTGCGCCGAAGACTACGGCGATTTCGAATCATCACAATCCGAGCAGCGCTGGCGTGGCGAGCTGGAATAGACGAAGCAACCAAACCCGCAACCGACTCTTTTTTAAGTAGAGTCAGACCCCATAAGCTGAATGGGTAGCCACCCATTCAGCCCGCCCGCCGCACTGAGCCAGCAACCACTGCAAGCACAAGGCTGCCACACCACCCAACAATTTACCCAACAGGTGCCTCGCTCCAGACTTTCCGCTCGGCTCAACCTTGTTGCGGTTGAACTTGTGTCGCCTGCAAGCCCTTGGGGCCATTCTCCACTTCAAAGCTCACCGCCATACCCTCGGCCAGCGATTTGAAACCCTCAGACTGAATGGCAGAGAAATGGACAAACACATCCGCGCTGCCATCGGATGGAGAGATGAAACCGAAACCTTTGGAGTCGTTAAACCACTTAACGGTACCTGTTGCCATGTAAATAACCTCTGCTGCAATTAACGAACTTAATGGATGATATCGCTATCATTCGAAACATCGCGTATGACACTAACTGTGGAGCCTGCCTTAAAATAACCCGAACAACGCGGGCTCAGTCTAACGGATTTTTATACGAAATGTGAGGCCCAATTCTCACTGAATTTCACCATTTTTTACACTTCCACCACTTTTTTTTGCCGCAACCTTGGGGGATGCCAACGAAGCCAGTATTATGGCCGCCTTTTTTTCATCATCATGCAGCACAGAGGTTATCAATTTATGGCGTCATTTGTGGTTGGCCAGCGCTGGATCAGCAACACAGAACCTGAGCTGGGGCTAGGTTGCGTACTTGAAATCGACCCACGCGTCGTCACCATGCGTTTCAGCGCAGCAGACGAAACCCGCCGTTATGTAATCGGCAATGCGCCACTGACACGAGTGCAGTTTGGCGAAGGCGACAGCGTAGAGAGCAACGATGGCTGGCTTCTAACCATCGCCAGAGTGGAAGAGCAGTGTGGACTCATCACCTATCACGGACAGAGCGACAGCCACGATACAGAACAGACACTGCATGAAAGCAATTTAAGTAACACCATTCAATTCAGCAAACCGCAGGAGCGCCTGTTCGCCGGACAGATCGATAGTGACAGCTGGTTCCGCCTGCGCTATGAGACATTGAGCCATCACGCAGATAGATCTGCCGCAGAGATACGCGGCCTGTGCGGCGCACGCACGGCACTGATCGAACATCAACTCTACATCGCAGCAGAGGTTGCAAATCGCTATTCGCCCCGCGTGCTTCTCGCTGATGAAGTGGGATTAGGCAAGACCATCGAAGCAGGCCTTATTTTGCACCACCAGCTGCTCACCGGACGCATCAACCGCGCACTGATTGTGGTGCCCGAAAGCCTCTGTTTTCAATGGCTGGTAGAGATGCTGCGGCGCTTTAATCTCTCATTCAGTCTATTTGATGAAGAGCGCTGTCTGTCATTCGCTACGACTGACGATAACGCCAGCGCTGGCAATCAAGAGACAGCCGAGAACCCCTTTTTATCAGAACAACTGGTCCTCTGCAGTCTGCAATTTATCACTGCCGCCAGCAGCGCACGTCAGCAGCAACTACTGGCAGGCGAGTGGGATCTGTTGATCGTCGATGAAGCCCATCACCTCTACTGGAGTGAGACAGCCGTCAGTGACGAATACCGCATCATTGAACAGCTGGCTGCTCAGATCGGTGCCGTACTGCTGCTCACTGCTACGCCCGAACAGCTCGGACATGCCAGCCACTTTGCCCGTTTACGCCTACTCGATGCCGACCGCTTTCACAGCCTCGACCATTTTATCGACGAGGCGACAAACTATGCGCCGGTAGCCACAGCAGTGGCGACACTGCTGTCAGACGCACCGCTGACTGAACATGCATTGAACAGACAACTCAGCCAACTGGGCGAAGATCATAATCAGCAACTCGCGACAATTCTGGATACCGCCAGCACGACTCAGCAGCGTGACGAAGCACGCCAGCAGCTCATTAATGAGCTACTTGATCGCCACGGCACCGGCCGGATTCTGTTTCGCAATACACGCAAAACCGTTGCCGGTTTCCCACAACGCCAGGTCACCGGCTACCCCCTGCCACTGCCACAGCAATATGACACAGCGCTGGAAATTTACCGCAATCACCTGGCAGACGAACCACTCACAGCAACAAGTGTAGCGACGTCGCTGCACCCGGAATCACTCTATCGCGACGGTTTCCCTCAGTTTAAAAACAGACCATGGACCTCATTTGACCCACGTATTAACTGGCTCGCCGAGCAGATCACCCAGGCACCCGCCAAGCAAAAAACATTATTGATCTGCGCTCATCTGCAGACTGCGCTTGATATTGAACAGGTGTTAAAGAACAAGCTTGGCATCAAAACCGCGACCTTTCACCAAGCCATGAGCATCGTGCAACGCGATCGTGCCGCGGCCTATTTTGCAGACATTGAAGAGGGTGCGCAGATATTAATCTGCTCAGAGATCGGTAGCGAAGGGCGTAACTTTCAGTTTGCTCACCACCTGATACTGTTTGATCTACCGTTAAACCCGGACCTTCTTGAGCAACGCATCGGACGACTCGACCGCATCGGCCAACAATCGACCATTCAAATCCATGCACCCTACTTTGAGGGTAGTGCACAACAGCTGTTATTTGAGTGGTACCACCGTGGACTCGATGCCTTTCACCATACCTGCCCGGCGGGCCACGACACTTTCGAAAAGGTCGAAAAGGGGCTTTTGGCAGCCCTGATAAGCAACACCGCTAACACCGATGAAGCGGAGCAGCTGATCGAGCACACCCAACAGATTCATGAGCAGCTCAATGTTTTACTACAGCGAGGGCGCGACCAGCTACTTGAACTGGGCTCATGCCGCAGTAGTGTTGCCGATGCAATCATTGACGATATCATCCGCTACGAGCAACCTGCCGACCTGCAACAATATATGGAACGTCTGTTCGATCATTTCGGTGTGGAGTTTGAAGAGCACTCATCGAAAAGCTATGTGATACAGGCTAATGATCAACTGCTGATGACACATTTTCCTCATCTGCCGGACAGTGGCGCAACGGTAACATTTGATCGCCATACAGCACTCACACGGGAAGAGCTGATGTTTCTGACCTGGGAGCACCCCATGGTGTCAGGTGCCATGGATAAAATAATGAGTGGCGAACAGGGTTCGGCAACTGCCGTGCTTGTTGACTCCAGCGAATTCGATAGTGACACCAACAGCTCGCTGCTGCTCGAAGCGATATTCATGATCGAGTGTGCAGCACCAAAAGGATTGCAGTTGCAGCGCTATCTACCACCTGCCATCTTGCGCGTCGTTGTTGATGAACAGGCTCATTTACTCAACGATGCACCCAGTCATGATGAGATCAACCGTGCAGCCATGATCTCCGAAACTAACGCCAACTCCAGCTCAGTGCGCCAGATCATTATCGACAACCGCAAAAAAATCACTCGAATGGTCAAGAGTGCAGAGTTCTCCGCCCAGCAACAACTGCCGCAACTTCAGCACCACGCCACAAAATTGATGTTGGAAAAACTCAGCGCAGAGATCAAACGACTCACCCTGCTAAAACGGGTCAACCCAAACATCCGCGCTGAAGAGATTGACTACCTAAAAGATAAAACACGAACACTGCATCAACATATACAGCAGGCCAAGATAAAGCTCGATGCCGTACGCATCATTCTGGTGCCATAAAAAAGCTTTACGCTTCTCTCTTGAGCAAGGCAACTACTCGACAAGCTAATCGACAAGCTAATCGACAAAATCTTGCTCCAAGCATCTGCGCACTGCGACATACTCTTTTTCAATCGCATTGACGCGCTGTTTTGCGACAGCGACATCTCCCGCCACACAGCCCTCGGTCACACTGCTGCACAGCTCTGCCAGACCGGGGGCACCAATATTTGCACTGCTACCTTTAAGCCCATGTGCAAGTCGGTACAGGCTGGGAAATTCTGATAACTGGAGCGCTTTTTTCATCGCATCTAATTTATCTTGCGAGTCATCGATATAGGTCGTCACCAACACACCAATATCATCGCCCATTAACTCTTTTAGAGCCACCAACATTGTTTGATCCAACACGCTCTGAGTAAAACAGTTATCGGTCACAATATTCGCGCTACTGGGCTCGGACTGGATCTGCTTAGATGCGCTATCGGATGCTAATAGATCAATCTCTTCATGCCCAACAACCGGCAGCCATTGCGCCATCACATCCTGCAAACTATTAATATGCAGTGGTTTTGCCGTATAACCATCCATTCCCGCATCAAGACAATGCTGATAGTTATCATCAAATGCGTGGGCGGTCAGCGCCACAATAGGTACTCGACAGGCCTCGCCCTCCCGCTTGCGAATCTCTCGGGTTGCTTGATAGCCATCCATAACCGGCATCTGACAATCCATCAAAATCAAGTCATAATGCTCCCGTGCAACGGCCTCAAGCGCTTCCACACCATTAGAGACGATTTTAGTTTTACAACCGAGCTTGCGTACGAGGCCTTCCGTAACCTTCTGGTTAACCACATTATCGTCAACAATTAATACCACCCCACTGAAGCGCTTCAGTGGCACCGGAAGATGGCTTTCGTCATGCTCGGCAACGCCAGCAGAGCGTTCCACGAGCAGTGAATATTGAAAAATACTACCAGCACCAGACTCGCTAATTACTTCAATCGCCCCCCCCATCAACTCAACAAGTTGACGGGTAATTGCTAAACCCAAGCCAGTACCTCCGTATTTCCGTGTCGTTGATGAATCGGCCTGGTAAAAAGATTGAAACAACTTGTCCTGAACTTCTGGGCGAATACCTATGCCTGTATCCGTAACCTTGGTCAGCAAAGTTATCTTTCCGTCGCACTCTTTGGGCATTGACACATCGACGGTTACCCCACCCTGCTCAGTAAATTTGATAGCGTTACCAATCAAATTAATCAAGATCTGACGTAAACGTACCGGATCACCCATAATGTGGTGCGGCACAGATTTGTCAATATGGTATTCAAGACTCAGCCTCTTACGTTTAGCTTCAATTGAAAAAATCTTTATGACATCCCCTACCAATTGATGTAATTCAATATTGACGATCTCAAGATCTATCTTACCCGATTCATATTTTGAAAAATCCAGTATATTATTGATAATACCTAGCAATGATTCAGCAGAGCTACAGACCAATTGTGCACCATCACGCTGTGAGGGAGTCAAATCAGAATCCAGTAACAGGTTACTCATGCCAATAATGCCATTCATCGGTGTGCGTATTTCATGACTGATCATCGCCATGAATTCACTTTTTGCGCGACTGGCCTCTTCGGCGCGCGCCATCTGTTGATGCAGCTCCTGCTCCGCAAGTTTACGCTCGGTAATATCGGTGCAGATAAAAATATACTGCCTAGAGTCATCCCCATTTTTCACCGATGGAATCACCGTGCTATCGATCCAGTAGGTCGAACCATCCTTGCACCGATTCAATATCTCGCCGTGCCACACCGAACCTTGAACAACGGTATCCCTTATTTCTGCGAAAAAAGCATCGGAGTGATGATCAGATAGCAGCATGGCATATGACTGGCCAATCAACTCTGGCCGGCCATATTGGCTCACTTCGCAAAATTTATCATTAGCATATACGATGGTGCCATAATCATTCACGATACCAACAATGGAGTGTTGATCCAGCGCAAACTTCTGGGTTTCCAGCTCAGCCATCGTACTACGCATAGAGCTGACTTGTGCAGCAAACTGCTCGTTAATAATAATGCTGTCTCTGCGCCGCGTAGCAAGTTCACAAACTGAGCGCAACTCATCAACACGAAAAGGTTTGGCGACAACATCAACAGCACCACTGATCATCAGCTGTTCCATGCGCTCCGTGTTGCCACTGTCCGCCGTCATAATAACAACCGCTTGGTTGGGCGACACTTTGAGAATTTCGCGAAGTACATCGAGACCGCTCATACGCGGCATCATCACATCAAGCAACACTAGGTTGTGCCTGCGTTCCTGCCACGCCTCCAGCCCCGATAAACCATCGGTTGCCACTTCGATATCGTAGCGATAACCGAGCACCCGTGACACGATGTTCATGCAGTCATCATCATCTTCCACAACCAACAGAGTCGGTTTATGAATACCCCAACGGCAATCCTCCAAACAATGAGTCACCGCACTGTAGAAAGTGTCATCATCTTCCAGGGGGTAACTAAGAAAACGATTGATGCCCTGATCACGGGCAGAGGTTACAGCAATATGGTGGCTGTATACTGCGGATATAGCGATGATGGGGGTATGCCGAGAGGTTTTAAGAACACCCGAACGAATGATTCTGGCCAACCGCCAGCCGTCAATTTTTGGCGCGTGGATATCGTCAATAACCAAATCATAAGCAGTCGCCTGCATCAGGCGAAGTGCCTCATGCCCGTCCGTTGCTTCGGTGATATGGTGGTAACCGCGTTCGACCAGCTTGCGTTTTAATCTATCAAGAATAGTCGCCTGATGATTCAGGAGCAGGATATTTGGCTGTTCGTGCACTGTGCATTATCTCCATCCAAGAGATACACTACTCTGACAAGATTTCCCGTCCCGTGATAACTCAGCTCTTTGCACATGGAGCGCATCAGATTGATGCCTCTGCCTCGACAACGAACGGGCCTGTCACCGCCACTGCCATCGTCGTCGCTATTTGTATAGTTATTATAGCTGAACCCAGCCCCACTATCTTCCATACAGATAATCAATTTCTCTCCAGACAAACCACAAATATAGTGAATATCGATCTTAATCCACTCATCAGAGAGAGCGGCTAATCCCTGTTCGCGGTGCACATAATATTGACAGAAACCCTCCACATCATCTTTCATTGAAGAGTCAAGATTTAACAACCCGTGCTCTAAAGCATTAGAGTAGAGTTCTGAAATAACCGTAGCAATACGCGTTCTGTCAGTTTTACCTATGTTTGCCGAATTCAGTGTTTTAACAATAAGCGAGACCGGATCAACATATTTCAGAATACTCCCCTTCATGATCTGGCTCAATTCCCAACTTTGTACTTTGTTATCATGGGTCATCATACTTCACCACATTTAATACCTACCTTCAATGTTCGAGAAGAGAATCGCTACTCACTAGATTGCCATCGATTCCTACCAAAGTCATATCATCATTTTGAGCTGCTTTACCTCTAAACAGGCGCACATCTTCAACGATTTTTTCGTATAGTGCTTCCGCTCTAGTCGAGCCATCAAACAATCTATCAAGGCGGCTCTGTTTGTACATCTCATCTCTGGAGTTTTGTGCTTCGATCAATCCGTCCGAATAGATAAATACATGAGCATTATCGGCCAAATCGATGGACTCAACACGGCATACAGCACTCTCATCATCAATAATGCCCAACGGCATGTTGGATGAGAGGATGCGCTTGGCGAGTGTGCCCTCCCTGTTCACAACCAATATCTCGGGCAAGCCACCATTCCATACATTAATGCTCTGTCTACCGGGGAATGTCTCAACAAGGCATGCCGCACAAAATAGCCCTGTAGGCAATACATTATTTAATTTTCTATTGATCTCTTTACTGATTTCACATATTGAGCAACCCTTTGCCGTCATCGCATAAAATATATCTGCTGTAGGCATGGCACACAAAGCGGCAGGCAGGCCGTGTCCGGTAAAATCACCTAGCATCAAATTGATACCGCCGCACGGTTTGCGCGCCATGATCAAAATATCACCGTTAAAGAGAGACATAGGCGTGCTATATGATTTGATGCAACTCAGGTCCGTTGCACCTGAAGAGGTGATCTTCTCAAAAATCCTCGAAGCCAACTCCATTTCGCGCTGAACCTCTGACTGATACAACTCAACCTTCGCCTTTTGGTCGCGCATCGTGCTGTATAACTTTCTGATGCGCTCCATAGCGCCGATCTTCGCCTGGAGCACAACACCGTTATAGGGTTTATTGAGAAAATCATCACCACCGGATTCGATACAGCGCGTCAAAGCATCTTCATCACGCATCGCCGTGAGAAAAATAATTGGCACAAATTCATCCTTGCAGAATGCTTTGATTTCGCGTGCTGCCTGATAGCCATCCATCACGGGCATCATGACATCCATGAGTACCATATCAGGTCGCTCATCATAAAAAAGACGCACCGCCTGCGCACCGTCGTATGCAACGACCACCTCATGCCCTCCCTTGGATAGAAGGGCTTTTAATATCATGCAGTTAACTTTATCGTCATCTGCAATGAGTATTTTTGACAGGTGGCTCCCTGCAAGTGAAGTGTCAAAACTCACAAGAGCTTCAGCGCATTCAGTCATCCGGATGCATCCTTTCAATCATATGGATGGCGACCAGATCAGTGAGAGCTCATCTCAATATCAAACAGTTTGTTAAAGTTTGATATATCGAGAATCTCCTTAATTTCAGGGCCACAGCGCGTTATTTTTATGTCGCATTTATCCCCTCCGGCATATTCACGCAGCAGTAACAACATACCTAGAGCAGAACTGTCCATATATTCTGTCGAACCCAAATTCAATACGTACTTTGGATTCGGTGTGTCGATCACTGCATTCTCATACGCCTCGCGGAACTCACGATGAACACTAAAATCGAAACGGCCACTTATGGCGATCTCAACAACCTTACCATCAGCTATGTGGGTCATGACTGTCATCCCGCATCTCCTCTTTACTTATCATTACTCGATATTAAACAATACCAATCGTGTCATAATAGAAGATCACCATAAAATTCACCTGCTGTGATCTGCCACCAATACAGCGCTTAAAAAAGCTCAACTTCGCCAATATTCATATCATTCTGGCTAACAGATTTACTACTAAAAACAACTGCATTTGCCTCCAGCTTATCGGCAATATCACGAAATTTCTTGATTTTGAAATCTAGCCTTTCAGTGAAATTTAAACATTTATCTGTTACTTCAATAGCACAAAGAGATTGTGATGCCTCATCGATGACTTGCATGCTGCCCATAATCCGAGTCAATAGCTGGTTAGCCATATCCTCAAACTGCAGTGCAGTAATAACCGCACTAATATTGCTATCTAGTCCTTCAGATATTTCACTCACTTGTCCGATTTTCTCCTGAGTCACTTCGTTAACACGTTGAATTTCACCCGTCATCATTTCTACTTTACGTTTTGATCCAAGCACCGTACTCATATCTCTGGATGCCATTTCATTAATGACACTACGTGCAGAATCCATGCTGGCCATCGTCTCTTTAACAACATCGTCGATCTTTTCACTCAGCGAGTTTGAATTTTGCGAAAGGCTACGAACCTCATCCGCAACAACAGCAAAACCACGCCCGGCCTCCCCTGCTCGGGCAGCTTCGATTGCCGCGTTGAGCGCAAGAAGATTCGTTTGTGAAGAGATACCCTTGACACTATTAAGCAGCTTGGTGACCTCTTTCACCTGATCCCACATATCATCAATTTGCTGCAACAAACTCATACTGTTTTTACTTGTCAACAGTACATTTTCGACAAAAAAGCTCAGCAATGATTTCGTCTCTTCTGTAAATTCACTTAAATTGACATGTGATGATGCACTGGCATCAACCGAGTGGTTATTTGAATCGCCACACTCGCTATCAGAGACATCAGAGACCAGTGAGCGCACCACTTGTAGCTGACGCTGTGATTGCGAATCGATATCACGAAAACTATTATTGATGCCACCAATAGCATCATTGAGTATACTGCGCACTTGCTCCGCCTCTTCACGCATTAGCGCAACCTGATTCAAAAAAATGTTAAGTATACGTTTCTGTTCATCTTCGAGCTGCTGATCCCGCTCGATGAGGCCGTCTTGAACAGCGCTTCCAGCCGATGAATTACTGGATAAAGTGCTAAAATGACTATCCAGATAGTGACTAAACCACCATGCCGCTGCTACAGTAAACAGTAGGGCAACACTGAACCATGGGCTCGGATAAATGTAAGTAATCACACCCGATACAATACTGATAACAATTGCAAGTAGTTTCCCAACATGACGAATACCGAGTCTTGACATATCCATATCCTGATTAAGTATTGCCGACATTCAAGCCAACAGCGCAAGCAATTTTTTGGCAATACGATTCAGCGGCAGTATCTCCTCTACACCACCGAGGCGCACAGACTCTCCTGGCATACCCCAAACAACACTACTTTTCTCATCCTGCGCCAACGTCGATGAACCGCGCTCTTTCATCTCAAGAAGTCCTCTGGCACCATCACCACCCATGCCAGTTAATATCACGCCAATAGCGTTAGACCCAGCATTTTGTGCAAGTGATCGGAACATCACATCTACTGAAGGGCGATGGCGATTAACAGCAGGGCCACTATTGAGTCGGCAGACATAGCGTGCACCATCACGCTCTACCAGCATGTGGGCAGAACCAGGGGCAATATAGACATGCCCCGGCAATATCTGCTGACCATCTTGTGCTTCGTAGACTGTCATCGCAGTGATGCCATTCATACGTTTTGCGAACGGTCCGCTAAATGCCTCAGGAATATGCTGAGTAATAACCACACCGGGTGTATCTGCTGGTAAATCCTTCAACACATCTTTGATTGCCTCGGTGCCACCGGTCGATGCACCAATGGCAATAATACGATCCGTCGTGCGGAAAGGGACTTTTCCTTTTTTTGAAATAATAGCATCAGCACTTAGTTTCTCTGCAACATTTGACAAGCTGGATAAAGGCTTTTTAAGTTTACTGATATTAACTTTTGCCGCGGTCTTAACTTTTTCAATAATTTCTTCGGTGTACTCCTCCAGCGTATGGGCAACATCAATTTTTGGTTTGGTAACAAAATCTACGGCACCATTTTCGAGTGCTTGTAGCGTAATATTGGCGCCATTCTCGGTTAACGAAGAGACCATCAACACCGGCATCGGGCGCAAGCGCATCAAATTGCCCAAAAAAGTAACACCATCCATGCGTGGCATCTCAACATCGAGAGTCAACACGTCAGGATTTAATTGTTTGATTTTTTCGCGTGCAACAAAAGGGTCTTGGGCAGTACCAACGACCTCAAGCTGCGCATCCGAGTTAAGAATTTCGGAGAGCATTTGTCGTATCAACGCCGAATCATCAACGATAAGTACTTTTATTTTTTTCATTCCGCTATCCTTAAGCGCACCATACGCTGGAAATAATTCGCTCTAAAACAGCTCGATATCACCTGAAATCGGCTCCGTAACAAGCTCCTCTTTGTATGCTTTTTCACGCGCGGCAATCGTATTATTGTGTGATGCTCTTAGCTTCTTCAATCTAACTTTACCACTAGCAGGAAAGTAGTAAACCTTGCGCGGATAGATATCACCTACATCTTCCGACACCAAGCGCAACCCCTCGGTCTTGATGTACTCCTTGACAAAATGAATATTGCGCTCACCCACACCTGTCATCTGTGCCAACACTTTGCCGCCACCAAAAATCTTTACCTCTAAATTGTTGCGTCGACCACCATTTTTCATAATATCGTTTACTAATTTTTCCATGGCAAAGTTGCCATAGCGGGTCGAATCACTGACATCACGATTCCATCCCGACCGCCCGATCCCCTCTTCACCCGTGGGCAACATAAAGTGATTCATTCCACCTACACCAAAAACGGAATCTCTGATGCAGGCGGATATACATGAACCTAGTACTGTCACGATCACCTCATCACGCAGTGTCACGTAATACTCACCGGGCAATATCTTCGCCGCATGGCTATTGTGAGTCTTATCCCAGTAGCGATTAACGTGTTCAAATCCGGGGAGGACCGCGGGGAAATCAACTACTGATTCTACCGATGTTTTTTTCATTTTTATGCGACAGTCATTGTCAGTTAAAGTGCGTCTATCTATTTACGCTTCTGGTAGATTGTATTTCCGATCAACTCAAATCGATCTGTAACCTTATATAAAGACTCTGAATGGCCAACAAAAAGTCGTGCATCGTCAGCTAGCAGGTCCGCATACCGATTAAACAGAACTCTTTGCGTCGGCTTATCAAAATAGATCACCACATTGCGACAAAACATGAAATCAAAGGGGCCACGCAACGGCCACTCCTCCATCAAATTTATCTGTCGAAAACAGATCATGTCGCGTAGCTCACTGCTGACACGAACTTTACCCTGACGAGACCCCTTGCCTCTTTTAAACCAGCGTTTTAAGCGCTGTGCAGAGATACCGCTAACACGCTCTTCGTCATAGACCCCTTCAGCGGCCTTGGCCAGCACGTTGGTATCAAGGTCAGAGGCCAATATCTTCACATCCCACCCTGCTGCTTGCGGTAAATTCTCTTTGAGAACCATCGCCAAACTATAAGGCTCTTCGCCGGTCGAGCAGCCCGCAGACCAAATACGAATCTGCCGGGTAGCCGATTTATTGGCCATTAACTCTGGTAACAATGTATCTTTTAAATAGTGAAAATGGTGCTCTTCACGAAAAAAAGCAGTTAGGTTAGTCGTAATGGCGTTAACGAAGTGACCGTGTTCTTCGCTCTCATCCGTTGAAACCAGCGCACAGTAGTCCTTGAAAGTACTAATATCAAGCTGCCTCAGGCGCCGCGAAAGACGGCTGTAGACCATATCCCGTTTCGCCTCTGAGAGCGATATTCCAGTGCGCGCCATAACCAATTGGCGAATGACATTGAAATCTCGATCTGAAAAATCGTACTCACGTGTTTTATGACCCATCGTTTTCTATCATCCCGTGTGAACGTCATCACAGTGACGCTCATACCATTGATCTAGTCTTGGCACTTTTTGTCTATATCTACCTGTGCCTCAACAGTGCAAACTCAACCTCGAAAATTAAAAATCGCTTGATTCGTTCAACAGCCTGTCTATATCGATAATAATCACCATTTTTTCATTCACTGTAGCCAGACCTGAAATAAAATTGGTATCGATACTATTTCCGAAGTCGGGTGATGGTTTCATCTCTTCTTCACCCACGTTATGCACGTCAGAGACGGCGTCAACAACAATGCCCACTGTACGATCACTATCACCACTGATCACTTTAAGTACGATAACAACCGTGGTCGCTCCATATTCAATATTATCCAGGCCAAAACGCTCACGTAGATCGACGATAGGTACCACCGCGCCACGTAGATTGATCACCCCCTTGATATAGCAAGGGGTGTTGGGGATCGGCGTCACCGTATCCCAACCCTTTATCTCCTGAACCCTGAGTATGTCCACGCCGTACTCTTCACCATTGAGGATAAAGGTGAGGTATTGCTGCACACCGGCCTCATCCCCATTGACCATATCCAACTCCAGCGTTTCTGCTGCGCTACTCATATATTGACTCCTGCGACACCGCAAGATGGTGACGTTGCTGTGATCTCAAACTTCCGCTGCAAATGAACATGGACTCAGAACTCTTCCCATTCATCATCTGACGCGGCTGCAGGTGCCGAAGCGGATGGTGCAGAACGACCTCTTGACGGACGTTGTCTCGCCGGCGCAGGTCTGGAGGCATGGCTTGGAGCAGACCGTACTGGAGCGGCAGCAAATTGCTGCTGCGAACTATCCACCTTGAAAAATCCCATCAACTCCATCAGTCCCTTAGCCTGCTCATCCATCGACTCACTGGCCGCAGCAGCCTCTTCTACCAACGCTGCATTCTGTTGAGTCACCTCATCCATCTGACCAACAGCTTTATTGACCTGCTCGATACCTGACGACTGCTCCTGGCTGGCAGCTGCAATCTCGGCAATGATATCGCTCACTTTTTTGACTGCCGTTACAATATCCTCCAGCGTTTTACCGGACTCATCGACGAGGCGGGTGCCATCTTCAACTTTCTCCACGCTATCTTTAATAAGAGATTTAATCTCTTTTGCAGCCCCGGCACTGCGCTGTGCAAGATTACGCACCTCAGTGGCCACGACCGCAAAGCCGCGCCCCTGTTCACCTGCTCGCGCCGCCTCAACCGCAGCATTCAATGCCAGCAAGTTAGTCTGAAAAGCGATCTCATCGATAACACCGATAATATCGGCAATTTTCTTGCTGCTGGTGTTGATCTCGGCCATTGCACCCACCGCGTTGGTGACAACTTCGCCCCCTTTTTCGGCCTGCTCACGAGCCCCGGTAGCTAACTGATTGGCTTGCCGTGCGTTGTCGGCATTCTGTTTAACCGTGCTGGTCAACTCCTCCATGCTCGAAGCGGTCTCCTCAAGAGATGACGCCTGCTCTTCGGTGCGCTGACTCAAATCGGTATTACCTTGCGCGATCTCACTCGAAGCTGAAGTGATCGCTGACGCCGTTTGAGTTATCTTGCCAACCATTTCGCGCTGCTGGCTTACCGAGACGTTAAGTGCATTGCTCAGCAGTTCAAACTCACCATGAAAGTTACCTTCCATCTGTTCGTTCAAATTACCATCAGCAAGGCCTTCAATCACGCGGATGCTCTCTTGCAACGGTTCAACCACCGCCTCCATCAACTCGTTAACTGATGTTCCCAAGCCTTTAAGAAATCCACTGTATGCGTCAACATCGATACGTTTATTCAGTTCACCGCGCACGGCACCCTGAATGAGATCCTGAATTTGGCGCTCAGCATCCTTCTGCTCGGTAATGTCTTTCCACTCCACCATGTTGCCCATATATTCGCCATCGGGCCCAGTAATCATCGTTGCGTTAACCTCAAATTCAAGATCATCCACTTTGATCTCGGCCTTTGCTGGCAACGCATTTCTATCTTTAAGAAGGCCACGCTGGTGTGCCGGATTACGATGAAATTGATCAATCGACTGACCAACCATGTTGCGTGCGTCGAAACCAGGAAACTTTTGACGCAGCTGATTTTGACGCAGTGACAACATCTCAATCACCGCTGGATTGGCGTAAGTGACATTAAGATCGGCGTCGCACAACATCATGTTGCTCTGCGCACCATCCACAGCAGATTGCAGACGTGCCACTTCAAGCTCCTTGGCGCGCTGCTCGGTCACATCGGACCACTCCAGCGTATTACCAACATAGTTGCCTGCACCATCGAGCATTGCCGTCACATTAATGCGAAAAACCAGTGAACCGACATGAATATCTGTGCTATATGGAAGATTTGTAGGATCATCCAGTAACCTACGCTGGTGCGCAGGATTTTTGTGAAACATGTCAATGCAGGCACCCATCACCTTCGATGCATCGAAGCCTGGGTATATCTCGCGAAGCTCCTGCTCACGCGCCCTGAGCAGTGCTTTCGTCGATTCGTTCGCATAGGTAATTTCGAGATCGCGATTGATCATCATGATCGCCGTCATGGCACCATCTACAGCACACTGCAAGCGCACAACATCTCTCTCGTTAGCCTGTTTTTCAGTGACGTCCGACCACTCCAGAGTATTACCGAGATAGTTACCTTCATTATCCATAATGGCACTAACATTGATATTAAAGGTCAATGGCCCAACTTGAATATCAGTGCTATAAGGCAGGTTCGCAGGATCACCTAAAACGCGCTGAAGGTGCGGCAGGTTTTTATGAAAGCCGGAGATATCGGAGCCAACAAGCTTCGCCGAATCAAAGCCCGGATATATTTCGCGCAGCGCATCTTCACGCTCTTGCATCAGCGCGACCGTCGCGTGGTTCGCATAGGTCACCACAAGATTACGATCAATCATCATAATCGCGGTCATGGCGCCATCTACTGCAGATGTCATCTTTGCCAGATTTGCCTTCAATTGTGCATGTTCCATGGCGTCAGCCACCACATTATTACTCGTTGCCACGCTCGTATCCTCCTCGGTATATGCCTTCAACATAACTGAACTAACTGTATCCAATGCTTGAGACCAGGCGCTCTCAAGTTCGGCGTCCCATAGGTCACCTGCGAATTCCGCCATCACATCAAGCAGCGTCGTTTTAACTGCGCCGTAGTGTGCCTCAACCGCACCATAACCCTGATGGCGTCTGCCCATTGCCTGCAACGCACTGGCCAACTTGTCGGGTTCGCGCAAACTATTCACCACCAGAGACAACGCAGAGAGCAGCTTGCGTTGTTGGTCCGCCGGTGCAACTTTTGAAAACAGTGGTTTAACTTGAGGATGCCTGTTGAACAACTCTTCATAAAAGCGTTCAACCAGTGCTGCTCCGTGTGGTGCTAACGCCAAAAAACTGCTCTCCAGCAACTCCACTTGAAGCTCTGAACCAGCTTCATCTGTACTACCTCTCTTCACCGTTTTCATAGACCCGCTACTCCGTTTTGCTTGTGCAGCCGGAACTGAGTCATGGCCCGCTCCAGAAGCTATCTCTTTATCCGCCGCCGAGGCAGCTCTCTTGACGACACGCTTTACAGTCTGTTTGGTTGTCCTCTTGCGTGTGCTTTTTATCGTACTTTTTACTGCACTTTTAGTTGTTTTTTTAGCCGAGCCGCTAGCCGTTTTTTTCACCGCTTTTTTTGCCACTCTTTTTTCAGTCACGATTTCGTCACTCATCAATGGCTCCTCCGATGTTTCTTTCATCCATGCCAACGGGTCAAAACCCAATTTGCTTCGCTCAACCATTCCAGGACATGCCCGCTAAGACATTTTCGAGGATGCTCTCCACACGATGCTCCAACACACCATCGCGCTCATCAATATAGTCATCAGCATTCCCTGAGTCCGTTAACCGCGTATCAACAGAACAGCGCTGATCATCTACATCATCACAATTTATGTTTGTCATCAACAGGTTCTCCACACCAGCAGGTCGTCTGCTAGTGCCCGGTATTCATCCGCGCCTCGGCTTGCATTTCTGTATTCAAATATACTTTGCCCAAAACTAGGGCTCTCTGCGAGTGCCACTGTTTCGTGTATTGTGGTCATCAACACCTGACCCTGAAAATATTCCATCAGTTTACTACGCACCTCACGGGCAAGACGCCGACGCTCGTGAAGACGAGTCACCACCAGCCAGCGTGTAATATTACGTTTGATCGCCCCTTCGACGTGCTGAATAACAGCCATAAATCGTGATAGCGCATGTAGCGACAGATAGTCACTCGATACTGGAATAAGAACCTCTTGCGCAGCAAACAGTGCATTCATGGCCAGCAGACTTGAAGAGGGAGGACAGTCTATAAGTACAACGTCTACCGACTTGAACGACCTATCCAATGCGTCGCGTAACCTGAAACCACGCTGTGCGCCGTCCCTCGAACGACCGCTAGAGAGACTCTCCATCTCGCCCAGTCGAGCACCCGCCGCAACCAAGTGAAGGTTCGGTCGCACCTCCTGACTCGCTCCGCTCAACGAAGTACCTTCGATCAGAACTTGGTCAATACCTTTGCAGCCAGGATCACGTAACGGATCAGGACCACCAAGGCTGGCACTAAGATGAGCCTGGGGATCGAGATCTATAGCCACAACACGATGACCCGACAGCGTTAATGCACAAGCCAAGTTGAGCGCGGTTGTTGTTTTTCCAACCCCACCTTTCTGGTTCATCACGGCAATGATGCGTCGTTCACTCATCTATATCTCAACCTGGTTGATCACTAACGTTCAAAAACTAGGCCACGGCACTCATAGAGCCATGGCGTGAAAAATCAATCAATCCGGAAACATCGAGAATCAACGCAACGGTTCCGTCACCCAGAATGGTTGCACCTGACACGCCCTCCACTCGTTTGTAATTTGTTTCAAGGCTTTTAATTACAACTTGCTGCTGGCCAAGCAGATCATCCACAAACAATCCAACATTGCGTCCTTCACCTTCCACTACCACCAAAAGCCCATCACATAGATTGGTATGCTTTGGCTCAAGTCCAAAAATTTCGTGGAGACGTACGATAGACAGGTATTCATCGCGCAGCTTATAGACTTCAGCACGACCTGCAACAGAGCTTAATGCTTCAGGCCGAGCTTGTAGTGACTCAACGATGCTGATCAAAGGGATGATGTAAGTTTCTGATCCGACACGAACAAGCTGCCCATCAAGAATCGCAAGGGTCAAGGGTAGGCGAATACTGAATGTACTGCCAACACCCTCTTTTGAAGTTACTTCGATGGCACCACCAAGGTCCTTTATGTTACGCCGCACAACATCCATACCGACACCGCGACCAGAAACATCGCTCACCACATCTGCCGTAGAAAAACCGGGGTGAAAAATCAAATCATGAATTTTCTCTTCGCTCATAACTTCATCTTTTCCAACCAGTCCCTGCTCAATCGCTTTTTTGAGTATCTTGTCTTTTCTCAGCCCGGCGCCATCATCAGTAATTTCAATAATAATATTTCCACCTTTGTGGTAAGCATTAATATGCACAACACCGGTCTCTGGCTTACCCGCTTTCAAACGTACTTCCGGCAATTCAATACCGTGATCCAGTGAATTACGTACTAGATGCACCAGCGGATCACCAATTTTCTCCATAACGGTCTTGTCAAGCTCCGTCTGCTCCCCCGATGTTTTCAGTTCGATCTTTTTATTTAATTTGATACTGAGGTCGTGAACCATGCGTGGAAAACGGTTGAAGGTAAAACTTATCGGCAACATACGAATACGCATCACGCTCTCTTGCAGCTCTCGCGTATTACGTGCGAGCTGTGCCAAGCCGTCCTTGAACTTCTCGTCGTCACCCTCCGCTCTCTCCTCTTCGTTCATCTGATTGAGCATCGACTGGGTAATCACCAATTCGCCTACCATATTGACCAACTCATCGATTTTTTCAGTACTGACGCGAATTGAGCTGGCTTCGGCCGATGATGGCTTGCGCCGTTCGAGCGGGCTCCTGCGCTCACCACCTGAGCGCTTCTCTTCAGCAGGATTGCCCACCAACGCAAGCTTCTCATCTGTAGTACTGTCATGCGTCTCTTCGTGCCCATCTTCGCGCACAACAGAGTCATCAGACAGTGCTGTAATGGTCAAATCGCAATCGTCCGTGACCCAATCGAAAACATCTTCCACACTCACTAAAGGAATATCGCCGACGACGCTCAACGTCCATGCCAGATAGCACTCCTCTGCAATCAATTCGTCGAACGATGGTAACTTGCTGTGATCAACGCTGACCGTCAGTTCACCTAGCGAACCAAGCTCTCTGAACATGCGCAACGGTTCATTACCTGTACCCAACATATGTGGGTGAGGAGAAAAAGTGATTTTCCAGCCCGTACCAGCAGCACTTTCTTGCTCCACATCAGCACTGACATCGACACCCTTATCACCAGCCTGGGAAGGTTCATCACCTTGCAGCAGTAGATCAAATTGCTGTTGAAGATGTAATACCTCTGCTGTATCGATATCTTCATGGTCGCTCATGGCCGTTAACATCGCTCTGAGTTCATCAACTGATTTGAGCAGCAGATTGGCAGCTTGTGAAGTCATATCGCGTTTGCCATCGCGAATCTCATCCAGCAGTGTCTCCATTCGGTGTGTAAATTCAGCGACTTCACTAAAACCAAACGTGGCACTACCGCCCTTTATGGAGTGCGCTGCGCGAAAAATAGTATTGATTGCATCACTGTCGCCGTTTCCCGCTTCAAAGTTGAGAAGCTCGCGCTCCATATCATTCAGCCCCTCAAAGCTCTCTTCGAAGAAAGTTTGATGAAACTGCTGCATATCAATGGTCATTACACGTTACCCCAGTACTTTTTTTATTGTTCCTAACAGCTGCTCCGGGTTAAATGGCTTGACCAACCAGCCGGTAGCACCCGCCTTTTTACCCTCCATTTTTTTGCTTGACACCGATTCGGTGGTTAGCATCAGCATGGGTATAAATTTATAGGCTGGCAGGCCACGCAGCTCTTTGATCAATGTGATGCCATCCATATTCGGCATGTTCACGTCACTGAGAACCAGGTTGAATTTCTCCGACTTGGCGATTTTCAACGCCTCTACACCGTCCACCGCTTCAGCCACGCTGTAACCAGCGGCCTTCAACGTGTGGCCAACCATCTGCCGCATCGATGTCGAATCATCGACGATGAGTATCGTCGCCATATCCTGCCTCCGTATATAAAGTTGACAATCGGGGAATGATGCCGGTGAATAGGTCCATCTTTTATTGGCTCGCAGGCAATGACAGCAGCTCTGTCATACCGAGCAATCGGGCCGCACTGAGCATCTGTTCAGAGGGTTGATGCCACTGCACATCAATATGGAAGGAGTGTGCTTCGCGTAAAAAAACACAGAGTACTTGCAGTGCTGAAGTGTCAACTATTTCGACAGACTCCGCATCCAGAACAACAGATGATTGGGTCTCAAGCGCCTGTTTAAGCCGAGCATGAAGCTCGGCAGCCACCGATATCTCTACGGCATCGCCTAGATCAATCCGCTGTGACGAGGCACCCTTCTCTTCTTGCGACGCATCTTTCACCTTTGTGTGGTCATGAGTTACGACCATGACTCTTCTCCCTGTTTCTATAATGCGATGCTTTTTCGCATTATGTATATAGATTGTTTGTCCATAATGAACACGGTCCGCTACCTATTTATTGCAGCGAATGACTCTGACGGACACAACCCATATCGACCCTACCCCGTTAATGCTTTAGCGAGGGGGCGCGTAAAACTGGGAGGTGATTATTCACATCACCACGACAGGGAATTGTATTCAAAAAATGGTGGGAAGAGCGGGGCTTAGCGGAAAGGTTTGGGTATTGATATTGCGTCTATTGCGCTATAGCTAGCGGCCTGCTAAGTGTGCACGAGTTCAAATATTTGAACACTTCCCGCCGCGCACGTTTTTCAAGGACGCGGCGGGTGTCACTTAACTTTCAGGAAGTTCTGATGCAGGTTTTAGGTGGCTGTTATCCGGGTTCCATCATCTTGGAATAGGCTATCCCATGCAGGGAGTACTGGAATCAGGTTGGCAGACACATAGAGCCCGCTAACACGCCTCTGGAGCGAGAAACTGAGTGGGTATAACTAGAGAGCGGAGAGATTTCCCATAACAGGAACCTCTGATCAACTCTCTCCAGCCGCTTTCATCTGTTCATAAGAGGCCTGACCGTAACGGAACTCTCGAACACCTAGCAGCACCAAGACCACAGAAATTAGGCATAAAATAGAGCTTCCGGTAATCGCCAATATTCCGCCAGCAAAGAAGAGCAGGATCGCAACAACGAAAAAAAAAGATGAGCGACCATAGTGGTGGGCAACTCTTGCAACCTGTAGAGATTGACGAACAGAGCTTCCCTTAATCGCCTCAACCTCTGCAAGCCACTCGTCACTCCGCCCCGTTTTAGAACCCCGCAACCGATCGATCTTTCCCTTAACTATCGGCACCAAAAAGGTGAATGCAATCCCGATGAGTGTGATACTGACCCACCATAAAATCGAATCTGAATATTTTGCCAGCTCCTGCATATCTGAACTCCCCCACCTTGCATGATTAAATTACTCTTGTTCATCCATTCACCACAGAACCACAAAAACCACAGATGTCCGAAGCGTAACTTTCTTGCCTTCTGCATACTCTGTTCTTCTGTGATGGGCTAAATGCGCTACTTGTATTTACTTAATCTAACGATCAGTAATTACATCATACTGCTCATACTGGGAATACGCCGATTCACCTTTTAGTTACTCCACCACTATCGTCCCAGTGGCAATTAATACCAGCAGCGAGGCCAACATCCTGCAGCACCGCACACATTATTTTGACCGGACCAAAGATAACCATCTTTCAAATACAACTTGTGCTCTGATATAGGTCTGTGATTGCTTCTTCATATATATCCATCAATATTTCATGATTTTTTTCTGGCGTATATTTTTCCAAATAGACTTCACGTGCATTATTACCCATGCGACGACATTCATCAGGATTATCTAGCATCCATTGTGCTTTTTCAGCGAGATCATCCGCATTTCCTACTTCGAAATGAACACCTGTTACACCATCTTCAACGATCTCAGCCATACCACCTAAGCGAGAAGCTAACACAGGCAAGCCATGAGCGAAGGCTTCAACCAGCACCATCGGGAAACCCTCATAGCACTCCGATGGCATTACTAAAAACTGGGAATTTAACATTAAATGACTAATTCCCTCTTTGTCTTGCGAACCTAAAAACCGAAGACCAACAGCTTCACTATTCGAAGATAGGGAATTTAACAATGGCCCATCACCAGCAATAGAAATAGCAGCGTTAACTTTCGCCCATGCTTTAACCAATGTAGTGAGACCTTTTTCTTGGCTGATACGACCAACAAATAATGCGCTATTTATTCTTTCATCCAAATTCGCATCCAGCCTAATTGGATCAGGAATAAAATTAGGCTTTACTGAAATTTTATTGGAATCAAAACCAGCTTCAACAAATTTAGATTTTGCAAATTCGGTTAAAACAACAAAACGATTTACTTTAGTATTCCATGTATTACATTTACGGTGATAATTCACCATTCTCGCTACAGATAGCGTTCCAATCCTTGAATTACGATAACATCCGAACAAAACTGATTGATAGGGAGAACCCGTCACACATTTTTCACAAATATTACCTTCGCGCATTAACAAAGCACCTGGACAAATGGTTCGGTAATTATGAAGAGTTTGGACTACAGGAACATTTTTCTCAATACAAGCATCATAAATTGAAGGCGTTAATAGTGGAAAAAAATTATGCACATGCACCAAATTAGCCGAATTATTTTTTAAATAGAGCGACATTTTTTTCTTAGAATCATTGGAATAAGCAATATTTATCGTTGTTGT
>JAADGQ010000073.1:0-9175 GCA_013152295.1 Gammaproteobacteria bacterium | reverse complement strand
ACAGCATCTTCACCACCTGCAAGCTTATATGTATTATGCGCCACAACAACGCTATATATTTTATTTTTAAAAGTCATAATTATTAACCTTAGCATGATAAGCCATCTTTACAATGGCACTCTACAATCCCGAAACAGAGCATGGGCCTGAGTATAACTTGATTCAACTAGTGCGGTATGCCATTAATGCTGGACATAAAAAGACAGGACGTTTATTCTTTGACGTATTCTAACCCTGTTGGGAATAGCAACCATAGCGAAACAAGAGTGTTGACTCTTTATCACATCCTGTTGCTACCGCACTAGTTGTTCAGCGCAACGTTTCTCAACGCAAATTCCCCAGTGACCTCGCATTGTTCTCCTAGCGAACCACTGCGAATAGAGGAGCTGAAGCGATGTTTGTCAATGCACAAAAGTTAGATAAGAACCATACGATTGAGGCCGATATATGCATCGTCGGCGCTGGCGCGGCAGGAATCACGCTAGGCCGGGAGCTAGATGGTTCGGGTAAAAAAATCTGCATACTCGAAGGTGGCGGCAACTACCGCAGAGGTAAATCCCAATCTCTCTATGACGGAGATATTCTCGGACAGCATTATGAACTCTCTACAACGCGTTCGCGTTATTATGGTGGAAGCACAAACTGCTGGGGAGGTTTCTGCCGCCCACTAAGCGAACAGGACTTCCTGCCGCGCAGTTGGGTAGATAACAGCGGCTGGCCCATCAACCACAGCGATCTCGACCTTTATTACAGAAGGGCTCACGAGGTCTGTGGCATCCGTAGTGGCGACTATGATATAGCAGCATGGCTAAAAGAGCTTAATGACGACCATCTCCAACCCCTGCCTATAGCTGGCAATCAAGTCACCACAGAAATATCGCAACTCGCACCTCAACGCCGCCTCGGCGAGAAATATCGCAAACAGTTAAATAACTCGCAAAACGTCACGATCTATCTGCACATTAATACAACCCATATCCAGGCCGACGAGGGTGGTAAAAATATCCAGCATGTAAAGGCTATTACAGCAAACGGTCGGCGCATTCAAGTAAAGGCGACGACCTTCATTCTGGCTACCGGCGGCATAGAAAATGCCAGAATGCTGCTGTTATCAGACGATGTGCATAAAAATGGGCTTGGAAACGCCAACGACATGGTTGGTCGCTATTTTATGGAGCATCCAAAAATCATCTCCGGCAAGGTCCACTTTGACCGCCCTTTCAACCCCGATTTTTATGATGCAGGCTACTGCTATTTCCAGGCCCCCATCATTGCAAGCCTCTCTCTTTCTGACAAGGCGCGCGGAGAAAATAAACTACTCGGATGCAAATCATATATCGAAACCATGTACATGGGTGAGGGTTCACCCGGCGTTGAAGTTATCCGCAACGCCTATCTGGACCTAAGAGCACAGACTCTACCCAAGAACGTGGTTAAAAATGCATGGCTAACGCTCAAAGACCTACCCAACATCTACAAGTTTATCGTTGGCAAGCGGTTCCGCAGCGCGCGCTTTGTCGACCACTATCGTCTGGTCAACATACTTGAGCCTGAACCAACAAGAGAGAGCCGCGTCTGTTTGAGTAAAGATCACGATCGGCTTGGTCTGCGCAAAGTTGCTCTCGATTGGCGCATCAACACCAGTGTCGCCACGACACTATTACAGACACAAAAAATTATTGATGAGGAGATGCGTAACAGTGGCGTTGGTCGCCTGGAAATCGATCCTGCTCTGGAGCAGGGAAAGCTGCCCGAAACCGTCGACTGGGTCTGGCACCACATGGGGGCAACTCGCATGGATCCTGACCCTAAAAAAGGGGTGGTAGATACCGACTGTAAAGTTCACGGCTTAAATAACCTCTATGTTGCGGGAAGCTCCGTCTTTCCGACATGCGGCTACGACACCCCCACAATTACCCTAATCGCCCTCGCTCTACGTCTTGCAGATAGGCTGCAAAATAGAACGAATTAACCGTATCAAACATAGAGAGCCCCTAAATCGCCCTCTAGTCAGAAACACGCCGCAGCAATGATCGACCAAGCAGCGCAAACTCATCACTTTCGCCCTGCTCACGCCGATTATCATTAATCTGCATCAAGCGGCGATGTTGCTCCATAACTTTGAGCAGCGCTTTGACTTTGCCACGGTGGTAATACCAGGCCTGCTTCTTTTCAGTGAGCGCATCTTCACTGAGACGCACAGCGTGCTCCTGCTGAGTAATAGCGCGACTCAGCTTACTGAGAAACGCCCGGTAGTCGTTGAGTTGCACCATATCCATACCGCTGCGCACCTGCTCCTGCATTCGCTGCACATATTCATCACGATAACGCAGCAACTCGCTCAGGCGCAGACGCTGGAACTCCAGATCACGAAAAACTTCACCCACAGCCTGCGCCGCCAAACGCTCCTTGTCACAGGCCATCTCGTAGACCGGTTGCAGGCGTTGAGTCTTTTCCTTTCCGCTATGCGCCATCGTCGTTACCTCACGCTTATAGAGCGCTTAACTCGCGCTGACTGTTCTGAAAATTAACCGCTTGATCCATGCCCTGTTGCAGAAACTGCTCAAGCTTGGGAGCATATTCGATCGCTTCATCGATGCGCGCATCACTGCCTGGCGTGTAAGCACCGACACTAATCAGATCGCGATTTTGGCGATAGAGCGAATAGCGCTGCTTAAAGCGGCGCACTTTTTGTTGCTGGTCGGCTGTGGTAATTTCGGTGGCGATACGACTAATCGACGCCTCAATATCAATAGCTGGGTAGTGCCCGCTCTCGGCCAACTCCCGCGACAACACAACGTGCCCATCAAGAATGGCACGGGCAGCATCGGCGATGGGATCCTGCTGGTCATCACCCTCGGTGAGCACCGTATAAAAAGCAGTCATAGAACCTCGACCCGTGCCGCTATTGCCCGCCCGCTCCACCAGCTGTGGCAACTTAGCAAACACCGACGGCGGATAGCCTTTGGTTGCCGGTGGTTCACCAATGGCCAACGCAATCTCGCGCTGTGCCTGGGCGTAACGGGTCAACGAATCCATCAACAGCAAGACGTGCTTGCCCTGATCACGAAAATACTCAGCAACACTGGTAGCCAACATGGCACCATGCAGACGCATCAGCGGCGGATTATCTGCTGGAGCGGCGATCACCACCGCGCGTGCCATACCCTTTTTGCCCAGCGTATTGGTGATGAAATCCTTCACTTCACGACCACGTTCACCGATCAGACCGACAACGATCACATCAGCTGTTGTATAGCGCGTCATCATACCCAGCAGCACACTTTTGCCCACACCACTGCCGGCAAACAGCCCCATGCGTTGGCCACGACCAACGCTGAGCAGCGCATTGATGGCACGCACACCGACATCAAGTGGCTCTGTCACCATCTGGCGCTGCAGCGGATTCACTGGCTTTGCCACCAATGGTACGCGCGCCTCAATACTGAAGGGCGCGACACCATCGAGAACTTCACCCGAACCACTAATCACCCGCCCCAACATTTTGTCGCCCACTGCCACATCACAGACCTTGCCTGTAGGCACCACTCTGGCGTTTGGCATCAAGCCACGAATATCTGTGGTCGGCATCAAATAGAGCTTCTCTTCGGCAAAACCAACCACTTCGGCCTCTATTAAAGCCCCGTTACCATTGGTGATGATGCAGCGCTCACCAATCGCTGCCTGACAACCCACCGCCTCTAGCGTCAAACCCACCATGCGTGTCAAACGCCCTTCGACAACTAGACGCGGAACGCTGCTCAACCTGTCGCGCCGCTGCGCCAAGCGCTGACGCCACTGCGTGCTACGATCGGCATCGGGAATCGACACACTCATGGCGTCGCTTCCCCGGCTTTTCTCTCATCACCCAGCAGTGTCGCAGCAATCGCTGCGAGCCGTGCCTCGACGCTGGCATCAACCTGACTGGTATCGGTTACTACCCGGCAGCCGCCACGGCGCTGCGATGGATCTTCAATAATGCGCCACAGCTCCTCATCACCCGTGAGCGACAGCGCCTGACGCGCCAGCTCCGCATCTTCGCTGTGAAGATGGATCGCACCGCCACGGGAGACCACTGGAATCGCTGTCAGCGCTTCACGAATCACCGCCACAATCTGCCCAGGATCGGTCTTGATTTCACGTCGCAGCAGCTGCCGCGCCACCGCCAGCACCAGTGCCAGCAGCTCTTGTTCGACCTGATCATCGAGTGCCTCAAACGGCTTCGCCAGCGACTGCATCAACTTGTTAAACTGCTGAATACGTGCATTTACGTCACGCTGCGCGGCCATCAACCCCTCTTTATGGCCCTGCTCATAGCCCTCCTGATGACCCTGTTTGAGCATCGCTTCAATCTCTTCTGCGGAGGGCGGTGTCGGCGCAGGCTCTGCTGCGGATGTGACAACGACACGCGTAGCAGAACCCTGTTCGCTCTGCACACCCGGTACTTGCCACGTCTGCACCGCAAGTGCATCATCCGCCGCAATCACCTTGGTCAACGGCTGGCGTTGCTTATCAATACCTGACGCCATTAACGCAACTCTCCCATCAGGCAATTAGCCAACCAACTCATCGCCCTTGCCACCCATGTTGATTTCGCCCGACTCCGCCATCCGCCTTGCAATCGCCAATATCTCCTTCTGTGCCGACTCCACATCACTGAGTTTGGCCGGACCCTGGCTATCAAGATCGTCACGCAACATCTCGGCTGCACGTTTTGACATATTTTTGAATATCTTCTCCTGCAAACCGCTATCAGCCCCCTTCAGTGCCAACATCAACGATTCAGAAGAGACTTCACGCAGCAATGCCTGAATACCACGGTCATCAATTTCGGAGAGATTGTCGAAGACAAACATCAGATCCTGAATCTGTTGACCCAGATCAGAATCGCTATCTTTGATCTGACTAATTAACTCCTCCTCAGTACTGGAATCCAAAAAATTGAGAATATCCGCGGTACGCTTAACACCACCCACCGATGAAGATTTAACACTGGCACTACCTGAAAACTGCTGCTCCATAATCAGGTTCAACTCATGCAGTGCCGCAGGTTGAATACGGTCAAGCGTAGCGATACGCATCACCACATCGATCTGCACTTTATCGGGAAGAATCGACAACACATCAGCAGAGAGATCGCTATCGAGATAGGAGAGCACAATGGCGATAATTTGCGGATGTTCGAGGCGGATGATCTCCGCGATGGCGCGTGGGTCCATCCACTTCATCTGCTCCAGACCCGTCACTGATGATCCCATCAAAATGCGGTCAATCAGCCCCTCCGCCTTGTCTTCACCCAGTGCCTGCACCAACATCTTGCGCACATAATCATCATTGCCCATGCCCAGAGAGGTTTCGTTATCAACGGTCTCATGGAACGTTTGCAACACCGTCTGTGCCTGCTCTTTGCTCACATTCTGCAGCTCGGCCATCGCCGAACCAAGCTTATGTACCTCTTTGGGGCCCAGATGTTTGAGAATTTCAGCAGCGCTCTCTTCTCCTAACGAGAGCAACAGAATCGCCGCCCGGTCGCACGCACTGACATCATCTTTTTTACCGGGTTTTTTGGCATCAGCCATTATCAGCCACCCAGCCTTTCACCACTTGCGCAACACGTTTAGGATCTTGCTGAGCCATCGCTCTAGCATCTTGCAGTTGGGTTTCATATTGCGATGGTGGCGGTGGCTCTAACTGATTTTGGTTTTGCGCGCTAGCACCGCCCAGGCTCACCTGGTCAGCAGCCAGCTCTGCACCACCCACTCCGCTCTCACCCGCTACTGCTGCAGGCAACATCGCTTGATTGGCAGGCAGTGCTTTTGCCGCCAGATCGCGCAGCACCGGGCGCAACACACCAAAAATAAGAAACAGTACCAAACCAATACCCAGCGCCTGCTTCGCCCCGCCCCACACGCCTGGACGGTCTAAAAAGCTGACCTCGGGCAGATCTTCAATCGCCTCCGCGACACGAAACGGCGCGCCAATAACTGTAACGCTGTCACCGCGCTGAAGACTAAATCCAATCGCCTGTTTAACCAGCGTACTGAACTGCTCAAGCTCATCTGTTGTGTAAGACTGGCGAATTTTTTCGCCTGCCTCATTGACACTCTCAGGCTCATTGATCACCACCGCGACCGACAAACGTCGCACAGTCCCCGTCGCCAATTTGGTGTGGCTGATCGTCTTATCCAGCTCATAGTTACGCAGCGTCTGGCGGCTGGAATTGAGCACGCCACCCACTGCACCACCCGCCACAGAATCGCTCACCTCTCCCGGCGGCTGGTTGGTCAATGCACCGGGAATTCCCTGCCCACCCTCGGTGCCCGAAATCCGCTTCTCCATCACCTTTTCGCTGCGAATTGATGGCAGGTCTGGATTAAAACTCTCCTGGGTCTGTTCGGTTACCGTAAAATCAACTTCAGCAGTCACCTCAGCCTTGACCCCTTCGCTGCCAAACATCGGCGACAATATCGCCTCGATACGTTTGACATAGTTGTTTTCAACACGATTGGTGTACTCCAGCTGATTACTACTTAGTTTTGCTTCAGCGGACTGCGCCTTGCTGGTCAGCAGTACGCCCTTTTGATCGGTCACTGAAACCTGCTCAGCATTGAGCCCTGGCACACTGGATGAGACAAGGTGAACGATGGCTGTCACCTGTCCTTCGCTCAGCGTGCGACCGGGATAGAGTTGTACCAGCACCGAAGCAGAAGGCGCTTTGCGATCACGAACGAATGCTGATCTTTTGGGAATCGCCAGATGCACCCGTGCTGACTGAACGTTATTCACGGCGCTGACGGTACGCGCCAGCTCGCCCTCAAGCGCACGTTGGTAACGCGCTTTCTCCATGAATTGACTGCTACCGAAACCCTGTTCCTGATCCAGTAACTCAAAGCCGTTCGCCACACCTTTGGGCAGACCTTGCGCCGCCAGTTTAAGGCGAGCATTTTGCAACTGATCCGCAGGCACACTCACCGATCCGTTAACGTCTGACACCTTGAACGGTATGCCCGCCTGCTGCAGACCAGCACTGACATTAACAACATCCTGTTCAGCCAGATCGCTGTATAGCGTCCTAAAATCGGGTGATTGGGACCACATCACCACCGCACCACCAAGCGCCACACTAGCAGCCAGTCCGGCCATTAAACCGATCTGCCGCAATATAGGCAGCGCGCTAAACCCACGCATCGGTTTGCTGATGTTATCTGCGTTTACGAGAGCCATTTTTTATTCAGCTTTTATTTTTAAACTGTTATTAAATAGGTATTAAATTCAACAGACACCCATAGTATTTTCAATTCAAGCCGAGTGATCATACCGGCATATTCATCACATCCTGATAGGCAGAGACCAGCTTGTTGCGTACTTGGGTCATGGCTTGAAATGAGATACCGGCTTTTTGCGTAGCGATCATCGCTTGTGGCAGCGTGACATTTGGATCACCCATCTCAAATGCCGTTTTCAATGCCCCGGCACTTTTTTGCGTCTCGTTAACCTTGTCGATGGCACCTTTCAGCATGGATGAAAATTCAACCTGTTGCGCTGCCTGGCCACCTGTCTGCTCCATTGCTGCACCGCCTTGGGCAGCGACTTTCATCGCCCGAATCTGCGACAAGAGTTGTGTGGTATTGATCTCGCTCATGCTCATCTCCTGCTTAATCAGACGCTGTGTAGCGGTGATGTTCCAGGTATGGCAACACCTGACTCACGCATACGCGCCAGTTTGTAGCGCAGTGTGCGCTGGCTGATGCCCAGCCGCTCGGCAGCCATTTTACGACTGCCCAGCGTCTCCTTGAGCGCTTCAATAATCAATCCCTGCTCCCTTGATTTAAGGTCTATATTCAGACCCTCTTCTTTGGCAGGCAGTGTGTCAACAACAGCATCAACTGCCGCTGCTGACACACTGCCCCGGCATACATGTTGTTCAATGGATTCAATGCAGATGTCCGCAGCGGTGATCTCATTGCCTTGCAACAAAATCACTGTCCGTTGCAGTACGTTATCGAGTTCACGCACATTGCCCGCCCAGTTATGCGTTAACAAACGTTGCTTCGCATCCTCTAAAAAGGCGGGAGTCGGCCGGGCCGCAGCCTTGGCACAACGAACAACAATGTGTTGCGCCAGCGGGATAATATCCCGCGGCCGATCTCGCAAAGGGGGGAGAAACAACGGGAAAACATTGAGGCGGTAGAACAGATCTTCACGAAACCGGCCTGCCGCCACTTCATCATGAATATTACGATTGGTGGTTGCCAGCACACGCACATTGAGTGGAATCACTTTGCGACCACCGAGACGCTCGACCTCTCTCTCTTGCAAAACACGTAACAGCTTTGCTTGCAGACCAAGATCCATTTCGGAAATTTCATCAAGCAGCAGCGTGCCTTTTTGCGCCTGCTCGAACTTGCCGGGGCTGCTCTGATAAGCGCCCGTAAACGCCCCTTTTTCATAACCGAAGAGCGTCGCTTCAAGCATGTTTTCAGGAATAGCCGCGCAGTTGATGGCTATGAATGGCTGCTCTGCGCGCGCTGAGTTTTGATGGATGTAACGCGCCAAAACCTCTTTGCCCGTGCCACTTTCGCCACTCAACAGCACACTGGCATCACTGCCTGCCACTTTTTTTGCCAGACTGACAAGTTTGCGCGTGAGCGGATCCTCCGCCACCATCGCAGTATCAGCACAGTCGCTTTGCGGCAGGTAGCGATTGACTGTGCTCACCAAAACCTCTGCCTCAAAGGGTTTGGCGATATAATCCACTGCGCCATCACGCATCGCTGCCACTGCATTTTCGATGTTGCCATAAGCGGTCATGAGCAGTACCGGCATCTCTGCACGCAATGCTTTAACGCTTTTTAGCAGCGCATAACCATCCATCGGCTCCATCTGTATGTCACTGACTACCATCGCTACGTTGCTATCGTTCACCGCCTGCAGCGCGGCACGACCGTCACCAACGGCAATGGTATTAAACCCTGCGAGCTGCAACGTATCACAGAGTGCCTCGCGTAGCGGCAGATCATCCTCTACAACCAATATGGTGGCGGCATTCATGAGAAGCTCCCGCACGCGTTTAACGCAGCCGCGCATGGCGCTTCAGCGATCTGTTCACCTATCTCGCCACTGATCTCATCACCCATCTCATCAGGCTTAACCATAGCGGCAACAGGTAGACGCA
>JAADGQ010000171.1 GCA_013152295.1 Gammaproteobacteria bacterium | reverse complement strand
GTAGCGGCAGGTTGCAGTGATCAAGGGGCAGCTAACAGTGGTGGTGCCGCTCCGCTCGGGCAGCAAGCGGTATTGGAGAAACTGGCTGAGTCGTATGTCACTGTGTCGGAGCAGTTACCCAGCAGCCCGAATATGTTGTCACCCACCAGCAAAAAAATGTTCGTGGAGCAGGTTTTTTCACACGCCGGTTATGACTACTCGCTGACGCTACAGGCCCTCGCTGATGCCTCTTTTGACCCATCCAATCAGAGTCACAAAGATCTCGTCGAACTTCTTTTTTTACCGCACACGGGCAAGGCGCCCGCAGCGCTGAGTGATATCTACTCAGCTTCAGAGGTGATCGCAATTGAAAAGATTACCGCCCTGCGGAAGTAGCTGAGGCTGTTTTTCTTTACGTGCTGCTCTCATTGCGGGGAGCTTTGCCGGGCGCACGGCGCTTGCCGATACTCTGCTTTAGCCGTTTGCGCTGCTTTGCTTTTTTTCTGGTTTTGCTATCTCGATTACCTTTCTCTTTTTTCTTTTTGTTGCCCACGGTTTTACCTGAGGCGCGTAGCTTCTTGGGGCCTTTGAATTGCCCCTGCAACACCTCAATCAGACGTGGTTCAAAGGTGTGTTTCAGATAGCGTTCGACACTGGCTTTGAGGTTCCACTCATCGGGTTGAACGAGCGTAATCGCGACACCTTTTTCACCACCGCGACCAGTGCGGCCGATGCGGTGTACGTAGTCATCGCCGCGGCGTGGCATGTCGAAATTGATAACCAGATCGACACCGTCGATATCCAGCCCACGGGCGGCTACGTCGGTGGCTACCAGTATCTTGGCTTCAGCAGCGTCGAGGCGTTCCATCACGCGCTTGCGGCGTTCAGGAAGCACATCGCCGTGTAGTGCGACGACACGGTATTTTTTTTGTTGCAGCAGTGAACCGAGGCGTTCGGCATTCACCCGGCTGTTGGTGAATACGATAGCTTTGCGGTATGGCTCAAAACTGAGCAGCCACAACAGTTGTTTCTGTTTGTGGGCTTCATTGTCAGCGAGCATGACCTGTTCGGTAATCGCACTGTGGCTGGTGCGCCCACCGCTGACCTCAAGCACTTCGGGTTCGCGCAGTACCTTGTTGGCCATGGCGCCTAGCCAGGCGTTGTTCATCGTTGCTGAAAACAGCAGGGTCTGGCGTTTGGGGCTGCTGACCTCAACGATTTTTAGCACATCATCGCTAAAGCCCATGTCGAGCATGCGGTCGGCCTCATCAAGTACCAATATCTCAAGGGTGGCGAGGTCGATGCTATTGGTTTCGATATGTTCGAGCAGGCGCCCGGTGGTGGCAATGACAATGGCCGGTTCATCGGCCAACAGTGCGTACTGCGGGTCAATCGCTTCACCACCGTAAATCAGGCCGGCGCTGAGACGGGTGTGGCGGGTCAACTGCTGGCATGTTTTGAACACCTGCTGCGCCAGCTCACGGGTTGGCAGCACGACCAGCAGCCGGGTACCGCCGCTCGGATGGGCGGTGGTTAGCAGTTGGTGTAGCGCAGGTGCCAGATAGGCAACCGTCTTGCCGCTTCCGGTTTCGGCGGTTACTTGTAGATCCATACCATCCAGGATCAGGGGGATGGCCTCAATCTGGACCGGCGTTGGTTGACGCAGGCCCTGCTCTCTAAGTGACTTGATTAACAGTCGATGCAGTGAAAAATGAGAGAACAACGGTTAAACCTCCAGCCCCAGCGGCGTCGTGAAAGACCCCGCATGGTAACAGAAGCCCTCTTATGGGATTGCTCTTTGTTGGTGGACTATTACTCACTTTGTTATGCAAAACAGCTCTTCGCCACCGCCATAACATTCTCTTTAAGGCGACGCAAACTCACGCCAAAACCCTGAGCTTTGATCGTTGCAAAATCCTCTCGGAGCTCTTTAGCTGCACGATCCAATGCCTCTTTCTGATAGTGCTCATGGGGTAACACACCCGCTTGCGGCATCTCGGCAAGACCCGACTCGCGGGCATGCTCTTGAAAACCGGCATTACGCCAGAAAAACGCGCCCGGCATGGTGGTCGGGATCACCAACACGTAGAACAGTGCTCGCCCGACCAATGCAGTGGTGACAATAATTGCGGCTACCAACAGCCATGCGAACAGGCCAGCACCGCCATCGGCACCTATGCTGACACAAACCACGGCAGCCAATAGTCCGGCGGCTAAGCCAACATTGCGTGCGCGGTAGGTGTTACCGAACTGGGTGCGTTGCAACAGGTGTGATGCTGCTGCTTCATCACCACGACAGACAAGATAACGGGCATGAGCGAAGAGCCCGGCGCACTCCATTAACAATCCCAATAAAATGGGCCAGACCAGTACGGACATCAACGGCTGAATACTCTCCCCCTGCACAATCAAAACAGGCGCATAAACAAGCGCAATGGTCAGCGCGCCTAACGTCAACATGTTGCCGTAAAACGATGTTAGCACCTGCCAGTGATTCCAAAAGGGTCTAGCCTTGATACGGTAAATTTTATGCATGGCATAGAGTGCTAACGGCCCCACCAATACTGCTAACCAACCGCTTACATCCATTAAAGTAGCAACCAGGAAATCGGGCAACCAATTAAACAGGCCCAATGTGGTCACTGCGTAAGCACCCAATAATCCATAAAACAGTCCTAATGAAGCAACTTCACGACTCACCGGCGAGTAGCGTAGATTATTGAAGGCACGGTAAAAACGGTGCGGTTTACCGAGATGCAGTGTCGACATACCCAATGCTCCGCCCTCAACTGCGAGCAGCGCAAACAGCAACGCCGTATAGACAACTGGATGTTGTGCGTAAGAGAGTGTCTCAAAACCAAACAACGGTCCCAAAAACAGCATCAGAAACGCGCCGATGACGGCCTGCGAAATCAACGTAAAAAAGACCAATGGGTTTTCCCGTGAACTGAGCTTCTTCAGATTCCACTGACGTTTTTCAACCGCGCCATCCTCGCTTGTCGCAGAGCCAACTGTCGGTCGGTAGTGGCCGGACGCTTTGTCATCACGCACATAGCGCAATGGCATGGTGTCGGCCCGGCCCATCTCATTAGGCAAACTGCGTGTTTGTTGAAAGCGAATATTGGGATGCGTGATTTCTGGCGTTGGAAAACCGGGAATATCGAGCTTGGCCTGATCGCGATTTTCCGGCGTTGTTTCGATAATGCCGAAATCCAATGCGCCGCCAAGACAGGCGGAAGCGCAAGCTGGTTTTAGACCCACCTCAAGACGATCGACACACATATTGCATTTCGAGACCTGACCCTTAACGAGGTCCAGCTGCGGTGCGTTATAGGGACAGACCCAGGTGCAATAGCCACACCCAAAACAGATATCAGGGTCTTGGAGCACCGCGCCATACTCTGCAAACTTGGTATAGGCGCGCGTTGGGCAACCTTTCAGGCAGACGGGATCTTCACAGTGGTTACACGCCATCGAGATGTTAACGCGACGGTAGGCGGGATAACTGCCGCCCTCGACATACCCAACAGAGCGAAAACTGATGTGCGCGGGCAGGTCATTTTTTTCACTACACGCTGCTTCACAGGCGTGACACGCAATACAGTTATCCGCCGTGAAATGAAAACCGTGCTGTTTGTAACGGTTGGGGTTTTCACCCACGCCATCGTCACCGTTAATATT
This sequence comes from Gammaproteobacteria bacterium, assembly GCA_013152295.1. GTDB lineage: Bacteria > Pseudomonadota > Gammaproteobacteria > JAADGQ01 > JAADGQ01 > JAADGQ01. The sequence continues at coordinate 4,342 of JAADGQ010000171.1, read as the reverse complement.
CAAGCTCTTACCCGCGAGCTCACTGCTTTTTTCATCGACTAACTGAATCGGTGTGCCGTGCTGGCTACATTTACTCGCCTTAACATCGGGGATGAAAGCATAGTCCGGTTCGTTATCACGTACTTTGAACATAGGGTTATCCTGTTCTGCGTCGTATTTCTAGAGTGCTGTGAAAGCGCCGTAAATGACTTAGCTTAAAACTATTACAACGATCTAAAATGAGCGTGCTGCGCGGTTGGTTGCTGCTGCCGCCACTTGATCTGCAACGGCCTCAATACGCACCGAATTCTGCTTAAATGCCGGTTGGCGTGAATGTGGATCAAGCAGACCCAGTGTCAGGCGATTCACACATTCATGAAAATGAAACGGGATAAACACCTGATTCGGCGATACGCGATGCGTCAACTGCACCAACACCACCGCATCACCGCGACGAGAGATAAGGCGCGCATAACTCATGTGTTCAATACCCAACTCATGAGCAGCGTCAGGATTCATCTCCATATAGGGTGTTGGGCTGAACTTGTTCTGGTTGCCTACCTTGCCGGTACGCGTGCGGGTATGGAAATGCTCTACCACACGACCACTGTTGAGCCAGAACGGATACTCCTCATCAGGCCGCTCGTTATTATCGACAAACGGCAGCGGAATCAGCTTGGCTTTGCCGTCAGGGTATTGATACTTGCCATCGCTGTAGAGACGAGCTGTTCCAGTCTCAGCACCTTCAGTGCAGGGCCACTGCACACCGCGCTGTTTTTCCAGGGTTGCGTAGTCGATACCTGAATAATCAAGCATGCGCCCCTTTGATAGCTCACGAAGCTGCTCGAAAACCTGCTCAGCAGTTTCGGGAAACTCAATTTTATTACGCCCTGTATCAGCAAAACGTTTAGCCATCTGATTGAAAATCCACAGATCAGGCTTTGCGTCACCGGGTGGCTCGGTGACATTGCGCACCAAATTAACGCGTCGTTCCGTGTTGGTGAACACGCCCTCTTTTTCCGCCCACAACGCAGCGGGCAGGTAGATGTGTGCATACTCCGTGGTCTCTACATCCGCGTAGGCATCCTGCACGATCAAGCACTCGAGTTTCTCTAACGTTTTACGGATGCGTGCAGTGTTAGGCATAGAAGTCATTGGATTGGTGGCAACCAACCACAACCCCTTGATTTGACCGGTTTCGATAGCAGGGAAAATATCGGTTTGAGCCAGCCCCCTTTTCTTCGGAAAAAAGTCTGCATCAATGCCCCAATAATCTGCGATGTGATTACGGTCGCCTTCGCGCTCCAGCAAGCGGTAGCCCGGCAAGCCTGAGCAGGATGACCACTCGCGGGTACCCATGGCGTTGCATTGACCGGTGATCGACAGGCTGGTACCGCCAGGTCTGCCGATGTTTCCGGTAATCAGGTTCAAGCTGTTAATGCCGACCACGCCGTCAGAGCCATGGGTGCTTTGATTGATACCCATGGTCCAGATCGACATCGCTGAACCCGCCTTGGCGTAAAGGCGAGCAACATTGCGAATAGTGTCCTCGTCTATACCGCAAATACGCGATGCGGTAACGGGATCGTACTGCTCAACAACAGCTAAAAAATCATCGAATCCAGTGGTATTCGCCTCTATGTAAGCACGATCTTCCAACCCCTCTTTAAGAATCACATGGGCCAGTGAATTCAACAGCACCACATCCGTACCCGGCGTAATGGGCAGGTGCATGTCAGCCATCTGAGCAAACATAGTCACGCGCGGATCAACAACGATGATCGGGAACTTTCTTTTTTCCAGCGCTTGACGCAACCGCCAATAGATAATCGGATGCTGCTCAGGCAGGTTCGATCCAAATGCCAGCAAACATTCCGTATCTTCAAAGTCGTCATAACAGCCCGGCGGCCCGTCGGAACCAAAAGAGCGTTTATAACCCGACACCGCCGATGCCATACAGAGCGTGGTATTGCCGTCGTAATTGTTGGTGCCGATCACGCCGCGAGCCAGTTTACCCAACGTGTAGAACTCTTCAGTCAGTAGCTGCCCTGTTGAAACAATCGCAAACGAGTCGCGCCCATACTTCTCTTGAATGCGCGTAATTTCCGAAGCCGATTTATTGAGAGCTTGATCCCAGGAGGTCTGTTCATAAAGCTCATACGGTTTTTTACGCATCAATGGCACAGTGCCACGATTTGAGGTATCAAACAGCTCATACTCAAAGATACCTTTGATACAGAGTTTGCCCTGATTGACCGGTGCGTCGCCAACACCACGGCACGACACGCCTTTACCCGCAGCATTCAAACCTACCTCAATGGAGCAGCCCGTTGAGCAGTAACCACATGTGGTGTATTTCCACTCTACGACTTCTTTGTCGGGCAGTTTAATCGGATTTTTTTGCTGACGGCCGAATAACATCGTTATATTCTCCCCATTGAGGTCAATCTTTGAGACAAAGCTAAAAGCTCGACTTTTATTAATACACGCCGGTAACCCGTAGGCCCGTTCAAGCCCCGGCGGAACGGGCGGTCTTTTTCCCTAAGAAAACACGGCCTGCTTCTACTCTGACCGGATAGGTTCCAGCACAACCCTCATCAGGTGCCTGCGCTTCACCACTGGCCAGATCGATCACCCAGTTATGTAGCGGGCAGGTGACTCGGCGTCCATGCACGATGCCTTGCGACAACGGCCCACCGCTATGCGGACACGCGTCACGCACAGCAAAAACCTCATCGTTAACAGTGCGAAACAGTGCAATATCACCGGTGTCATTTTTCAAGATACGGGCGCCTTGGCGTGGAATATCCTCTACAGCNNAGCTCCGACTTCAATCCAATCACTCATCTGTTTAATCACTCCATCACAAGTGGTGTAAATTCGTGGGCATCCACATCCCCTGAGGCACGCTCGGCCCATGGGTCGGTCTGAGCAATACGTTGTGACTGGATAAAACGCTTATAAAGTGCTTTTCTGCCCGTCTCATCTTCAACCACTCGCTGTTTGACGTAACTCAGACCAACGCGCTCGATCCATGGTGCAGTACGCTCCAGATAGTGCGCCTCCTCGCGGTAGACCTGCATAAATGCGCCGCAATACTCTTTAACCTCATCCTCTGTTGAGACTTTACAGAGCAGGTCAGTTACTCGTACCTTGATGCCGCCGTTGCCACCGACATGTAGCTCCCAGCCGGAGTCTACAGCGACGACGCCAAAATCCTTGATCGTTGCTTCAGCGCAGTTGCGTGGGCAGCCGCTCACCGCGATCTTGAATTTATGTGGCGTCCATGAACCCCAGGTTATTTTTTCAAGATCGATGCCCATATCCATAGAGCGTTGTGTGCCGAAGCGACACCACTCCTGGCCGACACAGGTTTTGACTGTTCTCAAGCCTTTTGCGTAAGCGTGACCTGAAATCATGCCGCCTTTATTCAGGTCATCCCACACGGCAGGAAGATCCTCTTTTTTTATACCGAGCAGATCAATGCGCTGACCGCCGGTGATTTTCACTGTGGGCACTGCGTATTTGTCCGCCACATCGGCAATGGTGCGCAGTTCATCTGCAGTGGTCACACCACCCCAGATGCGTGGAATCACCGAATAGGTGCCATCCTTTTGAATATTGGCGTGCACGCGTTCATTAATGTAGCGCGATGCATAGTCATCTTTTGCCTGCTCAGGCCAGGTGGAGATAAGGTAGTAGTTGAGCGCCGGACGGCATGCGTGGCAGCCATCTTCACTGCGCCACTCATGGAAGTGCATCACTGCGCTTATGTTCGTCAACTGATTTTCGCGAATCGACTTGCGCACTTCATCATGCGTGTAATCGGTGCATTTGCAGAGTGGCTTCTCTTGCGGTGTAGCCGAGTAGTCGCCACCGAGAGTCGATGCTAAAATCTGTTCCACCAAGCCCGTACAGGAGCCACACGATGCCGATGCTTTGGTCTGCGCGCGCACGTCATCGAGCGTAAACAGCCCCTGTTCGGTAATCGCTTTGGTGATATCGCCTTTGCAGACACCGTTACAGCCGCACACCTCCATCTCTTCACTCATCGCAGCGGCTGCATCAAAACCACCATGGCCTGCGTCGCCCAAGTGTGCCTGGCCAAGTAGCAGTTTGGAGCGAATATCCGTGACGTCGGTATTCTCACGCATGAGTTGAAAATACCAGCTGCCATCAACGGTATCGCCATACATCACAGCGCCTTTGACGCGGTTGTCCTTGATCACAATTTTTTTGTAGATGCCAGCGTTAACATCTTGATAGACGATATTTTCAGTACTCTCATCGCCATTGATGTCACCTGCCGAGAAGAGGTCAATGCCAGTGACTTTGAGTTTAGTCGAGGTGTCAGAGCTGATAT
>JAADGQ010000166.1 GCA_013152295.1 Gammaproteobacteria bacterium | reverse complement strand
AGAGAGTTTTTCATCGATTTTTCCTCTAATTTATTATTTCGTTAATGAGAGTCTGCCCCGCGAGCCAACGCTGATAGCGCTAGCTTGCGGGGCGAATGGAGTTGGGCACTATGCGCGCGTCGAACGCTTCCTGCAGCGCCTGCACCTGCGCACTACTCTCGATCGACCGTTCGGCCTCTCGTTGGCGCTCCTCCGCCAAACGATGATTTCGCCGCGCCGGCGTCTCCGCTGTAATTGCGCCCTCTACCGCGAATCTAACTTTCAATGGCGCGCCGCCACAATAGTGCTGCAGCGCCTGTTCGAGGCGCTTTTCGCGCTGCTCTCCCAGCAGGTGCTTATGCGGCTCGCTCAACTGCAAATAGAGTGTATCGCCATTGCGGCGTACCATGGCGCAATTGGCTGCCAGCTCTTTGACCATGCCGCTGATGCGCAGTTTCTCTACCACCTGCGGCCACTCACTACTATCGAGCAACTCAACAACAGTGGCGCTATTTTCCGCCGCGGCCGGACAATCAGCGACTGCTGTTGATTGGCGAGACACATCAGCAGCACTGGAACCCAGTGGTGGCGCTGCTGATGATGATGCCGAACGATCAGAAACAGTCACTTTAGCACTGCCTGCAGCGGAGGGAGCAACAGAGGGCACGGCCGTGTCGACGCGCGGCCCAGGTACGCTGCCATCGCCTGGGCGAAACGCCAACATACGCAGCAGAATCATCTCAAAGCCGCTGCGTGGATCGGGCGCCAAAGGCAGATCACGACGGCCGATCAACGCAATCTGATAGTAGAGCTGCACGTCTTCAGCACTGATCGTTTCGGCCAACGCAGCCACCTCGTCATGATCGGCCAGACTCTCATCCACGGCCCCCGGCACCGTGCGTGCCAACGCCAGCCGATAGAGCAGCGCAATCATATCCGCCAGCACCCCAGAAAAGTCTGGGGCCTGCTCGGCCAAGCGATGAACCACCTCAAGCAGCGCGTCACCGTCACCATTCGCCAGCGCCTGCAGCAGTTCGAGCACATAGCGCTGCTCCACGGTACCGAGCATCGTGCGCACGTCCGTCTCATTTAGTGTGCCACCACCGTAGGCAATGGCCTGATCGAGCAGGCTCAGCGCATCACGCATGCTGCCATCCGCCGCCCGCGCCAATAGCATTAACGACGGTGCTTCATAGTCCAACTTCTCTTCTTTTAGGATGTACTGCAGATGATCGCGAATCAGCTCGATGGTGAGGCGCTTCAGATTAAACTGCAGACAGCGCGACAAAATAGTCACCGGCAGTCGCTGTGGATCGGTGGTCGCGAGCAGGAATTTTACGTGGGGCGGCGGCTCCTCAAGGGTTTTGAGTAGCGCGTTAAAGCTGTGACTGGAGAGCATGTGCACTTCATCGATGAGGTACACCTTGTAACGCCCGCGGGTCGGTGCGTACTGCACGTTGTCGAGCAACTCACGGGTATCTTCGACTTTGGTGCGCGAAGCGGCATCCACTTCAATCAGATCGACGAAGCGGCCCTCAGCAATCTCGGTACAGGTTGGACAGACACCGCATGGCGTCGAACTCACACCCGTTTCGCAGTTGAGTGATTTAGCGAGAATGCGCGCAATCGTAGTCTTGCCCACACCACGGGTGCCGGTAAACAGGTAGGCGTGGTGCAAACGGTCGTTATCGAGCGCGTTCACCAGGGCGCGCAGCACGTGCTCTTGTCCCGCCAGCTCGGCGAACACTTTGGGTCGCCATTTACGTGCTAATACCTGATAACTCATGGTGGGGTTATTCGATACCGTTGCGAAAGATGAGTGTCGCGATAGTGTGTCAAACAAGTCGCCAATAACCGGCGGCTGAGCGTTACGGCCAATCAACAGCAAAGATTAAGTGGCGACCCACACCCACCCGAAACCCGGCACACGCATCGATTGTTGCCGCTGCTCCCTTCCAGGCCTGACGGGGTTCACAATGTAGCGTTGCGGGAGGGCCGATGCAGGCCGCCTCAACTCAGTGCAACGACGACCCGGCGCCAACAATAAAAACGGGCTAACCGAACCGACGATCTTCTCCGGTTTCCATCAAAAAAACAGCCATTGAGAGAGCAACATCCTCGCGCTTCGTCTCAAACAGAAAGACAACACAGCGCAACAGAAACGCCTGGAGAGATTAAGCGAGCGAGCATTATTCACAATTCTTGCCACACCTTCAACCCGAGATCACGTAGAGAGGGATCACTCAACCCATCGAACCCACAAACTCGAAGGTCAACTAGACCAGTCTGCAGGATGGTTCTGAGCGTACAAAACGAAGGTTACTCGCTCAATCATCGGTGCCAGGGGGGGCAGCCAATCGGCAATATAGCGCTCACCAAGGTCGGTGAGGCTCTCTTCCAGGGAGCTATTAGGCGAGCATTGAATAAACTCGTGAAAAGGGGGCATTTCTTAACCGATGTCATTAACGTTATTTATTGTTTGGACACTCACCATGAGTTGTCATAAGTCGAGCTGGCCTAGGGTGGGTGTCCAATTAGCCTTTGTGCTCATGGTCGCTCAGCGGCTCTAAGCCAAGCGTTAATGCTATCTAACCCTAATGACAACAGCGTATCTTGCAGCGATACCACGCGTCGTAGCATCTTGCCATGATCAGATTCCTCTCGTTCCTCTGCTTCTGCAAATAGGCGGGTCATTAGTTGGGTCAGGTTATTTTCATGGTCGTACAGATATAGCCTAGTATGTTTTTTAACATAGACCAAATAAATTTCAGTTGCAGCTATTGCATATTCTGGGTCACGATGCGCTATAGCATTAAGCCACTCGCCAAACCATGAGAGGGAATGATGCCTATTCTCACTATTGCTTTCTAAGGCATTAAAGAATAGACGAACCAGCTCTATCGGAATAGAGATAACTGGCGTGTTATCTCGGAATATTTTTTCCATCTTCTGCGCGACTATGTTGGCATGTGCGCTATTGGCATTCAAACCAGCTTCGATACCAACAAGACACTGGCTCCGATGTTGTTTGATATTTTCAGGGTTTATCCATACGCTTGCAGCTCCCTGCCAAGCGTTCGAAGCACCCAAGTTTTTCAAATTCTCCAACCAAACAACAAAGTCGATACGATCAGACAAAGCTGACAAGGCAGATACGCGTCCCCAAGTCTCCATATCTTCCCCATTTCCCTCTCGGTAAATACGATCTAGCATGGGACCAATTTTTTCAAAGTCATTGCGATAACTGTAATAAAGGCATCGTTCTGCGATCTGCCAAAGTCCATTCTCATTTTGCATAGCACGTTCGAACAAATCCCACCCCAGTACAGGGTTTTGGCTCTGTAAATAGGGTAAGCGCCTCAGGATCAACGCGCGAACCGCGGGATGTTCATGTCCTGCAAAGCGACGTAGTGTGGGCGCGAGTAATTCAGGAAACAGAACACTGTTTTCTTGAAATTTATTGGCTAAAATCATCAAAGCTTCAGCAATGCGACCACCTATCATATTGATGCCAGTTGTGAGCATGTCCCCCGAATCCCCTTCAATAAAGCTTTTCTCTCGAAGACTTGCAAAACCTATTGCTATAAACACCAACCGGGCAGCATTTTGTGTGTCCTGTATAACATGTGCGCAGGCTTGAAGAGCACTTGATGCAACACGATTGTGATGCCAGTGATTAGGATGTTTTTCTATCTCATCAAGGATATGATCTACCAATGCATAGGCATCAGGCTCATCGATTGGCGTCCATGAAGCATTAGCTTGCAAGTTGCCGTAACGATGATTCAGATAAGTAGCGGTGCCGCCCATGATGTCATCACAGAACTTTTCGGAAATTTTGGCCCAATGGGTGGACAATAACCGCAAGAAGCGTATCGGATGGCGAGACGCTGCTTCACGCAATTGCCAGCCAACTTCTCGTTCCCCACCAATCAAAAAGTCATCAAACTCTATGACGTATTCAGAGTAGTGTGCAAGCAATAGTAATACCTCGCTATCGCTACAACTAAGAAACACCTCATATGAAAACGGGGCTGAAACCGTACCACCCGACGAGTGAATATCAGGTTGACGTATTAATATCCCTTCTTTAGTTTCATAGGTATCCAGTACTGCTTGCGCTTCGGATGAGCGCAGATGGCAAGGAATGGAGGCAATCAATTCTCCCCGTTTTTTCAATATACAGAAACGGTGCTGCTTATCCTCGAAATGTTCATCCCATACATTCAATATGCACGCCATGATCGCGTCTTGTGAAACCGGATCGAGATAAATGAATGCCGCTTGCACCAACGCTCCCAATTCGTATGTAAGTTCAAATCCCAGTAAATTCTTATCGCATAACATGTGTCCGATCAAGTCAACATTATCTAAAGGATAAGTGATACAAGCGAGGGTGGCGAAGTAGACCAACGCTCCTTCGTGGTTACAACACAGGCGTTTGCGGTTGCATTGCCACCAGTCGGAATGTTCTTTTGCATGATTCAGGATGGCAGTTTCTATTGAACTTAGCAGAATATTTAAACTATCGACATGTCGTGTGTCGTGTTGGCTATGGACATCGTTGTATGAAGTGTCTCTCAGGAATCCATTTCGGTAACCTATACGGGTATCGCCACAGAGTGATAATTGAACTCCACCCCAATGCTCAATAGACTCTATTGCCAAATCCAGTAACGTAGTAGATTGCTCCATTCGCTGGCAGAAAAAATTATCGTTGCTCTTTCCAAATTCATGGGGTTGGCAATGCAGTTTGTTATCGAACCGATTGTTGATTACATCGTCGTCGTTGATTCCACCTGCCACATAGCGCCATAACCAGGCATCGTCTATAACCCCTGCTGTCACGCAACGAGCAATGGTATGCCCCAGAAATTCGTGATCTCGTCGGGGCATACTAAGTAACCGATCAAGCAAGGGTGTAGCAAGCGCCAAATTTTCTGGATTGATTTCAGACAAATAATGACCTAGTTGGTCAGAAATTTCTTTGCCATCAAGCCAGTCCAGTGATAATGCTTTCGTCCAAAACTGCAATACATCTGCGGGATCTTCATTTTTCCACTGTGAGATGCGATGCACATGCGCTGTCAATCCCTCGGTATCTCGCGCATCCATCAAAACTGGTATTAAATGTCTAACCCAAAAGTGATGCCAATCAACTTGCATCGCTTGAGTATAAATCACCTGAAACACCTCTCGATGCCTATTACGCAAATCACGCACCAGAGGCCAGTCGTCATCCTGTGGTATCTGTTCAGCAAACGATTCCGCTACCAAGCGGCGAATGTGGAAAGCGGCGCTACCAGTCAATACCGTTCTCAGTTGTCTTCTGAATTCGCTACGCTCTCCGGTTACCAGCTGTGCGATAAAACTACGGATACTGGGACGCACAAAGGGTACAGGGGGCAATCCTTGAATAAATTCATTCAGCGTGACCCCCTGACGCATAGCCCTACTGATCACCAGCACATCCAGCAGAGTTTGATGCCCAAACGTCAATTTTCCATCTTGAGTTTTTTGCAGCACATTGAGGCTACATAGCACTCTTTGAATATCTTGTGAGGCACTAAAGCGTTGGTGAGGAATCGCCAAGCTGCGCGACTTAAGCATTTCATTAGCGACGCTTTCAATCGCTTGCATTGCCGACTCGCCTAGAGTGCTATCGGCTCGCACTATAGTATCGAGATACCGTTGCGCCAATGCTTGGCTTGTCACAACATTAAAACTTCCCTCTCGTTGCGCAAGCTCTACAAACAATGCCAGTTCGCGAGGGTTCTGAATCAGCTCTCGGGTAACAGCATCTATGGTCGCCGTGTGAATGCCAAGCACTTTAAGTAGCGAAGCTACTTCGGACTTCCAATCCAATGGAGGACACTTTAATTCACAATCCCATTCTCGCTCGGCAATTCGACGGTCGTATTGTCGGTCAAAGTCACGGCAGGCAGTTACTACAGTAATATTCGGAATCAATAACAGGCGATCTATTTGCGCCAAAAAGTATGTCAGTATGCTGTGTTAACGGGCAATGGACAGTACATCCAAAGAATCAATAACTACGACCACTTGTGCTTCTTCAGCCATACGGGCAGCTTGTTCTACCCACTGCTCGGATAAACCCATGGTTTGACGTTCTTGCATCGTGGCAAGGTCTGCAAATTCTCGCGCTTGAATGAAGAGCGGTACAATGTCTGTGTGAGTTTGCGCTCGTTGTTCCAATGCTTCTTGCACGGCCAATATCACACAGGTTTTACCAGAGCCAGGAAGCCCAGTGAGTAAGATAGCGCGTTTTCTTGCATCAATGGCTGCAAGTAGCTCGCTTACAATAGGGCTAGTAATGCGTTGACCCGCAATATCTCGTTGCCACGATCTACCGATAGCCGAAGTGCTAGCAAACGAATCACGAACCTTCACAAGGCTCATGCTCGGAACCAGCATTGCTCCTGCATCTTGAAGGATGGTTCTCAAATTTTCTTTGGTCAAACGATGCAGTGGGGAT
>JAADGQ010000081.1 GCA_013152295.1 Gammaproteobacteria bacterium | reverse complement strand
AACACCACTCCGTTTTGCCACACATTGCCATCAACTACCTCTTCATGGCGGGCGACGATCAGAGTTGGCATCACATGGCGCGGCAGGAAGCCACAAAAATCGAACTCAAATGCCAATGTGCCGGGCGCCTTTTTATCAAAATCCAATTCAGGCTGCTCGGCGGGCAGTTTGTCGGGAATGACGAAATGTTTGCGATCTTCCGGCAGGCGGTAGCAGAGCTTGAACTCCTCCATGGCGTCGATAATGAAGCCGCACTTATCGGTTGGATAATCGAGTACGTTACCGTGTTCATCTTCCACCTTTTTTGAGCGCAATATCTTGATCACCTGCGCCTCGCTTAACTCACCTTGCGGTTTGCTATCCACCTCGTCGGAGTAAAGCAGGGTATAAACGCCATAAGTGAGCCAACGGGGATTAAGCACATAACTATCCAGGCGCGACATTTCGGGAAAGTGAATCACCTCCCCCAACTTATCCAGCAAACCCAAAAAATCGTCACGGCTTAACTCCCCTTTGCCGCCGATTGCATATCGGTCACACAACGCATCAAATGCTTCGTGCGACAAAAAAGCATCTGTTGGCGAACGCTCACGCACCGATTGCAACACCGCAAACTGATTTTTGGTGAAATAGAGCTGATGGGTACCCACTCGTTGTAACTGCTCAATCAGATCGGCGCGAAATGTCGCATATTGATGTTTGAATCTATCCGCAACCTGAGTGCACGAAAGCGGATAGAAACCAACGATATTCGGGTACTTCTCTTTCAGTGCGCGCATATCGAGATTGACCGGCGTCAGATCACACTTATTGCCCACCAGCATTACCGCCGCATTTTTACCAAACGCTTTGACATGCTCCAACCAATACTCCGCTTGATCATTGGCGTTGATCTCGGTACGGGCATCGAGCACCAAAATGTAGAGGCAGCGTTCACGCAGAAAAAATTGGTGCGTCGAGTGGCTCATCACCTGGCCGCCAAAGTCCCACAAACGGGCGGTAATCTCAGTCCCCGCCACCGGCCACTCGCGAATCGCGATGCCCGGCGTCATCGCCTCTTTACCTTCGGTGACGGGTTCGTTATGCAGCGTACGAATCAACGACGTTTTGCCTGCCGCGCCGTTGCCGATAAAGATCGCCCGTACCAGGTTGAGCGATTTCAGTTCACCTCTGTTAGCCCCGGAGATAAGGGTAGCAAGATAGGCGTTGACTGATTTAGCGCCCTGGTCACGAATTTCAGCAGGAATATCAAGCTGTTTTTTCAATAGATCAATATCAATAGGATTGCCGTCGAGGCGGTCTTGGTAAAAATCGAACCAGACCTCAAAACCTGACTCTAATCTTTCTGCCCAGTCGCAAAAAAGTTGCCAACGTGCCTGAATGGATGGAGGAAGCGGGCCTACTGGCCAGAGTGGGCGCTGAAGCAACTCAAGAGAAGAATGGATAGCCATAACATCAAGGTCTTCAAAAATAGCTTTGTTATACGTATCCGTGGCAGCACGAACCGCGTAAGCTACGGCGTTGGCTGCGGCATTGATCTCGACATGGTTGGCAGCGTGGGCAACGTAGGCAGCGGCGTAAGCAACAGCATCAGCGATGTCGTAATTGGCCGCCTCAGCAGCTCTGACAGCATTGGGGGAATTGTTTTGCCCAGCCTTTGAAATCACCACTCCTCTTTGCAGATCGATCAAAATCGCTAATAGATGCTCCGCTCTGTCCTGGGTCGGCCAATACCAAAAAGGCAACTTACCTTTCGTATCCACTGCTAGCAGCGGTAAAACTCGCAACGCTGAGCGGGCAGCAAAGGCTATACAAATATCAAACGGTACCCCCTTCAAACGTCTCTCTATATCACCCCTGCTCAACATGTTGTCGCGACTCCTTGGCCAAAGGCTATTCCCTTTCATGATGCAACTTACGATTGCGTCAGGGTAACAACCTCACCACCAATACGGTAGCTCTATAGCCAGGCACCTGTGACAAGAACACCGTAGGGTGCGCTGTGCGCACGGGGTTTTGTTTGATGATTACCTCACACCAAAGGCTATTCCCCGAGGTTGTTCGTGCGCACAGCGCACCCTACAGGTTTGTCGTGATCGCAAATGGCCAATGTAGCCAAGCTTAGCCAACCCCACCATCAGTGCAACACGCCGCCCATCCGAGTATCCCTTCATTTTTTGCTATCATCCCCACCTTCGCATCAACTCGCTGGAACACAATGCACACATGAGTCAAATTAAACAACTTCCTTTTGAGGATGAGCTCGAAACCAAAGTGGTTTTGAAAAAACTTATTCTCGCCCATCAGGCGTTGGCCGAACTCAAGGGTGTGGCCGCCTCCATGCCAAACCAGAGCATCCTGATCAGCACCTTATCCTTGCAGGAAGCCAAGGACAGCTCGGAAATTGAAAACATCATCACCACCCATGATGATATTTACCGTAGTGATAGTGCTAATAGCCACTTTATTACCTTGGCGGCGAAAGAAGTTTACAACTATGCCGCCGCTTTACGGGATGGCTTTGAACAGGTGAAAAGCAGTGGCCTGCTCACCGTTAACGACATTCTGGAGATCCAGGCCGGGATTGAAAAAAACCGTGCTGGTTTTCGCAAGCTTCCTGGTACGGCGCTGAAAAACGAGCAAACAGGTGAAACAGTTTACACCCCGCCACAGCATCCGGATGAGATCGCGGCACTCATGACCAATCTGGAACAGGTTATCAACGAGCCAGAGCTGTGTGATTGGGACCCCTTGATCAAAATGGCCGTGATTCATCATCAGTTCGAGAGCATTCACCCATTTTACGATGGTAATGGCCGTACCGGGCGCGTCATCAATATCCTATATCTGGTGCAGCAGGGTCTGCTCGATACCCCGGTGCTCTATCTGTCTCGCTACATCAATCAGCATAAGAGCGACTATTATCGCCTGCTGCAAGCCACGCGGAATACGGGCGAGTGGAGCGGTTGGTTGCTTTTCATGCTCGAAGGTGTGGTGCAAACGGCTCGACAAACTACTGTTCTGGTGCAAGATATCAAGGCAATGATGCAAGACTACAAACACCGCCTGCGCAGTAAACTGCCCAAGATCTACAGCCAGGATCTGATCAACAACCTGTTTCGTCACCCCTATACCAAAATCGAGTTTGTCTCTACCGAGCTACAGGTTACCCGCCAGACTGCCGCCCGCTACCTCGACGAAGTAGTGGCCCTGGGTTTACTCAGCAAACACAAGCTAGGCAAGGAAAATTTCTACCTCAATGACACATTGTTCACGCGGTTGGGCAATGTCAATACCGAGCAGGCTGATGCGTGAAGAGCATAGCGACGCGTCAGCAAAACTGCATATTCGTTAACTTGATGCGGGCAACGTGTTATGAAAATGGCGGTTTTGTTAACACGTTGTCTCCAATGTGTTAACAAAACCCATCGAGTTGAAAGGTGCAGTTGGTTCAAGGCCGCATTGGCTCAATCTCGGAGTTGCTCGTGCGCACAGCGCACCCTACGGGTTTGTCGCCATTGCAAAATGCCAACTGTAGGCACCAATCCCCACCACCAACGCAACACGTTACCCATCCGGGCATCTCCCTATTATTTGCTATCATCTCCACCTTCGCATTAACCCGTGGAACACAATTCACCCATGAGCAGCAACTACAACGCCGACGCCATTGAAGTCTTGAGCGGTCTTGACCCGGTGCGCAAGCGTCCTGGCATGTACACCGACACCACGCGCCCCAACCATCTCGCGCAGGAGGTGATCGATAACAGCATCGACGAGGCGATTGCCGGGTTTGCCAAGCGCATCGACGTGACGCTCTACAAAGATGGCTCGGTGGAGGTGAAGGATGACGGGCGTGGTATGCCGGTCGATATTCACCCGGAAGAGGGAGTGCCGGGCGTGGAGGTGATCCTCACTCGGCTGCATGCGGGAGGCAAGTTCTCCAACAAAAATTACCGTTTCTCCGGCGGCCTGCATGGGGTGGGGGTGTCGGTGGTCAATGCGCTCTCAAGGCAGCTCGATGTGTGGGTGAAGCGCGACGGTAAGGTGCATCATATCGGTTTTGCCAACGGCGAAAAGTGCCATTCGCTCAGCGAAGTGGGCAAGGTGGGCAAGCAGAACACCGGCACCAAGCTGCGCTTCTGGCCCGACGCCAGCTATTTCGATTCGGCGAAAATCTCGCTGCCACGCATCAAACATATCCTGCGTGCCAAGGCAGTATTGTGCCCCGGCCTGCTCGTCACCCTCAACGACGTAGCCAGCGATGAGCAGATTCAGTGGCAATATGAGGGCGGACTTGAGGATTACCTCAGCGATGCTGTGAATGGGCTCGACATTTTGCCCGACGCACCGTTTGTCGGCACGCACGAAGCCGATGAGGAGGCCGCCGAGTGGGCGGTGTTGTGGCTGCCCGATGGCGGCGATGCGGTGACTGAGAGCTACGTCAATTTGATCCCCACCGCGCAAGGGGGCACGCATGTCAACGGTCTGCGCACCGGCCTGACCGAGGCGGTGCGTGAGTTCTGCGAATTCCGCAATCTGCTGCCGCGCGGTGTGCGCATTACGCCGGACGATGTGTGGGAGCGCTGTAGTTACATCCTCTCGGTGAAGATGGCCGACCCGCAGTTCAGCGGTCAGACCAAAGAGCGCCTGTCGTCGCGCGAGTGCGCCGGATTTGTCTCTGGCGTGATCAAAGATGCGTTCGCGCTGTGGCTCAATCAGCACACTGAGGTCGGTGAGCAGATCGCCATGCTCGCCATCGCCAGCGCACAGAGTCGTCTGCGTGCGGGCAAACAGATCAAACGTAAAAAAGTGACCAGCGGCCCGGCACTGCCCGGCAAGTTGTCGGATTGCAGTAGCCAGGACCCACAACAGAGCGAACTCTTTTTAGTCGAAGGGGACTCGGCCGGTGGCTCCGCCAAACAGGCGCGTGACCGTGAATTTCAGGCGGTGATGCCGCTGCGTGGCAAGATTCTCAACACATGGGAAGTTGAATCCGGCGCAGTACTCGCCTCGCAAGAGGTGCACGACATCGCCGTTGCCATCGGCGTCGATCCCGGCAGCGACAAACTCGACAACCTGCGCTACGCAAAAATCTGTATTCTTGCCGATGCCGACTCCGATGGCGCGCATATCGCAACACTACTTTGCGCGCTATTTTTAAGGCATTTTCGCCCGCTGGTCAGCGCCGGAAACATCTACGTCGCGATGCCACCGCTCTATCGCATCGACGTGGGCAAGCAGATCTTTTATGCGCTCGATGACGCGGAGAAACAGAGCGTGCTCAAGCGCATCGAAGCGGAAAAAATCAGAGGTAAAGTCAACGTGCAGCGTTTTAAAGGGCTCGGTGAGATGAATCCACTCCAGCTGCGCGAAACCACCCTCGCCCCCGACACGCGACGTTTGGTGCAACTCAGCATCGAAGCAGGCGACGACACCAACGCACTAATGGACATGCTGCTCGCCAAAAAACGCGCCGCTGATCGCCGGGCGTGGTTGGAAGATAAGGGTGGATTGGCAGTTTTGTAAATTCAACATTGCGTATTTAACGCAATAAAAAAGAGGAGAACACGCAGTGAGTGAACACGAAAAAATTAACTACGTTGAATTTCCGGCAAAAGATCTTGCTGCAACAAAAGATTTTTTTAGCACGGTATTTGGCTGGTCTTTTGTTGACTACGGCGACGAATACAGCGCTTTTTCAAACGCGGGTGTCAATGGTGGATTTTTCAAATCAGAGCTGACGGTCTCGACCGAAAACGGTAGTGCACTCATCGTGCTGTACAGCAAAACGTTGGAGCAGACACAATCAAAAATCGAAGCGGCGGGTGGCACGGTAGTACAGCCTATTTTTTCGTTTCCCGGTGGGCGTCGTTTTCACTTTACCGATCCCAACGGAAACGAGTACGCGGTGTGGTCAGACATTGTTGCGTAACACTGTATTGAAAGTGAAATGGAATATTTGAGTCGCCGATGAAAAAACTGTTTATTGCACTGCTGATTGGTATTGGTGCCTATGGGTATCTACAAAATAACCCGGATGCCATCCCCACGTTTACTGATGCGCTTGCCAATGAAAGCGTAGAGAACAATGATGTTATTGCGGATGCCTATCAGAACCAATCAAGTGATATACAGGTTAGCGGATCGGGGAGAGTGAAGCGTATTCTCAGTGATGACACAAAAGGCCGCCGTCATCAACGATTCATCGTGCGCCTGTCCTCCGGTCAAACTCTGTTGATTGCACACAACATCGATTTGGCACCCAAAATACGCTCGCTGCAAAAGGGTGATGTCGTGGAATTTTTCGGTGAATATGCGTGGAATTCCAAGGGTGGTGTTATCCACTGGACACACCATGATCCCGCGGGTCGGCATATTGGTGGTTGGCTTAAACATAACGGGCGTACTTATCAATAGTCAGGCAGCGCTGCAAATGATCTCGTATCACCTTACAAAAAAAGAGCACGGCAGATGAACACAACAAGGCACACAACATCGCTGACAGCATTCACTTTCGCGCTGCTTTTTGGCGCTTCGCTGTTGCACACGGCTCACGCTGCATCGTCAAAAATCGGCAT
>JAADGQ010000124.1 GCA_013152295.1 Gammaproteobacteria bacterium | reverse complement strand
GTGATTGGAAAAAAAACACCGCCAAGAATAAACATCGGCGTTACTACCAGCGTAAAGTAGTAGTTAAAAAAATCATAACTCGGTGCAAAAGTGCTAACAACGATTGCCGGTGCCGCAAAACAGAGTCCCATCAAATAGACAACCGGAATCACCCATAGCACCGACCACCCCGATGTTGCGCCAAGCAGTGTAGCTACAACCAAAATCGCTGTGCCACTCATCAACGCTTTGGTCGCGCACCAGAGCATCTCGCCCGTGAGGATGTCATCCACATCCGTTGGCGTAGCCAGCACCGCTTCGTAAGTTTTTTGCGGCACCATGCGTGTGAACACTGAATAGGTGCCCTCCAGGCTAGCGGTAGTCATCGCTGAAGAGGCAACAATCCCCGATGCCAAAAACGCGATGTACGGAATGCCCGCCATGTCGCCAATAAAATGGCCAAGCCCGTACCCCAACCCCAACAGGTAGATGAGCGGTTCACCCAGGTGCAAAAACAGCGCAGGCCCCAATAGCTTGCGCCACACCAGAAAATTACGCCGCCACAATGCGATCGCGCCATATTTTGGGCGTGGTAGCTTTAAATCCCAACGCATCTGTTCATGTCCATGACCACGGCTAAAAATTACCCTCGCCGCTCACTCTCGAAGCTCCCGCCCGGTTAGTTTCAAAAAAACATCTTCGAGATTGGCGGGGCGATGAGAGAAGGTCAACTCCGGCGCACTCTGCAAACGACTCATAATCGCCGCTGCATCGTGCGTGTAGATATAGAGCGTATCGCCTGCCGATTCGACACGGCAGTCACTGCGTCCATCGAGCAGCGCTATCGCCTGTTCGTTATGGCCAATAACCTCCAACACCTCTGGCTCAATGTGTTTTTGAATCAACTGCCGTGGCGACCCTTGATCAAGAATCCTGCCGTGATCCATCACCACCAGTTCATCACACAAACGCTCCGCCTCTTCCATATAGTGGGTCGTCAACAACAGGGTTTTGCCTTGGCGAACCAGCTGGCGCAGACGCGCCCAGATCATGTGGCGCATCTGTGGATCGAGCCCGCTGCTCGGTTCGTCCAACACGACCAGCTCAGGATCATTGATCAATGCACGCGCCACCGTCAGGCGCCGCTTCATGCCACCAGAGAGTGCATCGGGACGAGCGTTGGCGCGATCCGACAGTTCAGCGAACTCAAGCAACTCCTCAACACGTTGCTCTAACAGACTCTTTTCAATGCGAAAATAACTGCCGTAAACGCGTAAATTTTCTGCCAACGTTAGGTCAGGATCCAGATTATCGCTCTGCGGCACGATACCGGCGCGGGCACGAATGGCCATGGCGTGATCATAAATGGAGAGGCCAAATACCGTGAGTGACCCCGAGGTGATGGGCGAAAGCCCGAGGATCATCGCAATCGTCGTGGTTTTTCCGGCACCATTCGGACCCAGTAGACCAAAGCAACAACCGCTATTAACGGTGAAATCGATACCGCGCACCACCGGCTCAGTGCCATAGCTTTTGTTGAGGCAGCGCGCCTCAATCACCACCGTCGACACACCGGGTTGCTGCGACACTGGCACTGCTGGCACTGATAGTTATCCTGTTAAAAAGTGAATTGGCTGGCCCAAGCATGGTAGGCGAACAGATGCTTTTAAGCTACCGGGGAAAATCAGGCAGGATAGAGGCAGAAGCAAAAGCTCCTACCTCTATTGGGTTCAGATGATTGGTATTACCGCTTTGAATGCTCTGGCAACGAGGCGCGCTTGTAGCCATTGAGCATCGAGCGCACAAGATTCTCGCCATGTTGACGACCGGCAAGCAACACCCCCGCCACGTGTACCACCACCAGGGCTACCGTGAAGTTGGCGAAAAACTCATGGAGCTCTTCCAAAACATCCTCCCAAAATGGGTCCACATTTGCCATTGCGCCTGCTAACGGTCCGGCGGACTCTTCAATGCCATACAGCGCGATTCCCGATAGGGTGATCGCAAACAGCGAGACCAACAACGCAATAATCATCGCACCGCCAGCAGGGTTATGCCCAAGGTAACGAGTAGCGCGGAACGCTGCAACATCTTTCAAATAGGCGATAACCACCGCCGGTGAGCGAACGAAATTGCTGAAGCGCGCGTAGCGACTACCTACCACACCCCACAGTAGACGAATCACCAGCAACCCCAGAATCAGGTAGCCTGCATACACATGCGGCGTCAGCAGATCATCATCCGTGAAATAGGCAACAGTAAATGCACTCAACATGCTCCAGTGAAAAAAACGCACCACGGGATCCCATACCTTGACCAGTGATTCTCCATTCATCATCGTCTCCTCTCTTCTTCTTGCTTGTTTGCGGCAAAACCCTACCTGAAAACCTTTACTCCACCCTTGCAACAGAGTTTAAAACGCAAAACTGAAACGAAGCTTAAAAGCTGACTAAAAAGATATACATAGGGACTGAACCAGGCGCTTTGGCTGCTTTTCGACTGCTCCGTCGGGAGGCTAGCTGGGAGCTAACGCAACAACTCGCTGATCGCTAGTGAGTATGGGCCGTTGCCCGATTGAAAGGGCGAATTAGGCAGCCGTTTCAGTGCTCCAGAATGTTCGTCGATAGCGAAAGCAGAAATATTGGCATTGCCGTTGTTGGCGACATAAACAAACTGATCATCGGGCTCAACCACTACCGCGTAGGGAAACCAATCTGAGTGGAAAGGTGAACCAGCAACTGGCGCCAGACTGCCATTATGCTGGTTCAGTGCAAATGCTGAAACGTCGTGGCTACCCCAGTTAGCCGCATAGAGATAGTGCTCCGATGGATCCACCGTCACCGAATAGGGTTTGGCACCGGAAAAAAATGGTGAGCCCGCTATCTCTGTTAGTGCACCACTCTTTGAATCAACACGGAAAGCAGAAACGGTGGTGCCACCATAGTTTGCAGTGTACGCAAACGCTCCATCAGGCGATAACGCCACGTAGATTGGGTGCTCGCCAGTCGCGACAGGTGCAGCCGACGCCGTCAGAGAGCCATCATGTTCATTCACCTGATAGGCGCTGACGGTATTGTCGTTATAGTTGGAGACGTAGGCAAACTGCCCCTTCGGTGACAACACAACAGCGATAGGGTGAGTGCCCGTCGCAACGCGCTTGCCGGTATCGATAAGTGTCCCGCTCTTACCATCGATGGCATAGACCATCACTTCGTTATCATCTTCACTGGCAACATAGGCGAATCGACCATTCGGCGTAATGGTAATCGCATCCGGATGAGTACCTGCAGCGAAAGGAGAACCAACCACCGACACCAGCTTATTCAGATCACTATCAACATAAAATGCCGAAATGGTACTCGAACCCTGATTCACCACGTAAACATAATCACCGGCGGGCGATGTCACCACAGATACAGGAAACTTGCCCGTCACGTAGGGAGAGCCGAGCATTGCTGCCAAGGCACCTGTCTTGCTGTCCATTTTATAAGCAGTCAGGTTATGCGCGCTCTGGTTGGCCGAGAAGACATACTTTGATGCGCCAGAGAAACTGACCGCAGAGGCATCAGAGAGAGCCGTTGGTGGGCCGCTGACCGCATGTACCGATGGCATAGAAAACAGGGAGATAATGGCAATTTTCGTCGAAAACTTTAAAAACAGGCTCAATTTCATGAGGTTTCCTCTCGTAATATGCAACGAACTGGGGCAGAAGCCGTATTGGACATGACATTCTAGCCAACATCCACCGCTAAAAAAATGGTGCTGGCCATGGGGGTATAACCTGAAAAAGCGAGAGGAAAAAAGTCTACAACGGGAACATCTTCTGCGGGTTGAGAATACCTTTTGGGTCAAACGCCATCTTGATCTCTTTCATTAAGTGCAACGTCGTCGCATCGATCTCGCGATCGACAAAATCGCGTTTTTCCAAACCAACACCGTGCTCACCGGAGAGCGTGCCATTCATGCGAAGAACGGTATTAAAAACTTCATCTAAACAATGATGTGCCCGCACCATCTCATCTTGATTATCAGGATCAACGAGCAGATTGACATGTATGTTGCCGTTGCCAGCGTGACCGAAATTGACGATTTTTATATCGTGCCGACGCGAGAGCTGATCGAGCGTGGCGATAAATTCGGGGATTTTCGATACTGGCACTACCACATCTTCATTGATCTTTTTCGGTGCGATTTTGCGCAGCGCAGGTGAAAGCGCCTTGCGGGTTGCCCACAGGGCGGCGACTTCAGCCGTCGTTTTTGCGCTGCTGATCTGCGCCAACCCATCCGTTGAGGCGGCAATGGTGATCTGCTCCTCTGCCTCATCCATCGCTGCCGCAGGACCATCCACCTCAATCATCAACATCGCCCCGGCCCCCTCGGGCAGATCAACATCCGCATAGCCGCGAATCATCGCAATGGCGTTGCCATCGATGAACTCCAGTGCACACGGGGTGTTGGGCTGCGCCATAATGCGCGACACCGCTTCGGCAGCCGCACCTACATCGCGGTAGATCGCACGCAGGGTACGTTTGGATTGCGCCAATGGCGTCAGTTTTAGCGTCGCTTCGGTGATGATGGCCAGCGTGCCCTCCGAGCCGATAATGAGCCGGGTCAGGTCGTAACCGACAACGCCTTTGGTGGTGTAAACACCGGCGCGAATTGCCTTGCCGCAGCCTGTTACCGCGCGCAAACCCAGCACGTTTTCCCGTGGTGTACCATATTTCACCGCACGCGGCCCGGCGGAGTTGTAAGCGAGATTACCGCCGACGCTGCAAAAAGCGGCACTGGTTGGATCCGGTGGCCAGAAGAAGCCGTGTGGCGCGGCGGCGTCTTGCACCGCCTGGTTGGTGACACCCGGCTCAACCACCATCACCCGATTGGCAGGGTCCACGCTGATAATGCGATTCATGCGCTCGAAAGAGAGCACGATGCCGCCCTGTAGCGGCACCGTTGCGCCGGTGGTGCCTGTGCCACGTCCGCGCGCCACCAGCGAAATGCCATGCTGGTAGCAGAGCCCAACCACGGCGGCAATCTGCTCGGGGTCGCTGGCAAACACCACGGCCTCGGGCAGCGCATGACGGCGACTGTTGTCGTAACCGTAAGCCCAGCAATCCGCAGGGTCGGTCATCAAGTTGACACTGCCCGCTATCGCCGACAGCTGCGCCACGAATGATTCGTTCACCAGGTCAGCCTTTTGAGTAGAACACGCGCCTAATCCTGATACTCAAACATTTTGACAACGCGTTTGACGCCATCAACATGACGCACGATATCCACCACGGTATCGGCCTCGGCGCGTGTCAGCAGCCCCAATAGAAACACCACACTGCTCTCGGTCACCACTTTGACACGAACCGCATCCAGGCCGCTATCCTTGAGCAACATGCTTTTGATTTTCGTTGTCAGCCACGCATCGTGACGGCGCTGTGCTCCCGTTGACGACGACGCAACAACGATCTCATTCTGTACCCATTTCACCTTCTCTACCTGCTGGGTCAGCTTGGCTGCACGCTCACGCAGAATGGCCGTGGGCGCCTCCCCGCTGAGCAGCACCACATTGTTGTAGCTGGTCACGTTGATGTGTGTCTTCTCATTGAGTTCATCGTCGCCGACCAGCAGATCGCTGACTTTGAACTCAATACTCTGGTCTTCGACAATCGTGCCGGTGGTTCTCGAATCGTTGGCCACCGACACGCCAGCAGCAGTGCCCAGCGCAAAGACGCCGATGCAGCCTTGCAACAGAACCACCGGCAGAGCGACAACGCAGGCCAGTGCTGCGTATTTCAGGTTTCTCTTCAATATTTTTCCCAGCACCTTTTTCAACGCTTTTTGCAACACTTTTTTCAATGAAAAGACCTCCATATCATGAGCCGAATAGTTGTTGATCAATCAAATCGCACAAACAGTGTATAACCAACAGGTGGACCTCCTGTATGCGCGCCGTCGATTGATCGGCCACGAGGATCTCCACATCGTTGGCAGAGAGTCGCATTGAGAGGTCGCCACCATCTTTGCCGGTCAGCGCAACAACCGACATACCCACTTCATGGGCTGCATCCACCGCCGCCACAACATTCGCGGACCTACCGCTGGTGGAGATCGCCAGCAGCGTATCGTGCTCCCTGCCAAGTGCCTGAATCTGTTTGGCAAACACCTGCTCATAACTGTAGTCGTTGGCAATGGATGTCATCGTCGAACTGTCTGTCGTCAGCGCCATCGCTGGCAGCGGACGGCGCTCGCGCTCAAAACGGTTGAGCAACTCCGAAGAGAAGTGCTGGGCATCGGCTGCTGATCCACCATTGCCACAACTCAACACCTTGCCACCCACTTTCAGATTCGCTGCGATCAGCGCAGCCCCCTGCTCGATACGCGGCGCAAGAATTGGCACACAGCGCAACTTAACCTCCGCACTGGCCTGAAATTGCGCTCTGATGCGCTGCTGAAAATTCATACTCTATCCATCTTTCGGTTACGTTCGTACACAATTTTTGGGCGTAGCAGAGGAGAGGCTCACTCACGACCGTGCCTGAAATGCATTTTCCACCCACTCAATCTGTGGCTGCGCACCACTGCCGGTGATGGCGACAACATCGAAGCGGGACGGCAGCCTGGCAGCCAT
>JAADGQ010000114.1 GCA_013152295.1 Gammaproteobacteria bacterium | reverse complement strand
TGCGATAGCTCTCATAAAACTCAATAAAATAGTCGGGGGGATTACCTTTGAGGTGCGCGCTGATCTCCTCATCACGCTCAGCGTCACTCATCGATTCACGAATATAGGGCCACCACATATTCTGCGCATAGTCGCTGCTTTTGTTATTCAGAATATGAAAATGAGCCAGGCCACCCCACACAAACACCGTGCTCTCAGGCGGAATAATTTCACTCAGTTTCTCCACCCGCTGATAGATCGGCGCACTTGAACGCATCTGCTCCAGAAGCGGTCTCTCTTCGTAGTAGTGGAACAGCGCAAAAAACAGTAGCAACGCAATAGCGGCGTTGATACCCCTCAAATCGTCGCGCACCCACTTCGCATCCAGCAGATGAACACCGACATTCAACACTGCAGGCACCCACGCAGAGAGGTAGTAGTGCGGATAGAAATTGAGCGGAATCGTTGCCTGAAGTATCGCCCCAAACAGCCAACTGGCGAGAAACACCTTTAAAAAAACAGTATCGATGGATTGATCACCGCGCCTCTTGCATAGAGCAACATCACGAGAAACAGCCACGACAACAATAACAAAAAGAGCAGAGACCCAGAGTGCCGTGTTTTTTGGGAAAGCCCAGCTGGAAGAGAGCAGCCCCATCAAATAGAGAGACGCACTCTTCATGTTGTCGGCAAGGGTACTAAGGTGAAACCCGTGGGTTCCGCGCTGATAATAGGCCAGCGTCTCGTTTTGCCACAACACCAAAACAAACAGGGCAACCAACGACAGAAAAGTGACTAATGCAATGGCTGAAGCGCACAAGTATTGACGAAAACAGCCTGATTTATAGGCCCAAAACAGCGAGACAAGAAGTGGTGGAAAGATCGACAGCAACGATGTCTGCTTGGTCCACCACGCAAAAAAAACAATCCCACCAAACAGCAATGACAACGGCAGCGATCGACGATAGATCAGCATGACCGCCAGTAGCAGTGCCAACGCCTCCAACAACCCCTGATAGATCGAAATATTAAAGCCGTTATCCACCACCCGCCAGTTGGACAGCAGGTAGACAACACTCACCGACAACAGCATAGCGAAGAGTGTAGGACGGAACATAGAACAGAGTTGAAGACGTTGGCTCTGCTCCTGCTGCGGCATTAAAAACTTTCTGTAATAGAAGAGCAGACTATAAAACACCACCAGCCCGGTCAGTGCCAGATAGATCCCCTCTGCAACACGCGAAGCAGAGACAACACCCAGCCAACCGGCCAGCGGCACATAGACCAGCGACCAGTAGTATTCGACAAAAGGGTTTTTGGTATCGAACGAGGCCCAATAGGGCGGCTGCCCCGCATAGATATTATTGGCCATGAAGATGAAGAGGCTGCCATCGCGCTGAACCGGACCGGCGGCGTTGATAAACGCCATGTAGCCCGCCACCGAAAAAAGTACAACAGCAGCGATAGAAAAGAGCTTGCGATCAACCAAGCAGAAAATCCTCTACAGTGAATCAGGCAAAAATGCAGCGACACCAAAAAAAGAAGCCGGTGCCGTGTTACGCTGCGCCGATGTTACCTCATCCTAATATTCAGTGAACAGCCCGGTATACCCCGATGATTAGCGACATACACAGAAACGAACTTGATCTGCAGAGCGATCTGATCTATCTCAACCACGCAGCTGTGGCGCCGTGGCCGCAGAGAACTGTCAAAGCGGTCCAGCAGTTTGCCACCGAAAACGGCACAACCGGCCCACTGCACTACGAGCGCTGGTTGAGGGTGGAGCACCACTTGCGCGGGCAGCTCAAAACACTCATCAATGCCCACTCAACGCAAGAGGTCGCCCTGTTAAAAAACACCTCGGAGGCGCTGTCGGTGATCGCCTATGGGCTGCGCTGGCAGCGTGGCGACAACATCGTCAGCATCGCCCAGGAGTTTCCCTCCAACCGGATTGTTTGGGAGTCGCTGAAATCTCAAGGGGTGGCGCTGCGTTTGATAGATATCAACGCCAGCGACGACCCGGAACAGGCACTGATAGAGGCGACTGACGAGCGCACACGACTGCTCAGTGTCAGCTCGGTGCAGTATGCTGCCGGACTGCGGCTCGATCTGCCACGGCTGGGGCAACACTGTCGCAGCCACGGCACACTGTTCTGCGTTGATGCAATTCAAAGCCTTGGCGCCTTGCCGTTTGATGTTGAAGCGATTGATGCGGATTTTGTCGTTGCCGACGGCCACAAATGGATGCTTGGCCCTGAAGGGGTGGCACTTTTTTACTGCCGCAAAGCGGTGATAGAAGAGCTGCAACTGCGCCAGTTTGGCTGGCACATGGTCGAAAAGGCGGGCAACTACACCACCACCGAGTGGCAGGTCGCCGCCAGCGCGCGCCGCTTTGAGTGCGGCAGCCCCAACATGCTCGGCATTCACGCGCTCAGCGCCAGTCTGTCACTGCTGCTCGAAGTGGGCATCGATACAGTGGCGGAACAGATTCTCGACAGCACGGCTTACCTCATCCAACGCATTCAAGCCGAACCACAGCTGAAACTGCTTTCGGCAGATCAGCCGGGGCGCTTTGGCGGCATCGTCACCTTTCGCCACAACAGCATCGACAGTAGCGCACTGCACAGACAACTGATGGATAACGGGATCGCCTGCGCAGCACGCGGCGGTGGCATCCGTTTCTCTCCACACTTTTACAACTCGCGTGAAGAGCTGGATCGCGCCATAAATACAGTGCTCAGCTGCCGCTAAGCCTTGGGTAACGTCACGCCCGTCTGCCCCTGATACTTACCCGCGCGATCTGCGTACGAGGTTTCGCACGTCTCATCCGCACCGAGAAAAAGCACCTGTGCCACCCCTTCGTTGGCGTAAATTTTTGCTGGCAGCGGCGTGGTGTTGGAAAACTCCAACGTCACATGCCCCTGCCACTCGGGCTCCAGCGGCGTCACGTTGACGATAATGCCACAGCGCGCATAGGTCGACTTACCGAGGCAGATGGTCAGCACATCGCGGGGAATACGAAAATATTCGACGGTTCGCGCCAACGCAAAAGAGTTGGGGGGGATGATGCAGACATCGGATTTCACATCGACAAAGCTCTCTTCATCGAAATTCTTTGGATCGACGATGGCCGAATTGATATTGGTGAAGATCTTAAACTCGTCGGAGCAGCGGATATCGTAGCCGTAACTGGAGGTGCCATACGAGATCAGACGCCCCTGCTCATTTTCGCGCACCTGGCCCGATTCGAACGGCTCGATCATGCCGTGCGATGCGACCATGCGCCGTATCCAGCGGTCCGATTTAATACTCATGACGACGCCCCCTCCACCACCACATTGGGCAGCACGCCGCTGTAATCTTTGGGCCGCATCGACAACATCGCGGCGGTGCGCCGCGCCACCTCTTTATAGCGGCGAGCGAGATCTCCGTCGGGGTCTGCCGCTACCGTAGGCTTGCCTGCATCAGCATCTTCACGAATCCTCAGATCAAGAGGCAGCGCACCCAAAAAGTTGACGCCGTACTCGTGAGCCATCTTTTCGCCACCGCCCTGACCAAAGATGTGCGCGGTATGACCACACGCTTCGCACACGTAGCTGCTCATGTTTTCCACAATGCCGAGCACCGGCACATCAACCTTCTCAAACATCTTCAGCGCCTTACGTGCATCAAGCAGCGCGATATCCTGCGGCGTGGTGACAATCACCGAACCCGCTACCGGAATCTTCTGCGCCAGTGTCAGCTGGATATCCCCGGTGCCCGGCGGCAGATCAATAATGAGATAATCGAGATCGCGCCAGTTGGTCTCGGTCAACAGCTGCATGAGCGCCTGCGTCACCATCGGCCCGCGCCAGATCATCGGCGTATCCTCTTCTATCAGATAGCCAATAGACATCGACTGCACACCATAGCCCACCAGCGGCTCGCAGGATTTTCCATCCAGCGACGGTGGTGGCTCGTTGATGTTGAGCATGCGCGGCTGACTCGGGCCATAGATGTCGGCGTCGAGAATACCCACCGTTGCACCATCCTGCGCCAGCGCCAACGCCAGATTGACGGATACCGTGGATTTGCCAACACCACCTTTACCAGATGCAACAGCAATAATATTTTTAATATTTTTCAGACGCTTAACGCCTTTCTGCGCTGCCCGTGGCTGGATGAGTGAGGTCACCTCGACTGTGGCGCTGTCAACACCGTCAAGCGCTTCAATTTTTTCGCGCAGTGCCGCCGCCAGCGTCTCTTTATAACCCGCAACCGGATAGCCCAATTCGATCGTCACCCGCACCGAAGCGCCCTCGACACTCACCTGCTTGACCACCCCAGCATCAGCCAGATTCTCAAGCAAATAGGGGTCGCTAAAATCGGCCAACAGCGATGACACCTGTGACTGAATCACCTCAGACATACTCTCTCTCCCAAACAACAGATTTTGTGCAAATTGTGCCAATGGCGGCCCGCGCCCGTTCAAGGCAGCGCGGAAAAACAGGGCCGCCATTCTACAACAAAACACAACAAAAACTTTGCCATAGTGACGTGGCGCGGGATCGGCTATAATCCGGCGGCTAAGCTGCGCGCTGGCTCTCGTTACAAAGCCTTAGCTGCCGACAATTTCTTGCTAGACTTTTTGTAAACTCTTTGTAAAAAGAATAGACCCACTGACAATCAGGCCAAAGCCCGCTAATCCCCAATATGTCCCAGACCTCCAGCAATACGACGAGCCATACGCCGCGCCACATTTTAGTGACTAGCGCGCTCCCCTACGCCAACGGCCCAATCCACATTGGCCATTTGGTGGAGTATACTCAGACCGACATCTGGGCACGCTTTCAGCGCCTGCGCGGCAACCACTGCCACTACGTCTGCGCTGACGACACCCACGGCACACCGATCATGCTGCGCGCCGACCAGGAGGGCATCACCCCCGAAGCACTGATCGCGCGCGTCCACAAAGAGCACCAGACTGACTTCGCCGATTTTGCCATCGCCTTCGACAACTACTACACCACCCACTCGCAAGAGAACCGCGAGCTGGCATCACTGATCTATCAGCGCCAACTCGATGGCGGGCACATCGAAACACGCATGATCACTCAAGCCTACGACGCAGAGAAGCAGATGTTCCTGCCCGATCGCTATATCAAAGGCGAATGCCCGCGCTGTGGCGCCGATGACCAGTACGGTGATAACTGCGAAGCGTGTAGCGCGACCTACGCCTCTGCAGAGCTGAAAAATCCGCGCTCGGTGGTCTCGGGCTCGACGCCGGTTGAAAAAGAGTCGCTGCACTACTTTTTCAAACTCAACGACTACCATGAGCTGCTCAAAGCGCGACTGGATGACACCACTGCGCGCACTGTTGAGAGCGATGCACTCGGTCGCCCAACAGGACGCACCGCCGCGACCCTGCAACCGGAGATCGCCAACAAACTCAAAGAGTGGGTGGATGACGAGCTGCGTGACTGGGATATCTCCCGCGATGCCCCCTATTTTGGATTCGAGATTCCCGGCACCGACGATAAATATTTTTACGTCTGGCTGGATGCGCCGGTGGGCTACATGGCGAGCTTCAAGAATCTCTGCGCGCGCCGTGACGACCTCGATTTCGACACGTTCTGGGCGGCAGAGAGCAGCACCGAGCTCTACCACTTTATTGGCAAAGACATCATCAATTTTCACGCGCTGTTCTGGCCTGCCATGTTGGCGGGTGCCAATTTCCGTCAGCCGAGCGCTGTGTTCGCACACGGCTTTCTCACCGTCGATGGCCAGAAAATGTCCAAGTCACGCGGCACGTTCATCGCTGCGCGCACCTATCTCGACCATCTCAATCCCGAGTATCTGCGCTACTACTTCGCAACCAAACTGGGCAGTGGCGTCGATGATCTCGACCTCAATCTGGAAGATTTCGTACAGCGCGTCAATTCAGATCTGGTCGGCAAAGTGATCAATATCGCCAGCCGCTGCGCCGGTTTCATCAGCAAACGCTTTGATGGTCAACTTGGCGCCACGCTCGATGATCAGGCGCTCTACGACAGCTTTGTCGACAGGGGCGTGCAACAGATTGGCACGCACTTCGAGAATCGTGAGTTCAGCAAGGCGATCCGCGAGATCATGGAGCTGGCTGACCACGCCAACCAATACATCAGCGAAAAGGCGCCATGGGTTGTTGCCAAACAAGAGGGGCGCGAAACAGAGCTGCAGACCATCTGCACCACCGGCCTGAACCTGTTCCGCCTGCTCATGATCTATCTGAAGCCGGTGCTACCACGCACCGCCGAGAAGGCAGAAGCGTTCCTCAACATTGCGCCGCTGCAGTGGCAAGATTTGGAGGCGCCGCTACTCAACCACACCATCAACCGCTTTAAACCACTGATGACACGGGTCGAGAAAGAGGGCGTCGATGCGATTGTCGAAGCCAGCAAAGCAACCACCGCGCCGAGCGAACAACCGCAGGCAACAGGGCAGGTACTATCCCACTTGGGCGATGACCCGCTGCGCCCCGAAATTGCGTACGACGATTTTGCCAAAATTGACCTGCGCGTTGCACGCATCGTTGGCGCCAGTCACGTCGAAGGCGCTGATAAACTGCTGCAACTGACGCTGGACCTGGGCGGCGAGAGCCGTAACGTCTTTGCCGGCATCAAGTCAGCCTATTCGCCCGAAGAGCTGGAGGGACGGCTAACAGTGATGATCGCCAACCTGGCACCACGTAAAATGCGCTTTGGTCTGTCAGAGGGCATGG
>JAADGQ010000142.1 GCA_013152295.1 Gammaproteobacteria bacterium | reverse complement strand
TCGCCTTACGGCTCTGGCCAAACTGCCGCAACTTGTTGCTGCGATAAAGGGGATGGCAACGGAGTTCGCGCGCATTGGCGAGCAGGAGATCGACACTGTCAAAAGCGCGCGCACACACCTGCAAGATGCTGTGCCCACCACCATTGGCCGTGAGTTTAATGCCTATGCGTGGATTTTAAACCGCTGTGCCCGAAACCTCGAGCAGTGTCACAACCCGCTTTGTGAAATCGGCCTTGGCGGTAGCGCAGCAGGAACAGGCCTGAACACCTCGCCCGGGTATATCGACAACGTCGCGGCGGAGCTGGCCAAACTGACCGGCGAAGCGATCCGCCCCGCCACCGATCTCGCCGCACAGATGCAATCGATGCACGATCTGCAGCAGCTCTCTGGCGCCATTCGCGGTGTCACTCTGGAGCTGACGCGCATCGCCAATGACATGCGCCTGCTCGCTTCCGGCCCACGCACCGGCTTGGGCGAGATTCAACTACCAGCCGTGCAACCAGGCTCCAGCATCATGCCTGGCAAGGTAAACCCGGTGATGTTTGAGATGCTCAATCAGGTCTGCTATCAAGTGATTGGCCAAGACGCAGCGATCGCCACCATGACACAAGCGGGCCAGCTTGAGCTGAATGTCATGATGCCAGCACTGGGCTCGGCACTGTTCGATGCAATGGAGTGGTTGACCAACGCAGTCAACGCTGCCACCGAGCGCAACTTAAAAGGGCTGAGCGTTGATCGCGAACGCTGTAAAGCCTTTCTCAACAGCAGCGTCGGCCTCGCCACACTACTCAACACGCACATCGGTTACGCTGCTGCTGCTGAAGTTGCCAAGGAGTCGGAAAAGAGCGGTGAACCCGTATGCGATATCGTCGCGCGGCGCGGTTTAATGGCCGCCGATGCATTTGACTCCTTGGTACTAAAGGCTGCTCGCGATGGCGTTATCTGATCGAAGCACTCCATTCAGCTCGTATTCAAAAAACGAGCACTACAGCTGTACCTGGCTTCCCAAATAGCCTCGATCCGCCTGCCTGATCTCTTTTAACGCCCCTGGGCCACGACGTTTAGCAAACTCGATAGCAGAGCGAATATTCGCGGCGCTGGGCCTGCTCTGAATAAGCAGCACATCACCAGGCCGAATCGTATCAGCATTGGTTACACTATCGATGTTGTCGCGATAGATCAGTGGCCACATCAGCGAGTTGCCATAAATACCTTTGCGCCGCGCGATAAACCACAAGGTATCGCCGCGCTGTACTCTGTATTGAATATAGCCGCGCTGCCTCGATATCGCAGCTTTTTCTACTTGCCGTTGACGAATAATGGCGGCTAGCTCACTACCCAACTGTTTAAGCAGCGAGAGCGCTTTTTGACCTTCGTTTTTCGCCAGCGCTTCCCCGGCAGACTGCCATTGACGATGCTGCTCACTGTTCATCGCTGACAGGTAGAGACGAATTTTACCGCGCATCGGTTTTGCCTGACGTAAATATGAGAGATTACGCTCGTGCGCTCGCTTGCGCTCAATATCCAGCAATGCAACTTTACCAACCTTGACCGCCAAAACTGCTGCATGCTCCTCCTCGCCCGTTGCAGCGGCGACTTCAGCGCCAGCCAACAGAGAGACGACATCGGCAGACAATGCATGGTTTTTCCGTGCCTGCTCTACCGCCCTTTGAGCCTGATTGATCGCGTTATTGGTTTGCGCCGTTTTGCCTGCTTTCAGCGCGATCTGATGTGACATTCGTGCATCCTGCTCCGCGTGTCGAAACAGCCCTTTGTCAAACGCCTGCTCTGCGCGACTCAAATGCAACTCAGCACTGCGCAGCTGCTCGGGGGCCTGAGTGGCAGCCCCCGCCTCCCGAGCGGCTTGCACCGCTTGACGGGCATCGCTCAACCCTTGGGTCGGCGCACTGACACATCCCACAGCCAGCAGAACGGTGCCGACCAACAGAGCAGCAGCCATTTTATAAGGGATACCAACAGCAATCATGCCAACTATGCGACTCATCAATATGCCTTGCATACGACCCAGGTTAGTCTTATCACTCAGCCCCGGTGCTGATGAACGCTTAGCTAACTCCATATAGTGCGGTGACAAAGAAGTTGAGAGGGCAGCGCACTGATTTCTATTGTAAAACATCATCTGTACGCCGTGCACCAAACGTAACACCCGCCCAATTCCACTGTCAAGCGAGAGCAAGCGCTAGCGCATCATGACCTCACCCTCGCCCCAAAAATACGCGCGCACGACTTGCGTTATAATGCGCGGATCGTTTTTTGGGAGCGCAGCATGGAACAATCGTTAGTTTTTGACCTGGATCTGATCAACAAATATGACAAATCCGGTCCCCGTTACACCTCATACCCTACCGCCGTACAGTTTCACGACGGTTTTGGCGAAGCCGAATACCGCGCTTGTGCTGAGCGCACGAATCAGGAGCAGACGCTACGGCCACTCTCCCTCTACTTTCATATTCCGTTCTGCGACACGGTCTGCTTCTACTGCGGCTGCAACAAAGTCGCGACCAAAGACCGCTCCAAAGCACTTCCCTATTTAGAAAACCTGCATAAAGAGATCGCCATGCAAGGAGCATTGTTTGACCGCTCTCGCCCGGTCACCCAGCTGCACTGGGGCGGCGGCACACCGACATTTATCAACCACGATCAGATGCGCGAACTGATGCGCGTCACCGGCGAGCATTTTAATCTGAGCGATGACGACAGCGGCGAATACTCCATCGAGATCGACCCACGCGAAGTGCAGGTCGACACCATCGCCCTACTGCGCGAACTCGGTTTTAACCGCATGAGCCTCGGCGTGCAGGATTTCACGCCGCAAGTGCAAAAAGCGGTCAACCGCATCCAGAGTGATGAGGAGACCTGGGGCGCGCTGCGCGAAGCACGCCGCCACGGCTTTAAATCGATCAGCATCGACCTTATCTATGGACTGCCTTTTCAGAGCGTGAAGAGCTTCGCTTACACCATGGAAAAAGCGATTGAACTCGACTCCGACCGCATCTCACTATTCAACTACGCGCACCTGCCGAGTATTTTCAAACCCCAGCGGCGCATAAACGAAGCGGATCTACCCTCAGCGGCAGAGAAGCTCGATATCCTGCAGATGGCCAACGAGTATCTAGCCAAGGCAGGTTACGTCTACATCGGCATGGACCACTTCGCCAAACCCGACGATGAGCTCGCTATCGCCCAGCGTGAAGGCAGCCTCTATCGCAACTTCCAGGGCTACTCGACCCAAGCCGACTGCGACCTGATCGGCATGGGCTCGACCTCCATCGGCAAAGTCGGCAACACCTACAGCCAAAACATGCGCACCCTCGACGAATATTACGAGCGCATCGGCAACGGCCAACTGGCGGTATTTCGCGGCATTGAGCTCAACACTGATGATCTGCTGCGTCGCGACATCATCACCGAACTGATGTGTAACTTCCGCCTCGACATGCGCGCCGTCGAACAACGCAACAGCATTAATTTCAGCACCTATTTTGAGCAAGAACTCAAAGCGCTGGAGCAGATGGCCAGCGACGGCCTCATCGACCTCGAAGCCCAAACCATCATCGTCCGCCCCGCCGGACGCATGCTCATCCGTAACGTCTGCATGGTCTTCGACCGCTACCTACACGATGCATCGGAGCAGCGCTTCTCCAAAGTCATCTGAGAAGGCTTAGGAAACAACGCGTTAAAACTATTGTGTTGGGGGCGGTTCTGGTTTAGGCTTCCCCGCCTTGCTCATCCGGCCCCAACGCTGGAAGGGAGAGGTGTCCGAGTGGCTTAAGGAGCACGCCTGGAAAGTGTGTGTACGTTAATCCGTACCGAGGGTTCGAATCCCTCCCTCTCCGCCATTTGACTGTAAATTAAAGCATTGCAGACGAGGGAATGTAGTTCATTAAGCTGAGATGAATGGCCACATCCGTCAAAGTGCTGGCCGCCAGCACTTCGTCCACCAATGAACTAATGCCGCAGCTGCGCAGCGACACTGTTACCGTTGGAAAATCATGTAGACATAAATAGTTCGCCTATTGCGGTGAAACCTTTATTCACAGCAAGCTACGGGGAATAAAACTCAAAGAGATTCAAGCACGTCGATGAGGTCAGGAATAGGCTTCTACCCAAGCTGCCAGAGTTGGCGAACCTGTTTGGCAAAAAAAGCTAAAATAGGCATATCGCTGTCAGGATATAGATTGAGCAGCTCGGTCCAATTGATCCCACACATCACCGTTAATACGATCCAGGGTTTTCTGCGGGGTTCTGGCGCGCTTACAATACTCAATGTCAGAGATTCCTACCTTCTACCGAACGGAAGAAGTATTCGGTGCGAACATTGAGAACCTTGGCCATTTTAAGAAATTTACCCTTAGAGATCAGCAATCCTAAAACAGCTCAACGCTATCGTCCAAATCACCACTTTGCTCAGCCGCCTCAGCGGCCAAGCTGGCGGTAAATGCATCGAACAGCTCTTCCTGGGTGGTTATCACAGAATTTAGATTGGCCAGCACAGTCGTCAATGCGCAGCGAGTCTCTGCGCCAGAATCCATCTCCACCATGGCCGCCTCGATGGCGGTATCGATGCGGTTCAGCAGGTACGCTTCCTGATCCTCTTCCAGTCCCATGCGCAAAAAGTCATAGTTAAGGTCCTGTACCAACTTGTTCAATATGACAATACTATCCCTGCGATTCTTGACCAAACCTGTTCCCAAATTAAACAGACTGCTGCGAATCAATTTAACTGATTCCAACAGGTTGGAGCTTTGCTGGGTCAGCGCCTCCTGCGTACCCAGGGTGTTGATCTTTGAATTGACCGCTGAAAGCAAAATAGGCAACAGGTCTTTGGTTCGGCCATAACGATCCATGTCATCCAACGGCATATTTTTCACTAACAAACTAGCACGTGGATAGTTAACAATGGTCCGCGTACCAAAATCCAGGAAACGTGCGTCCTTGTCGCACATTTCAATAAGTTCCTTCTCTAATGGACTGATGGCCGTGCTTTCAGATGAGTACCAGAGAATATTACCGTTGTCGTTGATCATTAAGCAGCAATCAATAAAAAATTGATCGGTACTCTCAAACAGCCCTTGCGCCAGATCATTAATACTCTGGTAAGACAGGCTTTTCTCCAAAAACCTGATGGCCAATCCCAACTCACTGGAGCCGGTCATTGCCGTCATAGCGCTTTGATGCGCCAGCGCATACTGCTCCCGAAGTTCGATGCGCTCGTTATGGTATTTGACGAGAACATTGACGCGGGCCAGCAAATTCTCTTTTTCAAAGGGCTTGACTAAATAGTCATCAGCGCCTGCCTCGTACCCCTGCATACGTTCTCGCAACGAACTGTGTGATGACAAAAAGACGATTGGAACCTCTTTTGTTGCCTCGATATTGCGCAGCCGATCGCACACTTCATAACCACTGATTCCGGGCATCTCGACATCCAGCAAAATAATGTCAGGCACCTGCCGTGTCGCTTCATCAATACCGGCGTCACCATCGCTGGCCACTCGAACTGACAACGCGCTCGACTGAAGTGACTTTATAATCACCTTCTGCACCACTTTGTCATCATCAATGGCGAGAATATCTATGTTTTTTTCGTTCATCACATCAATCAACTCGCTGAATATCCATATCTCTCAGACTGAAACAGGCGCGATTATTAATAGATACCTACATCCAGATAAGCACGCGAGATTTTTTTCACAGCGATGGCGAATCCAGCCGTGCGCAAGTCGTCGATATTTTCGTTCTCGGCCAATGTTTCGCTCATCTCCTGATACGCCTGACGCATGGTGTCGTCCAGCCCCGAGCGCACCAAATCGATCTCGCTGGCACCATTAATAACCTGCCGACGAACAGCCTCGGGAATCTTTTTGCCGCTCAGCTCCTCCAGTAATTCGGCAAACTGATGGCCGCGAACCTCTTCGTGACGGCGCTGCATGCGGCCAAAACGGATATGCGTCAGGTTGCGAATCCACTCAAAATAGGAGACCGTCACACCGCCAGCATTGACATAGATATCAGGCAGTATTGTCACGCCACGTTGTTTCAATATGTTGTCGGCCTCGAACGTCACCGGACCATTGGCCGCTTCGACAATCAGCTTAGCTTTTATATTTTTCGCATTGACGTGGGTGATCTGCGCTTCCAGCGCCGCCGGAATCAGGATGTCGCACGCCATCTCCAATCCATCGGCACCACACTCACTAAATGTCGCATCAGGGCAGCCACGGATGGTCTTGTGCTCCACCATATGGCGATAGACCGCTTCAATGTTGAGCCCACTGTCGTTAACCACCACACCATCACGCTCAATCACCGCAATCACCTGGGCTCCGTCCTCTTCTGAGAGAAACTTGGCCGCGTGGTAGCCAACATTACCAAGCCCCTGAATGACGACCTTTTTGCCGTCCAAGCCGCTGCTCATGCGAGCGCCTTTGACATCATCGGGGTGACGAAAAAACTCGCGTATCGCGTACTGAACCCCTCTGCCGGTTGCCTCGGTGCGACCTCGAATACCACCCTGATGAACCGGCTTACCGGTCACGCAGCCAAGGTGGTTGATATCGTCGGGAAACAGATGTTTGTAGGTGTCGGCCATCCACGCCATCTCGCGCTGGCCTGTTCCCATATCTGGAGCGGGCACGTTGGTCGCCGGGCTGAGAAAACCTTTGCGCACCAACTCCACCGTGTAACGGCGCGTAATCTTCTCCATCTCGTCGCGGGAATATTGACTCGGATCGATCAGCAGCGCCCCCTTTGAACCGCCAAACGGCACATCCACCAATGCGCATTTGTAGCTCATCAATGCAGCAAGCGCTTCAACTTCATCCTGGCTGGCATAGGGCGCGAAACGAATCCCACCTTTGGCGGGCAGTCGGTGCGTACTGTGCACGGCCCGCCAGCCAGTAAAAATCTCAATCTCACCGCGAATTTTGACAGGGAATTTAACCTGAATAGTCGAGTTACACGCCTTGATTGCAGCGGCTGTTCCCGCATCCAAAGCCAACGCAGCAATGGCCAAATCTACAGACTTATCAACCCGTTGGCTGAAACTTAAATGCTGAGCATCCTTTAACATAACCCTTTCCTCTACCAATCCTGGAAGATATCACTGAACAATGTTGTCCATTCACAACGAAACCACATCGCTACCAAGCAGCTCAGCATCAGTGTCCGTACCTAGAATCGATAATGCAACACCGCCATCAAGCGCCTGTTGACTGTTGCGACCGAAAGCAGCAACGCCTTTAATGACAAGAGTTTTCTGCCTATGAAGGCGAAGAACCGTTCGCTAAAAAACAAAAAACGGAAAATAATGGAAATAATAGAGAGGAAGGATAAAAAAAGAGAGTGTGTACGCAATCCTGGGAGGAAAGGGGGGGATAGGAAGGGGGCGTACACACTCTAAACAAAGGAGGATCGTTGCGATGAAAACCACCCTGCGGCACCTGCATCACGCGAAAAGAAGCAACACATGAGTAGGGAGTCATGCGGCCCTTTACCACCGTGAAAATCGCCGGGACGCAGATTGAAACCCGATAACGTGCTTCATCAACTTCCATCAACAACTGCGAATACTATGCCACATGCAATGCATAATTAACAATCGAAATAAAAGATAAAATGCATAGATGATAATCTATTTTATAGCTGCCAAAAATACAATAGCCCAGCAAATATAAGGTTATTTGACTGTTTGCCAATAACCCTTCCACAGTGGATGAAGGGAAACGGCGGGCACGCGCTGCACGCAGCTGGAAAGTTTCAGACAAAA
Organism: Gammaproteobacteria bacterium; assembly: GCA_013152295.1. Taxonomy (GTDB): domain Bacteria; phylum Pseudomonadota; class Gammaproteobacteria; order JAADGQ01; family JAADGQ01; genus JAADGQ01. Next base: position 2,699 of record JAADGQ010000142.1, on the reverse strand, counting down.
AAAAGAGCATACACGCGGGATTGGGAGGGAATCGCGTGCACACTCTGCATAAAGGAGGATCGTTGCCCCAGAAGCACACCGGAGATTCAGCAGCAAATCGATAAAGTGGGAGCAGAGCGGGCGGCGATAGGGGGGGATGCCACCGGCTACTGTCTCGACGCACACGATAACGTTGCGAATACCAGGCTACAAATAGATCTCTCTGCAGCAACGGTTGATACTATGCCACGCCCTATGCATAATTGAAAATCGAAATTTATAACAATAACCATAGATTAATATCTATTTACAAAAGGAGAGCCTCGTGAATCGCATGAAAAACGCCACTTTTCGCCAACTGCAGCTGTTTGAATCGATCGTGCGCAGCGGCAGCTACACCGGGGCAGCCGAAGAGCTACACCTCACCCAGCCGACAGTTTCGATGCAGATAAAAAAGTTGAGCGGGCTTGTCGGCGCTCCTCTTTTTGAGCAGCTTGGCAAACGTGTCTTTCTCACCGATGCGGGTAAAGAGCTGCTCGAAGCCAGCCGAGAAATATTTGGTGCGATGTCGCGCTTCGAAATGCGCATGGCCGATATGAAAGGCATCAAACAGGGCAACCTCAACCTCACCGGGGTGACGACTGCCGAATACTTTGCACCGCGAATTCTCGGTGCTTTCTGCCAGATCTACCCCGGCATCAAAGTCTCATTGACCGTCACCAATCGCGAGCGCGTTTTACGGCGCCTCACTGCCAATGAGGATGACCTCTACATCGTCGGCCAGCCCCCTGCCGACATGGATCTGGTGATGACCCCATTTTTGGAGAACCCGCTGGTCGTGCTGGCACCGCCGGACCATCCCCTGGTGGGCGTTAAAAAAATACCGCTTGAGGTCTTCGCCGAAGAGCGCTTTATCATGCGCGAACCCGGCTGCGGCACCCACATTGCGCTGGACCGGATATTGAGCAAGCGCAACCTCGCCTTCAAAAGCTGCATGGAGCTCGGCAGCAACGAGGCGATCAAGCAGGCTGTCGCAGGGAAGCTGGGGGTCTCTACACTTTCAGCCTACGCGCTGTCTCACGAGCTACAGACCGGCGAACTGGCAATACTGGATGTAGAGGGCTTTCCTTTGGAGTATCACTGGTATATCGCCTATCCGCGGGGAAAACAGCTGTCAGTCGTCGCCCAAACTTTTTTTGACTACCTGATGAGTGAGGGGAAAAAATTGACTCAGCGGCATCTGCCGCGCCTCGACCAACCCGCATAGATCAGCCACAATACGCTGGTCAGGCCGAAAAGCCACCGCAAAGAATCAACAACTGTCGGCAGCGATACTAACGTTCGGAGCGCATCGCCATGAATGATCATTGCTACCCACGCCACAGCCCGCTCACACCGTTTGACGACGCGTTACAATTTTTGCTGCACAGAGCACAACCGGTAACGGAGATCGAGTACATCCCAAACGCCACCGCGCTGGGCCGCATCATTGCCGCCAATCTGATCTCACCACTCAATGTGCCGCCCGTCGACAACAGCGCTATGGATGGCTACGCCTTCTCCAGCAGCGATCTATCAACCGACAGTGACACCCGTCTGCCACTGTCGCTGCGCATCTGCGCGGGCAGTGCGCCCACCCCCCTGCCTCCTGGCAGCGCAGCGAGAATTTTTACCGGCGCGCCCATACCCACGGGCGCCGACAGCGTCATCATGCAGGAGCACTGCAGCGCCGATGAGAGTAGCGTCGTTATTCCGATGGACGCAAAAGCCGGTGCCAACGTGCGCCGCACCGGTGAAGATATCCGCAGCGGGCAAGAGGTGCTAACGCTCGGCAGCAAGATACGCCCTCAGGAGATGGGCCTGGCCGCTTCAGTGGGGCTGGAAAAACTGCCGGTCTTCCGCAAACTGCGTGTCGCCATACTCTCAACAGGCGACGAACTGGCAACGCCCGGCACACCACTCTCAGCAGGGCAGATCTATAACTCAAACCACCACACCTTGATCGGTCTGCTGCAGGGGTTGCAGTGCGAAATCATCGACATGGGCAACATTGCCGACACCTTGAGCGCGACCCGCAAAACCCTGGCGCAGGGCGCCAGCGCCGACCTCATCATCAGCAGCGGTGGCGCCTCCGTCGGTGCAGAGGATCACATCAAGGACGCACTGCAAGCACTGGGGCAACTGGAGCTGTGGCGCGTCGCGGTCAAGCCCGGCAAGCCAATTGTGCTGGGGCGTGTAGAGAACACGCCATTTATCGGGCTACCGGGCAACCCGGTCTCACTGTTCATCATGTTCTGCCTGTTTGCCCGACCATTTATTCTGCGCAGCCAAGGCCTGTGTCAGGTGTTGCCGCGCATGCTGCCCGCCGTCGCCGACTTCGAACAGCCAAGGAGCGCGCGGCAGCGCCGTGAATTTCTGCGCGCGCAGCTGCATCTCGCTGAAGACGGCGCAGCGCACATCACCCTCCACAGCAAGCAGGGCTCGGGAGTACTCAGCGCACTGAGCTGGGCCGACGGGTTGGCGGTGATCCCGGAAAACAGCACCATCGGACGTGGTGACACCATCATGTTCATCTCATTTTCTGATCTGCTCAGCTGATGTCCATCCATACAATCAGTGCGGTTGTGCTCGCCGGTGGCCGGGGCAGCCGCATGCAGGGTGAAGATAAAGGGCTCACCGACGTTGCCGGGCGACCCTTGATTCGCTACGTGCTCGATAAA
>JAADGQ010000088.1 GCA_013152295.1 Gammaproteobacteria bacterium | reverse complement strand
TATCTCATCAAACGCCAGAATCTCGATATTCTTAATATCCCCGTCGCCGAAATTACTCGCCAATACATGGTGTATGTTGAGCTGATGAAAGCGGTGCAACTGGAGTTGGCGGCAGAGTATCTGGTGATGGCGGCGATGCTGGCGGAGATCAAATCGCGCTTGCTGCTGCCGCGCTCCCCGGATGTTGACGCAGGGGACGAAGATCCCCGTGCCGAGCTGGTGCGCCGCCTGCAGGAGTACGAGCGTTTCAAGCAGGCGGCTGAGTCGATCGATCAGCTGCCGCGGGAGGGCCGGGACACGGTAACGGTGAGCATCGATGCCTCTGCCTGTCAGGCCGAGAAATTAAAACCTGTTGTTACTCTGCGCGAAGTGATGTTGGCTTTTAAGGATGTGCTAAAACGCGCCGAGATGTTCTCGCACCATCAAATCAAGATGGAGCCGTTGTCGGTGCGCGAACGTATGAGCCATATTCTTGGTTGCCTCGGCGATGAGAGCTTCGTTGAGTTCACTCAGCTGTTCAGCGTTGAAGAGGGGCGCGGCGGGGTCGTTGTTTCGCTGCTGGCGATACTGGAGCTTATCAAGGGGTCAGTGATTGAGATGATTCAGAGTGAGCCGTTTGGCCCGATCTACGTGAAAAAACCTGGCCTGGAAGATGAGTCCACAACAACTTAAAAATATCGTTGAAGCAGCCTTGCTGGCGGCAGATCATGCGCTGAGTGTTGATCGCCTGCTGGCGCTGTTTAGTGAGCACGAGGGTGCACCGCCGAGTCGTGACGAAATTCGTGATGCGCTGGCGCTGCTTGCTGAAGAGTATCAGTTCCGTGGTATCGAATTGAAGCAGGTCAGTAGCGGCTACCGTATTCAGGTGCGTGCCGATTTTTCGCTGTGGATATCGCGCCTGCGCGAGGAGAAGCCCGCGCGTTATTCGCGAGCGCTGTTGGAGACATTGGCGCTGATTGTCTATCGTCAGCCTATCACCCGCGCAGAGATCGAAGATATTCGCGGTGTCAGCGTCAGCACACCCATCATCCGTACACTTGAGGAGAGGGAGTGGATTCGCGTGGTCGGGCACCGCGACGTGCCGGGCAGGCCTGCACTCTACGGCAGCACCCGTGCTTTTCTCGATGATTTTAATCTCAGTTCGCTGGATCAGCTGCCCACACTGGCGGAGGTGCGCGACCTCGAAGATATTCAGAGCGAGCTGAACCTGCAGGCGGTTGATCTGGCGAGCGCGCCGTTGGCTGATGATGGCGTGGTTGAAACGGCAGAGGTGGCGGACGAAGGCCAGACGCAGAATTCAGATTCTATACAGGAGCGTGGTGAGCAGCAGTGAGTGACAGAGTTCAAAAATTACTGGCGAGTTTCGGGTTGGGTTCGCGGCGTGAGATAGAGGGGTGGATCAGTGCCGGGCGCATTAGTGTTAATGGCGTTGTGGCCAAGCTCGGTGATAGCGCCGACATTACAGACAAGATCACCGTTGACGGGGTACCGGTGCGTCTGCAGGAGGCGAGCCAGCACTATAAAAGCCGGGTGTTGGCTTACTACAAGCCCGAGGGGGAGGTGAGCAGCCGCTCCGATCCGCAACGCCGCCCGACCATTTTTCGCAGCTTGCCGCGCCTGCGCAGCGGTCGTTGGATCGCGGTGGGGCGACTCGACATCAATACCAGCGGTCTGATTCTGTTGACCAACGACGGTGAGCTAGCCCACAAACTGATGCACCCCTCCAGCGAAATAGAGCGGGAGTACGCCGTACGCATACTCGGCGAAGTGGACAATACGATGCTCAAAAATTTGCGCGAAGGGGTCACGCTCGACGATGGCGTGGCGCACTTTGAACGCATTGTCGAAGCTGGTGGTCAGGGCGCCAACCATTGGTACCACGTCATCCTCAAAGAGGGGCGCAATCGCGAAGTGCGGCGCTTGTGGGAGTCACAAGGCGTTACCGTGAGTCGTCTGATGCGTGTGCGGGTCGAGGGCATTCTGCTGCGCAAGGGCCTTAAGCCCGGCAGCTTTGATGAGTTGAGTAGCGAAGATGTCGCGGCGCTGCGCGATTCGGTGGGCTTGAAGAGCGAGCCGTCCGGCGCCGATAGCGCTCAGCCGCGTTCGGTGAAGCGTCAGCTCAAACCGACAGCGAAGAGAAAAAACGTACGCAGCCACAGTAAAGCTGTGCCCGGAAAAGCCAAAAAGGCCAAGCCCTGGCAACGCAAGGATTGAGTCAGCAGCTGAATGCGCTATCGTTCAAGTCTAACAGTGTTCAGAAATCGCCTGCTGTCAGCAAAAACTGCGCAAAATGCGCACCTATAACAGAGTTTAAAAATCAGGTATTCGTCACAGAAAGTGGCTATTTGCCGGGCTGGGATCGGTGTGGCGAAGGGTGGCACACTCCATGCATTTAGAATGGGACGGTAAAAGCAAGGTGAAGAGCCCGTTACCGACTAGCGAAACTAAACTATAAGGCTTGTCTGCATTGCACAACGAAAAGCCATTGATCACTGACCAGTAACAAACGACGATAAAACAACGGAGAAAGAGCATCATGAAACAACAGCGCATCATGAAACAACAGGGTTTCACACTCATCGAATTAATGATTGTGGTTGCCATCATCGGCATCCTCGCGGCTATTGCGATTCCTGCTTATCAGGACTATACGATTCGGGCCAAAGTTACGGAGGGTCTTAACCTCGCTAGCTCCGCAAAACTGGCTGTTTCGGAAACTATTGCTTCCGGTAAGCCCATGGCTGATATAGATACCTTGGCAGATGCGGGTGCCACTTTTGAGCAGACAACTATTGTTGATGCAATGACCATTGTAGATGATGGCGCAATTGAGGTTACCTACTTTGCGGATCAGGTGGGTGGTACGGCTTTCAAAGTTACGTTAAAGCCCTCGCAGAAGACATCGAACGGAAATGGTACGATTCAGTGGAAATGTTCAGTGAATGGTACAACTTATTATAAGTATGTCCCTTCAAACTGCCGTAATACAACATAGCTCGATAATTCTATAAGATGCACAGAGCAGCAGGGCAGGGTTCTTTATGGAGCCTTGCCCTGGCTCAGTGCTTCGCCTTAAGTTGAGCCAAACAACCTCACTTCTGTTTAACAATCGCATCTTTTGAAGCTATGCGCAATTGGTTTACCCAAAACCTAATGGCTCAGCTCGCGATTCTCGTATTTGTCACCGCGTTGCCACAGTACTGGTTAAAATTTTCAGGTGGCGTTGAGCTATCGGAAAAGTCTGCGTACATTACCGAGCAACTACTATCATCCCCCGCACTGCTTGGCGATATTTTGCAATACATTGCAGTTCAGATAGGGGCGTTAGTAGCGTTGGTAATATTCATTTGGCTGCTAACTCGCGCGTGTAGCTACTGCTTTCACGTTGTCAGATCGCACGAAAGATTTGTCGGCTTCCTCCTCTATTTTTGTGTGGCGATGCTTATCTTCACCGAAAATGCAGTTCGCTTCCCCAGCTCTACATATGCCTATATTTTAACCGATACCTATGGCACCGAAGTTGCTCTGATGTTGCGCAACATTCTGCTTTTTGCGTTTGCTGTTCTACTAGTGGCTCTCGTTACCACTGTTGCAAAGCGCGCTTTGGGTAATCTGGCGCTGCGCAGTGCACGCACTGTTGGGGGCGGGGTCGTCGCCTTGTTGGTATTGCTCATGACTATGGGAATACCAGCCACCTCTGCTATTTATAGCAGTCGTGATGTCCGTTACGACACGGACAGACCCAATATTTTCATCATTGGCATCGACTCTGTCTCTTCGTTGCATGTCACTAGAGATGGCGAGCAGATGCCGTTTATTACCAATTTTTTAAAACAGGCTTCCTATTTTGATCATGCGCTGACCCCTTTGGCGCGCACGTTTCCTGCTTGGACCACTATCCTGACAGGAGACCACCCAAAGAGTCATGGCGCGCGGTTTAATCTGTACGATTTTAATCGCATAAAACTCAGCCATACGCTGCCCAAAGTTCTTCAGGCAAATGGATACACAACCGTATTCGCGATGGATGAGCGGCGCTTCAGCAATATCGATGAGTCTTATGGCTTTGACCACACCATCGGCCCTAAAGTTGGTGCGGCGGACTTCCTTTTGCCAACACTGTCAGACATGCCAGTTACCAATCTGCTAGTTGATAGCCCACTGGGGTATTGGCTGTTTCCCCAATTGACGCTCAACGCTGCCGCATATACCACATACGAACCGGATCGGTTTGTTGATTACATGCTGGATCAACTCAAGTCGTTTGGGCCAGAGCCAAAGTTTGTCGCATCGCACTTCTGCCTAGCCCATTTCCCTTTTCAGTGGCGAGATCATCAGCGTTATCGAAGCCGCGTCGATACGGCGTCTGATGCTCCCAATGCTTTGGCGAGGAGGCACGCTGCCGCGCTATTGCGTGTTGATGAGCAGGTTAAATCTTACATAGAGGGACTTGCTGACCAAGGCTTGTTGGAAAACGCCATCGTTGTTTTTCTCTCTGATCACGGTGAAGGGACGGGGGATGATGGTGATTTAAATCTACGCGAAGAGCGCTATGCCGGACGCAGCTCTGAGAAACATACTGCCATCAGTGCTTGGATACACAATACGCAACAGGGACACGGTGCCAATACGCTCAATGCTGCGCAGTACCGATCGATATTAGCCATTCGCACATTTGGGCTTGAGGGTAACGCTTCGGTCGCACAGACTGTGCATACGCCCGTTTCACTGATGGATGTTATGCCTACCCTGCTCGATTTAATGGATATTTCGCCGAGCAACGCGATGGATGGACTGTCCCTCGCTAACATCGTTAGAGAAAAAAATAGCACCTCTGCACCTGCGAGTCGGTCACTGTTCCTTGAGACAGGCGTCGAGTTTTCTGCCGTGCTCGATCTGTCAAATTTTGATCCGGCGCGGCTGCTTGCAGAGTCGATATCATATTACGAGGTGGTCCCGGCGTCAGGAAGACTTCAGCTCAAACCGGAAAAAACGCAAAAATTAATAAAATACAAACAGCGATCAATTATACGTGGCCATTGGCAGTTGACGCTTCTCACCAATCAAGGCAAATTTATTCAGCCCGTTCTAGTCAATTTGGACACCAAATCGTGGACATACGATTTTGAATCACCTCTGGCCCAGCAGGCACCGCTAGCAGCTCTGCGCGGCGAGCTCATCGGTTTTTATGGCGATGAAATCGATACAGAAAATATCTGCGACTCTCGGGCTACGCTCGATTTGCCTTGCCTTTTCCCTGTTGTTAATCCCACTTTGTCAGATTCCTCGTAGGAGCGGCGCTTCGCCGCGATGAATTTCGTTGCCAAGCTGAATCGCGGCGAGGCGCTGCTCCTATATCAGATGCATCTATCAAATATTTTACCGTCAGCGAGCGCTTGTGTTGGCGCACGCGCAAATTATGCTGATAGCTATCTGCTGTTGTGTTTGGTCGATTTGATGTGACGCTCTCCCCGTGGGACAGGGGTTAGGCACATCGTCGTGCAGTGTGATAAATTCCGTCTCCCATGAAAATTACAGCAGTCTACCCCGGTACCTTTGACCCGATTACTAACGGTCACTACGATTTGGTCGAGCGTGCGACGCAGCTGTTCGGGCGGGTTATCGTAGCGGTTTCGGCAAACGCCTCAAAAATACCAACATTTTCCCTGGATGAGCGCATCAACCTTGCGCGCACTGCACTGGCAGGGCTGCCGAATGTTGAGATCTGCGGGTTTGATAACTTGCTGGTTGACTTTGTGCATGCACGCGAGGCCAGGGTGATTGTGCGTGGTTTGCGTGCAGTCTCTGATTTTGAGTATGAATTTCAGCTGGCAGGTATGAACCGCAAGCTGGCGGCTGATGTCGAAACGATGTTTTTGATGCCGTCTGAGAAGTATGCTTACATCTCTTCGAGTCTGGTGAAAGAGATTGCTGCGTTGAACGGCGATGTATCCGACTTTGTCCACGAAGTCGTCATGGAGCAACTGCGTGCAAAGTTGCGCAATCACTAATCCATTTTGTATTCAGCCATAATTTAGGAGCTACCCATGGCGCTGATGATCACTGACGAATGCATCAATTGCGATGTTTGTGAGCCTGAATGCCCGAACAACGCAATCACTCAGGGGGATGAAATCTACGTCATCGATCCCAACCTGTGTACCGAGTGCGTTGGTCACTACGATCTGCCGCAGTGTGTTGAGGTGTGCCCGGTGGAGTGTATCCCCAAAGATCCCGATCGGGAGGAGACACAAGATCAGCTGATGGCGAAATATAAGTCGCTGATCGGATGACTATGCTCGTGAGCCGTTTATGCTGGCCGCGTCTGTTTTTGCTCGCATTATGTGGCGCAGTGCTGCCGGGGTTGGCGAGTACGCCGCTGTTTGCCCAACAGCCACCAGCGGCGGCGATTGCCAGCGCTCATCCACTGGCAACGGCTGCCGGTCATGAGATTCTCGATGTAGGTGGCAATGCGTTCGATGCCGCGGTTGCGGTAACGGCTGCGTTGGCGGTAGTTGAGCCCTACAGTTCGGGGCTCGGCGGCGGTGGCTTCTGGCTGTTGCATCGTGCCCGTGATGGCTTTGAAACGATGGTTGATGGTCGTGACCGGGCACCACTGGCGGCACATCGGGATATGTACCTTGATAACAACGGCGACGCTGTGCGCAGCCTGTCGCTGAATGGTGCGCTGGCTGCGGGTATTCCCGGCGTGCCTGCGG
>JAADGQ010000177.1 GCA_013152295.1 Gammaproteobacteria bacterium | reverse complement strand
TTGGCGTTGAACAGGTCGCTGACCGCCATCGCTTTGCCGCCAGGCCGCTGCAGTCGCGTCAGGCGCAATAGCCCCTCTCCGGTAGCAATGTCAATGCCATCCCTGCTTGAGTGCACGATGGTGCCAGGCGGCTGGTCACAGGGGGCACTCATTGCACTGGCCTGCCAGATACGCAGCAGCTGATCATTCAATGTGGTGCGTGCGACCGGCCATGGGTTGAACGCACGCACTTTTCGTTCAAGTAGTGCCGCAGGCTGAGAAAAATCGAGATCTGCTTCGTGCTTGTGAATTTTTGCCGCGTAGCAGCTCTTCGCATCCTCTTGCGCTTCGGGTTGCAGGTTGCCTTGAGCTATCTTCGACAGTGCTTCCAGCACTGTTGTTGCACCCAGGTCTGCGAGGCGGTCATGCAGTGTTTCGGCGGTCTCTGTCGCGGAGATAGCACACGGCGCACGCACCAGCATCGCGCCGGTGTCGAGGCCTTCGTCCATCTGGATGATGGTGATGCCGCTCTCACTGTCTCCCGCTTCAATGGCGCGCTGAATCGGTGCGGCGCCACGCCATCGTGGTAGCAGTGAGGCGTGAATATTAATGCAGCCGTAGCGTGGCAGCGCGAGAATCTGTGGTGGCAGAATCAAGCCGTAGGCGACCACCACCATCACGTCTGCATTGAGCGCCGCCAGGCTCTGTTGCGCCGTCTCATCACGCAGGCTCTGCGGCTGGTAGAGGCCAATGTCGTGCTTCAGTGCAAGCTGTTTGACCGGGCTGGCTGTCAGACGGCGGCCGCGCCCTGCTGGTCGGTCCGGTTGGGTGTATACCGCAACAACGTCATGCGTTGACGCCAATAGCGCCTGTAGCGCGGTTGCAGCAAACGCCGGTGTGCCGGCAAAAACAGTTCTGAGCTTTGATGTCATTGAAATGGTGGGTGTGTTTGGTTGTAATCGGGCCGGGTTCACTGCGGTTGTGCTTGTTGAGTCAGAGGGTGTGGCGGCGCAGCTTCTCCATTTTTTTGCGGATGCGTTGACGCTTCAATGGTGACAGGTAATCGACGAACAGCTTGCCCTCAAGATGATCCATCTCATGTTGAATGCAGACGCTCAGCAATCCGTCCGCCTCAAGTTCAAAAGCGTTTCCGTCTCGGTTTAGTGCGGTCACAGTGATGCGCTCTGCGCGCTCAATTAGCTCCTGAATTCCCGGTATTGAGAGGCAGCCCTCTTCCATGTCCACGGCCCCTTCGCTGGCTACGATCTTGGGGTTGATCAGGCAGATTGGCGTGTCACCCTCTTCAGAGGTATCCACTACGATGACGCGCTTGGCGACATCCACCTGCGGTGCGGCGAGGCCGATTCCCGGTGCTTGGTACATGGTCTCAAACATGTCGTCCACCAGCTGGCGGATTCCACTGTCTACGGCGCTAACGGGCGCAGATTTTTTGCGTAAGCGGGGGTCGGGAAAGTATAAAATGGGTCGAGCTGGCATGTGATTGTTGACAATAAAAAATGGGAGAGATGCGATTATACTTTAAAAAATTGTCATGGATTCAAGCAGGCGTACGCTAACAACGCATGGGGCAGCTGTTTTGTCGTCGTGCGGTGCGTTATGCTGCGACGGCATATGCATGGTAGTTAGCGTAGTCGTAAGGTGCCAGGCAGCCAGAGTTTAGCAACGAGTCAGTTTTAACAACGTGACCAAACAAACAAGTGAAGGATGGAACATGTCTTGCCAGAAGAGACTTTTGGGCGCTGTTTTTGCATTATTGATGCTCGGCCAGGTTGGTGCTCAAGCAGAGGTGTTGACCCTTAAACCCGGTCATCCGCAGCAGTACGTTGTCGTCAAGGGTGATACGTTGTGGGATATCTCAACGACGTTTCTTAACTCCCCCTGGTTATGGCCCGAAATTTGGCAGGTTAATCCGGAGATCAAAAACCCTCATCTCATCTACCCCGGCGATACCATCTATCTCGTTTATATTGATGGTCGTCCAGTACTGAAGGTCAAGCGCGGGCTCAGGGTGGTCAAGTTAACGCCACAGGTTCGCTCCAGTAAAGTCCGCAACGGTATTCCTACGTTGCCCCTGGATATTATTCGGCAATTTATTTCACGTCCCTATGTTGTTACTCCAGAGGAACTTGACAGGCTCCCCTATGTGGTTGCCGCAGAAGAGGGTCGTCTGATCAGCGGTACGGACCATAATATTTATGTCAGAGGCATCGATCCTGCTCTGCGCACAAAACGCTACGCTATCATCCATATTGGTGATGCCTACCGCAACCCTGGGGCGAAAAGTGACGACATCCTTGGTATTGAGGCGATTAAAATTGCCAATGCCGAGGTCGTTCAATTTGGTGATACAGCGAAGCTGCACGTGACCCAGGCGTCGCGTGAAATCCTTGCCGGTGACAGGCTACAGCCCATTGCTCACGAGCCGGGTGACTTCGACGCCAATTTTCCACCTCACGCGCCACTAGAGGAGGTCGAAGGTTTGATTATCGATGTGCTTGACGGTATTTCACGAACCGGGCGCTATCAAACTGTGGTACTGAATATGGGTACGGCTGATGGTATGGAGCCAGGGCATGTGCTGGGCATCTTTCAATCCGGCGATACGGTACGCGATCCATATGCCAGCAAACCCAACCAGACCGCAACACTTCCGGAGGAGAAGGTGGGGGAGCTGGTCGTTTTCCGCCCATTTGAAAAAGTAAGCTTTGCGCTGATTATGGAGTCTTACCGTGACATCAAGCTTTATGATACGGTAAAAAACCCCTGATCTGACTTGCCCGGCCAGTGTCGCTGGCCGGGGTGAGTCAGAATGGACTATTTTATAAGATGAAGGAACATCTTGACGCCGCACAGCTACCCTACTGGCTTGCCCTGCATCGCGCTCCCGGCGTTGGCTCGGTGACGCTGCGTCGGCTTGTCGAGCATTACGGTTCGCCGCAAAATGTGTTCGACAATTTCGATGCCAGTACAACTTCTTTGGGCAAGCGCGCCATGCAAATAGAGGGATACCTGCGCGCCCCAGACTGGGCTCAGGTTGATCGCGATCTGAAATGGCTCGAAGCAGACGACTGCCACATCACCCCTCTGGGTAGCACGCAGTATCCTGAGCTACTTAAGCGTATTGGCGACCCGCCTGCGCTGCTCTTCGTGCAAGGTAATTTACAGCTATTGGCGTCGCCGCAGCTGGCGGTGGTGGGTAGCCGTAATCCCAGTCGCGACGGCATAGAGAATGCCCTGAACTTTTCCCGAAGTCTCTCTCAAGCCGGTCTCACCATAACCAGTGGTCTGGCACTCGGTATCGACGGGGCTGCGCATCGGGGTGCGCTGGAGCGTAGCGGGCATACCATTGCTGTGGCAGGCACCGGGCTTGATCAGATCTATCCAAAGAGCCACAAAACACTGGCTCAGCGCATCATTGGTAATGGTGCGATGGTTTCAGAGCTTGCTCCCGGAACCGCGCCACTGGCGCGAAACTTTCCGCGCCGCAATCGCATTATCAGCGGGTTAAGTCTTGGCACTCTGGTGGTCGAGGCGTCCCCAGGCAGTGGCTCGTTGATCACTGCGCAGAGCGCCGTTGAGGAGAATCGTGAAGTCTTCGCTATTCCGGGCTCCATCCACAACCCCACGGCAAGAGGTTGCCACGCACTGATTCGTCAGGGCGCAAAGCTGGTCGAGTCTGTTGATGACATTGTAGAAGAGCTGCCGCCTTTTCAGCTCGGTTGCAGTGCCCAAATGAGTTTGCCATTGATGCTCACCGATGGCGCAGCGCTCGAAGAGAAGCACCAGCAGATACTTGCCTGCTTCGGCTATGGACCCACCGCCATTGACATACTCATCGACAGGAGTGGATTGACGCCTGAAGAGGTTTCCTCCATGCTAACGCTATTAGAGTTGCGCGGTTATGTTACCCCGGTTTCTGGGGGTATGTACTCGCGAAATAACCGGTGAGACCTATCTGTATGAAAGAAAACGTTTTTGACGTTCTGATGTATCTTTTTGAGCACTACATGGATGAGGCGCTCGAGCTGAAGCCGGACAAAGCGTCTGTGAAAAAAGAGCTGGATAAAATTGGTTTCCCAAAAACGGAGATCAATAAAGCGTTCGTCTGGCTCGAAGATTTAGTGCGCCTGCAAGAGAGCAGTGATCATAGCTTGGCATCGACGAACTACTCCATCCGCGTGTTCAGTGGCAGTGAAAGTAAAAAACTGGATGTGGAGTGCCGTGGTTTCTTGCTGTTTTTGGAGCAGCTTGGCGTGCTGAACAGTACCACCCGTGAGGTGGTTATTGAGCGCGTCATGGCGCTTGAATCGCTTAATATTGACCTCGATCAGCTGAAGTGGATCATTCTTATGGTGCTCTTCAACCAGCCTGGTGAAGAGGCTGCCTTTGCCTGGCTCGAAGATTTTGTCTATGACGAACCAACAGGCTCCATAGCGCTGCACTAGCCTGCGTTTTGTACGCTGTCGCCAGCGCCTTCTACCACTCTCCTCTACCTCCTTCCCCACTATTGCTCCACTGCTTTTTTAATCGTCGCACGGTCCAGGTGGGGGGAGAACAGCTCAATGAACGCATAGACATAACCGCGCAGATAGCTGCCGCGGCGGATGCCGATGCGCGTGGTGCTGTCTGCAAACAGGTGCGCCGCATCCTCGGCACGCAAGCCACGGTCGCGCTGCTCATCGAAAGCCATGCTGGCCAGCAGGCCAATGCCCAAGCCTAATTCGACGTATGTTTTGATGACATCAGAGTCGATTGCCGTCAACACCACGTTGGGTCTCAATCCCGCCGCATCGAATGCCTGATTGATTTTTGAACGCCCGGTGAAAGCGGAGTCGTAGGTGACGATGGGGTATTGGGCGATAGTATCCAGCGTCAACTCGCCACCATCCCACAGTTCGTGAGCGGGCGGCGCAATGACGCAGCGATTCCATTGGTAACAGGGCATCATCACCAGATCGTCGAACAGCTCTATCGCCTCTGTGGCGATCGCGATGTCTGCTGCGCCACTCGCCGCCATATCGGCGATCTGGGTTGGGCTGCCCTGATGCATGTGCAGGCGCACATTGGGATAGCGCTGAGTGAACGCTTTGACCACTTGCGGCAACACATAACGGGCCTGGGTATGTGTGGTGGCAATCGCCAGACTGCCGCTATCTTCGCTGCTGTAGTCGGCACTGACCTGACGAATGTTGTCCACTTCGCTCAGCACTTTCTCGGCCAATGCCAAAATGGCCCGGCCTGGCGGCGTTACGCCGGTTAGCCGTTTGCCATGGCGCTCAAATATATGCACATTGAGTTCATCTTCCAGCTGACGAATCTGGCTGCTGAGCCCTGGTTGAGCGGCGTTGAGTGCCGCTGCTGCCATGGAGACATTAAGGTTTGCCCGCGCCACCTCTCTGATATAGCGTAGCTGCTGTAGTTTCATGGCTCATCCTTATATAAAATACTTCTATATTCTGCAAATTATATCTTCTTTCATTATATTGAACTCGCCGATATAATGCCTGCCTCGTGATCTTGTAACTCTACGCAACATACACACAACATAACTGTTTATAGCTGCTTTTTTATCTGATGGATTGGTCTCTTACATTATCCGGCTTTATCGTCGGCTGCCTGGTCGGTATGACCGGTGTTGGTGGTGGGTCGTTGATGACCCCTATTTTGATCTTCGTGTTTCACATTCCGTCTGCTGTTGCCGTCGGCACCGACCTGCTATTTGCGTCGATCACCAAGACGGGCGGCATCTGGGCCCATGCGCGTCAAAAAACTGTGCACTGGCGCATCGTGATTTTGATGCTGTGCGGCAGCGTGCCCACCGCGCTGCTTACGGTATTGCTACTCAGCCACATTCAGATCCATGAACCTTTTATGGAGACACTGATCAGCGCGGGTTTGAGCATCGCGCTGGTGCTGACCGCAGTGGCGTTGCTGCTGCGCCAAAAAATGCATGACTTTGGTCTTTGGGTCATTAAGACTTTGCCCCATTGGCGCCGCCTGCGCGATCCGATCACCATTGTCTGTGGCGCGCTGCTCGGTGTGTTGGTGCCCATTACGTCGATTGGTGCCGGTGCCTTGGGGGCCGCGATGCTCATGGCGCTCTACCCCAACCTGCCGGCAAAAAAGGTGGTTGGCACGGATCTCGCCCATGCCGTACCACTGACCGCCATCGCCGGTCTCGGCCACATGCAGCTGGGTAGTGTCGATTTCACACTGCTTGCGGCGCTGCTGCTCGGCTCTTTTCCGGGGATCTATTTGGGTAGCCGACTCAGCAACAGCATTCCTGATAGTGTTTTGCGCCCTGTGCTTGCGCTGATTCTGCTCACGGTTGGTGTCATGTTTGGCGCCTCTGCTCTCTCCAGCCTGCTCTCAAGCTAGTTTTTAAATCACACCGATCTATTCCGCAAACCTGTTCACGTCAATTCATGGCTTGACGGGTTGAGCGGGCGCTGCACGGTTCGTCTATAATTGGCCCGCTTTTTTACGAACGAAAATTTGCGCACGAAAACCAGCAGGATTGGCATGAGTACTGTTTTTGATAATGATGAGGCCGCGCGCTATGAAGCAGCTGTGCAGGCGTTTTTGGCTGGAGAATACGACGCAGAGCGTTTTATGGCGCTACGCCTGCAGCACGGCGTTTATGGCCAACGCCAGGAGGGCGTGCAGATGGTCCGCGTCAAAATTCCTGGCGGCGTGCTCAATGCCGAGCAACTGTTGGCGATT
>JAADGQ010000021.1 GCA_013152295.1 Gammaproteobacteria bacterium | reverse complement strand
TCATCACCACCCATCGCAGTGTAGTAGAGCGCCACATCAGAGATCCGCCATTTCACAAACGAATCCACAATCAGATTCTTTTTCTCTTTGGTCAGGTAACGCTCTGGCTCAGAGTCGAGCGTTAACACACGACCATCGAATTTGCGCACGTTATTGATCAACGGCAACTTGAAGTGCAACCCCGGATCGTAGTCGGTACGGACGATCTCACCCAGCTGGAACTTAGCAGCCAACTCCCACTCTTCAACAGTGAACACCGACAGTGAACCAACAACCAGACCAAACAGGAGCACCACGCCTCCCAACGCTTTATTTTGCATCATTTATCACTGCCTCTCCCGGCTACGTAACCGACCCGTGTTTCTCACTCGCGATGGATTCACTACCTCCACCGCCGGAGCAGCAGAAACAGCAGAGGTCGCAGCGCCAGCAGCACCGACTCTGCCTTGCTCCATCAGACGATCCAAGGGCAAATACATCAAACTGTTGCCGCCTTTAACATCCATCAACACCTTGCTGGTTTTAGATAAGACCGCCTCCATCCCTTCGATATAGATACGCTCACGCGTCACCTGCGGTGCTTTAGCATATTCAGCTAAAACACTATCAAAGCGAGCCACTTCACCTTCTGCAGATGCAACAACCCTGGCCTTGTAGGCTTCGGCCTCCTCCATCTGACGAGCTGCTGCGCCACGCGCTTTCGGAATGACATCGTTGGCGTAAGCCTGCGCTTCATTGGCTAGACGCTCTTCGTCTTCGCGCGCTTTTACAGCGTCATGAAATGCGCCCTGAACCTGCTCAGGCGGCTGCGCATCCTGCATATTCACACTCGTGATTATCAGTCCGGACTGATAGCGATCAAGAATGAGCTGAATCAGCTCTTCAGCGCGCTGGGCAATTTGCCCACGCCCTTCAGTGAGCACAAAGTCCATCTCACCTTTACCAACAACTTCGCGAATCGCACTCTCGGTCGCTTCGCGCAGCGTCAGATCCGGCTCACGCAGGTTAAACAGGTAGCTCTGCGCAGACTTAACCTTGTACTGAATACCCAGTTGAATATCGACGATGTTCTCGTCTTGGGTCAGCATCAGCGCTTCGTTAGGAACCAGAGCGGTAGACTGCCCGCCGTTGCGGGAGCGGTAACCAACTTCAACGGTTCGAATCTGGTCAACATCAACCCTGACCACCGACTCAATCGGATACGGCAGATGCCAATGGGGGCCTGGCTCGGTGGTCGTCGAATAGGCACCAAAACGCAGCACCACACCACGCTCCGCTGGATCGATAATATAGATACCTGTCAGCCCCCAGCCGATCAACACCAGCCCGACCAGAAAGAGTATCGCTTTGGAGCTTGGCCCTTGGGGAGAGCCGCTATTATCGCTGCCACTCTGCCCTTTGCCGCCGCCAAAGATACCACTTAGCTTGTTCTGCAGCTTGCGTACGACTTCATCAAGATCAGGTGGAGCGCTCTGCTTGTCGTCACGCCCGCCCCAAGGATCCTGGTTTCCGTTATCGCCGTCACCCGGCTTATTCCAGGCCATCAAATTCTCCAAATCGTTTGATTAACACGTCGCTAAGACGCGACAAAATAGACCACTTACTCAGATTTTAGCGGCTGATTCTACTGGCATACGCAACCAAACCGCAACAGCAATCTGCGTTCGCAAACAGCTAACCAAACCGAGCTGTTCAGTGATCCAACGAAACATAACCCTGCGCTTCCACATCGCCACCTCCCATGTCAGCCAAGTACTCAAACAGGGCGTCGCGAAGCAAGTCAACGCCTGCACCCGTTACCGCAGAAACCCAGATGCGGCGAACTCGGCCCTGCTGATCTCGCTCCACTCGCGGCTGGCCGCCGTCGAGCAGATCAATTTTATTGTAAACCTCGATTTGCGGTACGCCCTCCGCATCGATCTGGGCCAATACTTTGTTGACCTGATCAATCGACTCATGGCGCTGCTCACTGTGGCAATCAACTACGTGTAGCAACAGCTGTGCATCTCGCGTCTCTTCTAACGTTGCGCTAAATGCCGCAACAAGACCATGGGGGAGCTGACTGATAAAACCAACCGTATCTGCCAGCACCGCCGTTTGCCCATTCGCAGTCTTGACGCGACGCAGCGTGGGGTCCAACGTCGCGAACAGCTGATCTGCTGCGAACACCGACGCCCCCGTCAAACGATTAAACAGTGTGGATTTCCCCGCATTCGTATAACCCACCAGCGATATCACCGGCACGTCCATGCGGCGCCGCGAGCGCCGCTGCAATTGACGCTGTTTGTGTGTCTTCTCCAAGCGCTTGTTGAGCAACTTGATGCGCTGACCGATCAGGCGTCGGTCAGTCTCCAGCTGGGATTCCCCTGGACCTCTCAGACCGATCCCACCTTTCTGACGCTCCAGATGAGTCCAGCCGCGCACCAGTCGACTCGAAAGATGTTTGAGTTGAGCCAGTTCAACTTGAAGCTTGCCCTCAAAAGAGCGCGCACGCTGCGCAAAAATATCGAGGATCAACGCCGTGCGGTCCAATACCCGGCAGTTCACAGTACGCTCCAGATTGCGCTCTTGGGCTGGCGTCAAGGTGTGATTGATGAGAACCACTTCGGCCTGCTCTTGCTGAACACAGAGCTGAACCTCCTCCGCCTTGCCTTTACCGACAAAGAGCTTCGAGTCCGGTTTGCGATAACCACCGATTACCGTTGCAACAGGTTTTGCGCCTGCGGACAGGGCCAACTCGCGAAATTCCGCCAAGCTCTCTTCGTTTCCGGCATTTCGGCTATCCAACTGAACCAGGACAGCACGCTCCCCCCGCTGCGGGCGGTCAACCTCAAACAATCGTCAACCACTCCGCCATAAGTCGCAATGAATCAAGGCGCGCCCGCATCCTGAGCTGCGTCATCGGCGGCGGCCAACTTAACATTGCGTGCAGGCACGATAGTGGAGATCGCATGCTTGTAAACCAGCTGGCTCACCGAATTTTTCAAAAGTACAACGAATTGATCAAACGATTCGATCTGGCCCTGCAGCTTAATCCCATTGACCAAAAAAATTGAAACCGGAACTCGCTCCCTGCGCAGCGCGTTCAAAAAAGGGTCTTGTAGTGTTTGCCCCTTAGCCATATATCCCCCCCTCAATATTATTGTTATCAATCAACTGGTTTTTATTGATATCTCTAAATTCCATTTCTAGCCAACAGCTCACCCACAACTCACTAAAGTGGTCCGCCTGCTCCAAGCTTAAAGTTTCTACTTACCCTACATGGCGTTGCGCAGAAGGGATTTCAATGCGGCTACCGTTATATTTTTTTCTGTACTGTCGAACCACGCAGCGTCACAATCCGCGCGCAGCCAAGTCAACTGCCGCTTGGCCAGCTGTCGCGTGGCAATAATAGCGCGTTCCACCATATCCTCATAGCTCAAACCACCATGCAGATAATCACCAACCTGGCGATAGCCCACGGCCCTCATTGAAGGCAGATCAGAGGTCACTGCCGGGCGTCGATACAAAGTCTCGACTTCGCTAACCAACCCCTGATCCAACATAGAGAGAAAGCGCGCTTTGATGCATTGGCGCAGTTGATCGCGCTCGCTGGGGGCAACGATAATTTTGCTCAAGCGATAGGGCAATGGCGTCATTCGTCGACCCGCTCTCAGCTCGGTAAGCGTCTTGCCGCTCACCGCATAAACTTCTAGCGCTCGTTGAGTGCGCTGTGTGTCGTTGGGATGAATTCGCGCAGCGGCTACCGGATCGATCGTGGACAGGCGAGCGTGCATAAAACCCCATCCCCTCTCCTTTGCCTCAGCCTCCAGGGCCGCCCTTGTCTCGGCATTTGCCGACGGTAGCTCTGACAACCCTTTTTCCAGCGCCTTGAAATAGAGCATCGTCCCCCCGACCAACAGTGGAATTCGCCCCGACGCGGTAATATCCGCCATCTCCACCAGCGCATCCTCTCTAAACTGAGCCGCAGAGTAAGTCTGCTCGGGATCGCGAATATTAATCAAGCGGTGCGGCGCAACGGCGAGCAGTGCCTGATCGGGCTTGGAGGAACCAATATCCATGCCGCGATAGACCTGAGAGGAGTCAACGCTAATGATTTCGCACGGCAACGCTTGGCACAGCGCAACCGCAATGTCGGTTTTTCCTGCCGCGGTCGGTCCCATCAGGAAAAAAGCGGGGGGAAGGGCGTTCATGCATGAAACCTGGAAAATGAGAGGGAAAACAAGCTGAATACAACCAGAAGCGGCTCATTATATGCGATCTTCATCACCGATCTGCATGAAATTGCCGAATTCAAGCCTTAGTGAGCGGGCACCAAGGAGCAGCACCGATCCCTCACTCAAGACCAGCCCTTTGGCTGCCGCCTTTAACTAGCAGGGGAGATAACTGCATTTACAGATTTTTTAGGCTTTTTTCTGCGCGGGGATACCGTTTGCGAGCGCCCCGCCCGACTGCCAGGTGGGAGCTTGCATGCCATGTCACGGCATACCATTTGCGACACGCTTCGTATCATATTGTGCTTTGGACTGCTGTGCAGCTCACCACTGCTCCTGGCAAATCACCCACCAATGGATGCCGATGCGCCATCGCTCTCCTACCTCACACAGCTGCAAGCACCCCGAGACACAATCTCTAACCAGCTCAACAACTTTGCCAACTGGCTGGACAGTTTTTTCGAAAACGAGCGATTTGATGAGGAGTCGCGAGGCAATCACCTCAGGCTACGCACATCAAGCGTGTGGAGCCAGAAAAGCAAGCCCCAGTACGACGCTAATCTGCGCCTAAAACTGGAGCTACCCAACACAAAAAAACGACTGCGCTTTGTTATTGAAAGCAACAGCGAAGAAGAGACAGAGGACGATACATCAAGGGGCGAACGCACGCTGACTGAGGCCGTAGCATCGCAGGAGCAATCTGTCACCCTCCAGTACATCCCCAAGGCAACGAGCAAGCGCAACGTTAATTTCAGTAGCGGCGTGAAGCTGCGCTCTGCGCCAGACCTCTTCAGCCGACTACGCCTTAGACAGACAACTTTTCTGGAGGAGTGGACACTGCGCGCAACACAGACGTTTCTCTGGTTTGAATCTGGTGGATTCAGCTCCAAGACACGCGTTGACTTTGAACACCTTTTCAACAAACACTATTTTCTGCGCATTTCCAGTCAAGCCATTTGGCGGGAGACAACCCAGCTGTTTGACCTGTCACAGAGCGTGAGCCTCTTCCATTACCTGAACAAGCACAATGTTATCAGTTATGGAGTATCACTTTACGGCACTAATGAACCAGCTGTGCATGCGACTGATTACGTTGTCTCGCTCAACTGGCGTCGGCAGATCCACCAAAACTGGGTATTCCTCGATATCAGGCCACAGCTGCGTTTTCCCAAAGAGGAGAAATTTCACGCCACAGCATCACTCGCTGTTCAACTGGAGATCATTTTCAGTGACACGTAACGACAAAGGCAAACTCAAAAAGAAGGAAGGGAGGAGAAGCAGACTCTAACGCAAAACAAAAATTGGTCGGGGCGAGAGGATTTGAACCTCCGACCACTTGGACCCCATCCAAGTGCGCTACCAGGCTGCGCTACGCCCCGATTGATAGACCTTCTAAAGCGGGAGATTTAAGTACTCTATTACACAACCCGGTGCAAGCACTCTCCAGCGGGCCGCCATGATACTGCAAACGGGGCTCAAAAAACAAAAGCCGTGAACAACAGCAGTAGTACCAGCCAAAAATTACTCTTTAAGAATGGCCAGACACTCATCCAGCTCGTCGTATAGCTGGCGAACAATCTGCGAACTGCGGCTACTGTCCTCTTTGGCGGTCTCGCCAGAGAGTCGCTGGCGGGCGCCGCCAATGGTAAAACCCTGTTCATAGAGCAGGCTGCGTATCTGACGCACCAGCATCACGTCGTGGCGCTGGTAGTAGCGGCGATTACCTCGCCGTTTGGTAGGCTTGAGCTGATTAAACTCCTGCTCCCAGTAGCGCAGCACATGCGGCTTAACGTCACATAACTCGCTCACCTCGCCAATCGTAAAATAACGTTTGGCGGGTATCGACGGCAATTCGCTACTGTTCTTTATTTCCAGCATACAGCTCAACCCTGGATTTCAGCTTTTGGCCAGGATGAAAGGTAACAACGCGACGCGCGGAGATCGGTATCTCCTCCCCGGTTTTCGGATTACGACCAGGGCGGGATTTTTTATCCCGCAAATTAAAGTTACCAAACCCTGAAAGTTTGATTTGATCACCATCAGCCAGCGCGGCACGAATCTCTTCAAAGAACATCTCAACAATCTCTTTGGCTTCGCGCTTATTCAAACCCAGCTCTTCAAATAACCTTTCAGTTATATCAGCCTTCGTCAGCGTCATATTCAACCTCTCAATTCTGCGCCGAATTCTTTTTCGAGCGACACAAGTACGTTGTCGATAAGCTCATCGACCTCGCCATCTGTAAGAGTGCGGGAAGTGGCCTGCAAGGTCAAGGCCAAAGCCATACTTTTTCTTCCAGAATCAATACCTTTGCCTTGATATAGATCGAATAATTGCAGATTTCTCAATAGCGGCCCAGCCGTTTTCTCTACACATTGACATAATAACAGTGAGGATATTTTCTCGTCCACCACCACCGCGATATCGCGCCGAATGGCAGGGTATTTCGACAGCGCCTGAAATGCTGGTAACTGTGCGCGGCTAATGACCTGCCACTCTAACTCAAACAGCAAGGCCCGCTCGCCGATGCCAAGCGTTGCAGCCAGCGCAGGGTGTAACGCCCCCACGATACCGGCGATTTCACCATCGCTACGTCGAATCAGCGCAGACTGGCCAGAGTGCAATGCGGGATGTTTGTGCGCGGTAAAGGTAAATGCACACGGATCTGCTGTCAGCGCTAGCAATACCTCAACATCAGCCTTGATGTCGTAGTAGTCCACCGCCCGATTATCGCTGCCCCACTGCTCAGGCAG
>JAADGQ010000051.1 GCA_013152295.1 Gammaproteobacteria bacterium | reverse complement strand
CAGGATTTGCATTCAGCTTCCGTTATCTCCTTACGCAGGCCATGCAGCCCTTTGGCGAGCGTTATGTCACTGGCGACATCCTCATGGCACTCCAGGCACAATTCACGTTGTTTCTCCTTGTTGAATGAGTTATGGCATGTATCGCAGTCTGCTTCATACTTTGCATGCCCGGCAATGAGATCGCCGGGCATCATGAGCGTCTCCAGTAGTGATGCGTGCAGCGAGTTTGGCAGTAGCAGGGCGATGGCCAACAAGACTGCAGCAGGTAGCAGTGACGATAGTAATGATAGTTGAGCTAAGTGCCCTTTGAGAGCATTAATAGAAGTGAACCGCGTAAACATGAACAAATCCAGTCAGAACCATGCTGATAAACAGTGGAAGATGCAGTACATGCCATAATGAAAAGAGCTTTTCATATACATTGAAGCCGGTAACTTTTCGTATTGATCTGAAAAATAGCGCTAGCTCAGCTTGATCCTGTTTGTAGTGCATGCGGATCTTTTTTTTGTCCCATTTGTTGAGTCGACCATAATTTTTGATTTCATTAATCATCTCCCGATTCAGATGAAAATAGTGGTAGCGGGTTGCGCAGGATATCGCTGCGCAGCGCCAGATGCTGCCCAGAAAACTGCTTGGGGTAAGTAAGGTCTGGCTCGTAAATTTCTCTATCTGATGCTGAATTGATGGCGCGTAGCTGAACTGGCGATTAAGGTTCTCTTGAGCATTAGATTGCCTTGCGACGAGAGCATCCAGGCTTGCTCGCTCGCCATAGAGCCCAAAGTGTATCTTGGTATAAATATAGCGGCCAATGAGGCCGCTTGTGGCCACAAGAATCATGGAAAACAGTGCGACGTTGCTGTTCATGGAGCCGAGTGAGAAGTTGGCGTGATATAGAATCAACAGTGGGCCGAGAACGCCCAGCGTCATATGCCCTCGAAACCAGTACTTTACTGGCCCCCAGCCTCTCGCAAACCGGGCCTTTTTGCGGATGGGATACAGCAGCAGTACCAACATTGATACGCCGCCGATAATGCCGAGGCTATAGCCAATGCCTGATTCTGCCGTAATGTAACTGAACTCCCGGTAGTGCCAACCAAATATCAATGCCACTACGGTGGTGATAACAAACAGTATGGTTTGGATCGATAGCCTTGAGGTGGATCTCTTTTTATTGGGCGTTGATCGTGCTGGCTGATGAGTGGCTTTTGTTGGGGTCGATTCTTGAGGGAGAGATGGCCGTGTTGTGTGTGATGGATTGCTGGCCATGGCCTCTATCCTTTGCTTGGTTGGGTACTCCATTTACAGGCCTGATATCATATAACAGTGGTTCGATTTGTAACATGAACTCCATCAAGCTCCTGTTGTGACCATCTGGGTATTTCAGCACAGTTGAGCATGATATCCTCATATCCATTATGCCTATGAACCTTGATCCGAGAATAGCAGTTTATCTTGTCCCTCTGTTAATAGGGCTCCTCTATTACCTTTACAATAGGCGGCGAGGAGAGCAGCGTAGTGCGTCAATAAAACGAGACGCCCTGCAAGCGGGGCTTACCGAGCCTGCTTCATTGCATCCAATCATCGATCCATTGCGTTGTATCGGTTGCGGCGCCTGTGTTGCTGCATGCCCTGAAAAACAGGTGCTCGGTCTGATTAATCGTAAATCAGAACTCATCAATCCAACGCACTGCATTGGCCACGGCGCCTGCAAACGCGCCTGTCCTGCCGACGCGATTACCTTGGTATTTGGTACGGAAAAACGCGGTATGGATATCCCCAATCTCACACCTGACTTTGAGACTAATGTGCCGGGCCTTTTTATTGCTGGAGAGCTGGGTGGAATGGGGCTGATACGTAATGCCATCGAGCAGGGCAAACAAGCGATGCAGCACATCGCCAAGCGTGCCGCGTCAGGCGGCGACGGTCAGCAGCTCGATGTACTTATCGTCGGCGCAGGGCCATCGGGTCTGTCGGCATCCCTGGGCGCCAAAGAGCGCAATCTCAAGTTTGCAACTATCGAGCAGGATTCACTGGGTGGCACGGTGGCTCACTTCCCGCGCGGTAAAATTGTCATGACAGCCCCGGTTGATTTGCCGCTGTACGGCAAGGTGAAGTTGACAGAGACCACCAAAGAGGCGCTGCTGGAGTTGTGGCATGACGTGGTCAATACGACAGATCTTGAAATTTCCTTTAACGAGCGGCTGGAGGCGATAACTCCGGCTCAAGACGGTTTCGATGTGAAGACGAGCCGAGGTGGCTATCGCGCCCGTTCTGTGCTGCTGGCACTGGGGCGGCGGGGTACGCCGCGCAAATTGGGGGCGCCGGGCGAAGAGCTGAGCAAAGTTGTCTATCGTTTGATTGATGCAGCGCAGTACCGAGGGCAGGCTGTGTTGGTTGTCGGCGGGGGAGACAGTGCACTGGAGGCTGCGGTCAGCATTGCAGCGGAGCCCGGTACGACGGTTACGGTGAGCTACCGTTCGGCTGCATTCTCTCGCGCTAAAGAGAAAAACCGCCAACAGATTCAACAAGCTGAATCTACAGGAAGAATAGAGCTGTTCATGGAGTCAAATGTTGCTGAAATTACCCCCGCTGATGTGACCCTTGAGCAGAAAGGTAGCCACCATACGATCAAGAACGATGCGGTGATTGTCTGTGCCGGTGGTGTACTGCCAACGCCGTTTTTGAAAAAAATTGGTATTGAAGTGGAGACAAAACATGGGCATGCGTAACGGTTTCTCTTTACTGCCTGCTCAGCAGCGTAGGCACTTGTTATGGGTGTTGCTCGCCTTCATCGTCTATTGTGTGCTGTCATCGCCTCTGACTATTGCTGCAGACAGTACAGAGGTTGTAGCCACAGGAGAAGAGCAGCTTGCTGCTGTAAATATGGCGACTCGCAGAAGGGACTATGCCTCCGCAGTCGCACTGTTGATGCCATTGGCTGAGCAGGGGAATCATAAGGCCCAGTATCAGTTGGCCGCTCTCTACCGTGCGGGGCGCGGTGTAACAAAGAGCGATGAACTTGCCTATCAATGGTTTGAAAAGTCGGCGAATCAGGGTAATGCAAAAGCCCAGTACGCGCTGGCCAAAATGTATGAAAATGGACGCGGTGTTGGCGCCGATGAGTTCAAGGCAACTTTCTGGTATCGCAAAGCGGCTGAGCAAAACCACCCGATGGCAAAATCCAGGTTAAGTCGGGGCAAACAGCTGGCGCGCCAAAACTCTGCTGATCTGGCAAAAGTGCGTGAGCAGAAAAGTGCATTGGAGAAACTGCCGCTCGAACAACGACTGCACTTTGCTGCGCGTACGGGTGATACCAACAATGTTCGGGTTCTGCTTGCAAGAGCAGTGAATCCGAATCAGCAGGATCGCTTTGGAAAGACGCCGCTGATGGAGGCGGTGACGCAGAAAAAATATGCAGTGGTCAGATTGCTGTTGAAATCTGGTGTCGATACAGAAATCAGTGATATCTATCAAAATACGGCACTATTGATGGCATGTGGCATTGGCGATAACAACATCGTTACTGAGCTGCTAAAGCATCAAGCCAACGTCAATGTGCGCGATGGTAATGGTAATACAGCGCTGATGATTGCCGTTGACAATGGTTTTTTGGAGATAAGCCGTGCGTTGATAGAGCGAGGTGCTGTCGTTAACGTCAGCAATAAAAGTGGCGACAACGCGCTATCCCGCGCCAGAAAAAAGCGTCATCAACGTCTGATTGCGTTGCTCAAAAAATCTGGTGCGCAGCCAAATGTGACGGTTGATGCAACGGAACAGGCACGTTTGGCTGCCTTGCAAAAACTGATGCCGCGTCTCAATATCGCAGACCACATATCAACAGAGCAGCAGGCCTATCGGGGTTGGAGCAATTTGATGATTGCTGCAGAGCGGGGGAATGTTGATGCAGTTAGCCAACTGCTAAGTAAAGGCGCCAACGTTAATGGTCGTGATGAAGATGGGTTGACTGCACTCAGTCATGCTGTGGCAGGGGGGCATAAAGCAGTAGTAGGTGCTCTGATTGTTGCGGGTGCCGTTGTTGATGTGCAGGATCATCACGGAAAGACGGCGTTGATGCTAGCGGTAGCAGGTGGTAATGAAGCGATATCAAAGGCACTGCTTGATGCGGGTGCGGACCCTGATCTCCAGCAAAAAAACGGACAGACAGCTTTGCTAACGGCTCTGGAAGAGGACCAGCCAACACTGGCTACGCTGTTGTTGGCGCGTGGCGCGGATGCAACGCTGAGTACCACAGCTGGTGTTAATGCGTTGATGCTGGCGGCAGAGCATGGATACCTCGCCGTCATGAACAAGGTTTTAGTCACCAATGGGGCAGCTATTGATGCTCAAGATAGCGCTCAACGAACGGCATTGTGGTACGCCGTTGATGCGGGGCAGGGGCGGGTAGCAGATCTGCTTGCTGATCGTTACGGTGCTGATCTGGAACGTGCGGACCAAAGTGGCAGTACACCATTGGCAAGAGCGGTGTGGCGAGGTCATGAAACGATTGTGCTCTCTCTGATTGACAAAGGTGCTGATATCAATGTTCGTAATGCGATGGGCGATACACTGCTCATGTTGGCCGCAGGAAAAGATCGTCAATCGATAGTGAAGCAGCTGCTCAATAAAAAGGTGCCGCTGGATGAAAAAAACAGACAAGGTAATACGGCGTTAATGGTTGCTGTTTCAGGTGGCCATAGTGATATGGTGAAGTTGTTGCTGGAGTCTGGGGCAAACCCGGATGTAAAAAATAATAACCGTGAGCAGGCGCGTAAATTAGCTGAAGTGTACGGCTACAGCGACATGGTCGAAATGCTCGATAGCTACCGCTCACCAACGAGTCGTTTCCTCGGCCTGTTTTAAGCATTGTGAGCGAGTGTTTATGTTGAGCGTGGTCGCTTCTGTAGCTTGCGTTGCAGTGTGCGGCGGTGCATCCCGAGGGCGCGGGCAGTGGCAGATATATTGCCGTTGTGGTCTGCCAGCACTTTTTGAATATGTTCCCACTCTAGGCGATTGACAGAGGGTGGCTGTGGCGCGACTTTGACATCGGCATCTCCCGCTTCACGGTAAAAAGCGGCGACGACTTCATCGGCATCAGCAGGTTTGGATAGGTAGTGAATGGCACCGAGTTTGATGGCTTCAATGGCGGTGGCGATGCTGGCGAAGCCGGTAAGCATGACAACTCGTGTGTGCGGATCGATCGCGATGAGGTGTTTGAGCAGTAGCAATCCCGATGATCCCGGCATGTTGAGATCGATCAGCGCATACTCCGGGGCCGCTTTTTCACTCCACGCAATACCTTCATCAACGTCGTGAGCTTGCTGAACGTTGAAGCCACGCTTTGTCAGTGCTTGTCCCATCACTTGGCAGAAAACAGCGTCGTCGTCTACCAATAGAAGCGTAGGTAGATCAACCGCTCCCTTCTCTTGTTTCATTTTCTCGTTGGGATTCATGTCGAGATTCCAATAGTGGAAAATGGTAGCTCAATAGTCGCTTGGCAGCCGCCACCCTCACGATTAATGAGTTGTATCTCTCCACCAAAACGTTCCACTACCGCTCGGGCCAGGTAGAGCCCCAACCCCTGGCCGTCAGCTTTGGTGGTGAAAAAGGGCGTTCCGGCAGCGGCTTGCACCGCTGCGCTGAGCCCTTCGCCGCGGTCGCTAATCACGATAATCAGCTGCTTGCTGCTCCAGCGCCCTTCGACATCAATACAGCCAACAGAGGCGTCGGCGGCATTGCTGAGTATATTCATCAACGCCTGGGTCAGGGTTTTATCGGCTAAAATTTGTGGTGGTGGCTGAGTGCCGTGCAGTTGGCAGCAGAGTTGTGCATCAGGGCGTGAAGCGCGCAGCAACGCCACTACACTATGCAGATAGTCGTCAACAGCAACGCGGTGGCCACCCTCGGGGCGCACCTGCCCGGCACTGGCGGTGATATCGGAGAGAATGTTTTTGCAGCGATGCAGTTGACTGCGCAGCATCTGCGCTTTCTCAACCACATCAGCATTGGCCGCGTGCTCGTGCTTCAGCTCGTTGGCCAGCACTGCCATGGTTGAAAGCGGTGTGCCCAGCTCATGAGCGGCTCCTGTGGCTAGTGTGCCGAGCGCGACAAGGTGTTGATCTCTCAATGCTTGCTCCCGTGTGTCGGCGAGCGCCTGCTCTCGTTCGCGCAACGAGTCAGCCATCTTCACGACAAAAAAAATGATCATGCCGACACCAAGCAAAAAACCAAACCACATGCCTAGCACATGGAGATTGAAGTCATCTCCGCCATGGGTCGTGTGCATCTGTGGCAGGGGTTGGTATTGAACCATGAGCAGGCTGTAGCTGGACACAATAAGTGTCGCCATGGCCCAAACATAGGCACGCGGCAGCGTGGTGGCGACAATCACCAGTGGTAGCAGCAACAGAGAGACAAAGGGGTTGGTGGAGCCACCGGCAAAATAGAGCAGTGCACTGAGAGCCAGCACATCCAGTACCAGTTGAGCAAAAAACAGTGCTGCGCTCACAGGTCGTTGTCGGCGATAGCGTAAACGCAACCAACTGACGCCATTGAGGCCGGTATGGGCTGCGATAATCGCCACGATGGGTGCAATTGGCAGCGCCATTTTAAGTACCTGGGTGGCTAGCACGAGCACGATGAGTTCACCTGCGATGGTGATGGTACGCAGTATTAACAGGCGACGCAGGTTCTCTGTCGGGGTCATGTCAGAGGTGGTGTTAGGCGTTGCCGGGGGTTGTAAAAACATCAGAGCCCAATGCTTGTAGTCTATTGAGTGATCAAAGTGGCGATGATACTTCTATTTGCCGTGGAGCGGGTGCGACAAATTGTCGCGCGACACTGTGTCACATTCCCAGCCACTTCGCGACTGGTTACGATCTCAGCTTGCAGTTTTTACCTATTCATCAGATCTACAGAGTTGAGGTTCAATATGCCAAAGTTACGTAACCATTGCGCAGCAGTATTGCTGCTGGCAA
>JAADGQ010000077.1 GCA_013152295.1 Gammaproteobacteria bacterium | reverse complement strand
TTAGAGGTTGACCAAGTTAGCGTGGTGGATTCACCGCTGAGTATCGAACTGTTCGCAGCGTTGAACGTGAGTGTCGGTGCCGCTGGTGTGGTGACGGTTACCTGTACTGATTTTTCGATACTGCCACCACTGCCGGAGCAGTTGAGTGTAAAGGTGCTGTTTGCAGATAGCGCTCCCGTGCTTGCGGAGCCGCTGGTTGCTTTGGTGCCACTCCAACCGACCGAGGCAAAACACGAGCTGGCGTTGGTCGATGACCATGTGAGTTGGGTGGATTCGCCGGCAAGCAACGAATTGCTTGCAGCGCTGAAGGAGAGCGTGGGCACGGGCGCTGCCACTGTGACTTGTACCGATTTTTGAATGTTACCGCCACTACCGGAGCAATCGAGTGTGAAGGTGCTTGTTGCTGTCAGTGTTCCAGTGCTGGTGGAGCCACTGGTTGCTTTGCTACCACCCCAGTCGCCAGAAGCTGTGCAGGCGCTCGCGTTGCTGGTTGACCACGTCAGTGTCGTGGATGCGCCACTGAGTATTGAGTTGTTCGTGGCGCCGAAGGTGAGTGTGGGTGCTGTTGGGGTTGTAACGGTTACTTGAATCGACTTTTCGATACTGCCGCCATCGCCGGAGCAGTTAAGCGTAAAGGTGCTGGTTGCCGACAGTGGTCCAATGCTTGCTGAGCCGCTGGTTGCCTGGCTGCCGCTCCAGCCGCCTGACGCCGTACATGAGTTTGCATCAGTGGTTGACCAC
Source organism: Gammaproteobacteria bacterium (assembly GCA_013152295.1). GTDB lineage: Bacteria > Pseudomonadota > Gammaproteobacteria > JAADGQ01 > JAADGQ01 > JAADGQ01. Next base: position 28,039 of record JAADGQ010000077.1, on the reverse strand, counting down.
GTTAACTGGGCAGATTCACCGCTGAGTATCGAGGTGCTAGTTGCGCCGAGCGAGAGTGTCGGCGCCGGGGTGATCGGACCGCCACCGCCGCCGCCACCCGCTACGGTGAAGCGCCCTTTGAGTTCATTCCATCGATCCCATGTGCCGATGCCGGTAAAAACGATGGAAAAGTCTTTTCCGTCGCCTGTAGTGGCCATGTCATTATTGAATTTGTTGGAAAAATTCCAGAAAAATGTTGACCCCGCCCAGCCGTTTTCATACAAAACCGTTGTCCACGGTCCCCACGGCGTTGGTGCGTCATAGATGGCGATGTTGCCTTGGAATGTTTCAGAGTGCTCGGTAGTGAGCAGGTAGCGATTGATGTGCGGGTTGTAGCTAACGCTGGCGCTCCACGATATTCCGCCGGAGGGGTCTTGGAAAACAGGTTTGTTTTTTGAGACATCGGAGCTCCATGTTGGATTGCCGCCAACGAGTCCGGTGAAAAACTCGTAAGAGGCTCTGTCCATCAGCTTGTCTTTGGGGACGCGTGCCAGCGTGATGTAGGCATCCGCATCGCTCCAGGTTCGAAAACAGCCCCAGCAACGTGGGGCGTGGATGAAGTAGCTGTAAACGAAGTTATCCAGTGCGCCGTCATAGCCGCGCCCGAATTGCAGAAATGTGGGGGAGATGAGATTTGTGGCGCTCTGATCGTAATAGAATCCTTGCTCCCACGTTGATCCACCATCCGTTGAGCGGCTCATCAGCGCCTGTGTCGGTAGCGTATTACCGCTCAGGTCGTCGACCTGACGCAGCCACTGGTACATGACGCCATTCAGTTCGAGAATACCGTACGACTTACCATCAAAAGTTCCAGGAACGACGACAGATTTTGCTTCGTAGATATCCGTTGCCGTGTATGAATTTGCAGTCCCTTCGATGCGGGATACACCCAGGCTGAATTTACCACCGCCCTCGAAGCCAGGACCATCACCCCAGGTGGTGTACTGGTGGTCATCTGCTGCCCAGGTAATCGCAAAGTTATCTGAATCCTGAGCACGCGTATCATGTGTTGACCAATCGAAAGTGATGCCGGTGATGACGCTGCTTGGTGGGTAGGGCGCTGCGGCGAGCAGTACATTACTCAACAGCAGAAGGGACAGCGCGAAAAATAGCGCGCCTGTTTTGCCGGTAAGGCGGGATGCTCTGTTTGTAAAAAACATGTTTTTCCTCAAAAATCAGGTCGTGCGCATCGGGGTACTGCAGCCGTGGCAGGTTGCCCTGCGAGCAATCCATCGCCATGCTTGGCTAGTTGGTATGGTTCTACCTGCTCTGCGCCTCAAATCGATGCCTGTCTGTGGTGTGAATTGTTCCACAGCCGCCGCTGAATTCATGTGACTTGTGACTCACCTATCCATGTCATCGGCAGGCTGGGTTTAGCAATTGTGATGCGGTTGGCGGTTTTCTTGCCAGCTCAGCATGGGAGCTGAATGGGTATCAACAAAAACCGAGATTGAAGTCAATCGCGCGCAAGTAATGCGCCTCTTGCTCCAGGTCAGCGCGCGTCAGCAGGTGTCTGTTTAACCACTGTGCTGGGAAGGTCAACTGGAGGCTGCTGGCGGTCGCTTGCAGCGTGAATGGTGGCAGTGGCTCATGGCTGCGACTGCGGTGCAGCAGTATGGCGATGCGCAGCAGTATGGTCCAATAGCGCTCGTGTTGGGTGCTGAGTTGTTTGAATGAACTGTTGCTGATTTTGCGTCGATGATTGCGGATCAGTGCAGCGAGCAGTTGTTGCTCTTGGCGGGAGAATCCTGCGAGGTTGCAATTTTGTGCGATATAAGCACCGTGTTTATGGTGCTGGCTGTGGGCAATGTCGAGGCCGATCTCGTGCAGCTGAGCGCCCCACGTTAACCAGCGACGGCTCTGTTTTCCATCAAGGTGCCATGTATGAAGTAATTGATCTACGCATAAAATGGCTGTATTTGTGACGTTTTTTGCGTGATTTTTATCGATGTGGTAACGGTGCGCGAGACTCTCTACAGAGCGCTCACGTATATCTTTATGGTGAACCCGATTTAGCTGGTCATGTATCACGCCTTCGCGCAGAGCGCTATCAGAGAAGCGCATGCGTTCAATGCTCAACGCCTCAAAGGCGGCGAGCAAAATCATGGTGCCGCCGGGGAGAAGAGCAGTGCGTTGTGCAGAGAGCCCCTTGAAATCCAGCTTATTGATGGCGCCCACTGCAAGCATATGGTCGCGCAGATGGTGCAGGGTATCGAGGGTGATGCCATCTGTATCCGGTTGCTGTAGATGGAGCGCGCACTGAATCGCTTTGATCGTGCCCGAGGTGCCGATGGCCGCACCCCAGCCCAGCTGGCGATAGCCGGATGCGATGGGTTCCAGCTCCATGCGCGCGGCAATGTTGGCGCTGTGCAGGGCGTTGCTGCTGATCACGCCATCGGCGAAAAAACGCTGGCTGATAGAGACACAGCCCATGTGCAGACTCTCCATGCGCTGCGGCGCGAAACCGTGGCCAATAATCAGCTCAGTGCTGCCACCGCCGATATCGATGACTAGGCGCTGTTGTTGGTCGGTGTCCGCGCTGTTGGCAACGCCAAGATAGATGAGGCGCGCCTCTTCGACGCCGCTGATGATTTCGATGGATTGCCCCAGCGCGTGCTCGGCTTTGGTCAAAAATGCTGCCGCGTTGCGCGCGCAGCGCAGGGTGTTGGTGCCGACAACGTGGACCTGGGCAACGCCGCGCAAGCGTTGCTCGAAGCGCTCCAAACAGGCCAAGGCCCGCTGCTGCGCCGCATCAGCGAGCAGTCGAGAGTCACTAAACCCTTCCGAGAGCCGGACCATCTCGCGCAACCGATCCTCCACCTGCAGCGTGCCATGGCTGTAACGGCAGACGATCATATGAAAACTGTTAGAGCCGAGATCAACGGCAGCAAAGGTTTCGTTATTGGGGACGGGGTGGTTCCGTTTCATGGTGCGAGTTAGAGCATGTTGTCACAAGCCTCGCTCACCACCAGTGGTGGGCTTGGCTAAATCGTCACCGCCTTTGCGCAACGGAAGCCAAGATCTTCTTTGGCTGCGTCGGGAGGCAGGTAAAAACGGTAGGCGCCGCGCTGAAACAGTTTTAGTGCGTAGTGACCGCTGCCGCCCCAGCCTGCACCGCGCAGTATCTTGAATTTTCGACCATAATCTTTGCTGTCGTAATCGGAGTCGGGGTAGGGGTGGTACCAATCTTCTGTCCACTCGACGACATTACCCGACAGGTCGTAAACGCCGTACGCGCTCTTATCGCTCTCATATGCCCCCCCCGGTGCGACGCCATCGGGCCAGTCCTGATCGCCGGTATTGCTCATTTCGGGTCGCCACTTGTTACCCCAGGCAAACTCGTTACCCGCTGCGCCGCGAACCGCTTTTTCCCACTGCTCTTCCGTGGGTAGGTGTTTGCCTTTCCAGTTGCAAAATGCGTTGGCCTGATACCAGCTGGTGTAGGTTACGGGCAGGTGGCCACGGCGCTCCATGTCTTCATCGATTGCGGTCAATAGCTCTTTTTTACTCATGGTACGTGTATCGATATCGAGTTTAAAAAGCTTCACCGCCAGTTTACGCAACTTTTCTACAGGCTGTTCGCGCAGGCGCTCTTTGCGCAGGTTAAGCAGGTAGCCGTTGTCTAGCCAGTGTTCCGGCGGTGCCGCATTCGTGGCAATGACAAATTTGAGAAAGGCGGCATTGGTGACTTCATATTTGTCGATATAAAAGGCACCGAGCAACACCTGGTGTTGTGGATGTTCATCCATATACCACGGCTTGGTGTTGCCGAACTCACCTGCACGAGAGGAGGTATCAACGCGATCACTACCCATGATGAATTTTCCGGCAGGAATGAGCACCATGTCATCATTGTTGGTTGATTGGTTGGCCGTTGCGCTGGCTTGCAGCGTTGTCGATGCCATTGTCAGAGGCAGCACGACAGCCGCAGCGATAGCTAATATGCTGCGACGATTAGCCTGCCTGGCAATGCTTTTTTCTGCTCTGTGTGCTGATTTTCTGATGATTTGTAGATTCGTGAAATGCATGAAAAACTCTCTCCCTCTCTCTTTTGGTGCTGTGATGCATTGTCTGTGTTAGTGGTGCTGCAGCGCGAATGTCCCGGTCTCTTTTTTCGCACTCTTAGCACAGCGAAAGCCGAAGCTCTTGTTTTTACTTGAGCGGAGAAAAAAGGAGCGGTTGAATACTGGGGCTGAGACGCCGCATTTGTAGAATGAGCAGTCCCACCACGAGCCACCTTTCAGCGTCTTGTAGGTTTCGCCATAGTTTTCCGAGACTTTTTGATTACCGGGGTAGGCGAGATACCAGGAGTTGGTCCACTCCCAGACGTTGCCCGACATATCGTAGGCGCCGTATGGGCTGATGCCATCGTGGAAGGCGCCGACCGGCGAGGTGTCCCCTTCGTGCTGCAAGATGGCCCAGCGTTGCGGTGTATTGGCGCTGTGTAGCTCAAATTGGTTGCCCCACGGGAAGCGTCGCCCATCGGTGCCGCGCGCAGCTTTTTCCCACTCGGCATCGGAGGGCAGGCGTTTATTGGCCCATTTGCAATAGGCTTCGGCGTCATACCAAGTGACTTGGGTTACAGGGTGGTCTGCTTTGCCCTGCGGGAAGGTGCGATTTTCAAAGTGGCGGGGAGAGCGCCGTTTCGTAGCACTAATAAATGCGCGATATTGCAGATTGGTGACTTCATATTTGTCGATGTAGAACGGTGAGATGCTCACAATATGTTGCGGACCTTCGTCAGGCAGTCGCGAGTCAGTGCCCATAGTGAATGGGCCTCCGGGCACACGCACCATCTCATTGGGTTTGTCGCCGAGTCGTGAGGCGGTGTAATACATTGGCAGACTCATGCCTGGGTCATATTTGCTATGACGATTTTTTTGCGCAACTTTGTGTGGCGCAAGCCCCTCGGTTTGGTCGGTTGCAGTGATACGGGACAGTGTGTGGCAACTGCTGCACTGTAGTGTTAACGCACCGACTGTTTTGTGTTGCGCATCGCGATGGCAGGAGAGGCACTCATCTGCTTTCAGCACGTCGGTGGGCGAGCGATCCGCAGCATTGGCGAATCGCTGCGAACCGCTAAAAAAGACGATGGTGATAAAAATAGCTGTTTTTACAAGGTTGTTGTTAACCATGAACTCCCCTCTCCCCCTTTGCAAATAAGGTTGCTGTCATCGTATTGGCTTGTTGAAAATATAGATTGTAGTTGCACAGCACATACTAGACAGCTCATTAATTAAAGAGGGGCTGCTCTGGGTAGATCTTCGTGCTGGAAGTTTTTGCTGTGCTTCTCTCTACAGTCAGTAGCCAGTAGCTACTGCAGGCTTGTTCGTTTTTTACTTACGATATGTTTTTTTAGTCTTGTTTTTGTGTGGCCAAGAATCTCTATTCTATGCTTGTTTTATAGCTATAAAACACTGCTGACCGTAATGACATACGCCAACATAATAAAATTGATGATCGATAATACACCGATGAGTTTAACGAGCATAATAAAACTGGTTTGCTGCGTCCAACGTGCCAAGGGATGATCGCGCGCGATAACGGGGCTCGTTTCAAAAAATTGTATTAACCAGCGTTGAATCTCTTTAGTTCTGTTTAAGCAGCTAATCCCCGCGAGGAGAAAAAGTATCGCCATGAGAATGGTTATAAAGGTGTTCATTATCTTCTCCGCGTGATTACGACAGTGGTCATCCGTATGTGGCCGTATCGACGGCACATTGAGCGGTTGAATGCTGAGTGTGGACCGCGACGGTGGCGGATTCAAGGCCATGCGAGTGTTGCCGATAAAGCCACTGTCAGCACTAAAACATTAGGAACAACAATTGCTTTAACAATTGATTAGTAAGGGTGGTGCGAGCAGAAAAAATCGCGTAATAGCCAAAACTGATAATCAGAGCGCCGAGCCAGACAAGGATCATGTATACCAACCATTTTTGCTTGCAGCAGATGCCTTTCAAAAATACGCCGGATAGCCGTTTTTTCTTCCCCGGCGCGCAGCGTGGCGCCATATTGGATGCACTGATCTACGCCATTTGCGGTGGCGAGAGCATGATCAAGGTTGTCGGCGAAGTGGGCAGCGGAAAAACCATGTTGTGCCGTACCCTGCAGCTGCGTCTGCCCGACTCTGTCGAGGTTGTCTATCTGGCGCACCCGAGTCTGACACCGGACAACATTCTCCATGTTATTGCTAACGAACTGCACCTGGATGTGCGTGCCGAGCTCAACCGGTTTGAGGTGCTGAGCACGCTGCAACACTGCCTGCTAGACAGACATGCTATGGGCAAGCAGGTGGTGATCCTCATCGAGGAGGCGCAGAACATGCCTCTGGATACACTGGAGGAGGTACGTCTGCTATCCAATCTCGAAACCCAGCAGCATAAGCTGTTGCAGATTGTGCTGTTTGGTCAGCCGGAGCTGGACCAACACCTGGGTACAAAATCGATGCGTCAGTTCAAAGAGCGGGTTGGCTATTCGTTTGATCTGCCACCGTTTTCCATTAGCGAGGTGCGTGACTATCTGAATCACCGCATGCATGTGGCGGGCAGTCAGGCATCGGACTTTTTCCCGCCTCGCGTGATTCGAAGAATCGCCGGTTATTCACAAGGCTCTATCAGACGAATCAACCTGTTAGCGGACAAAATGCTGCTTGCCGCTTATGCGCAAAATGCCAGCCAATTAACCATGCCTCATCTTCTTAACGCGGTTAAAGACTGTGTTTTCAATCAGCAGCCTTGGCGTCTTAACCGTCTCAAGAGAGTCGGGTATTTGTGGCCGGTCGTCGTCATGACGGTTCTCTTTGCGCTCTTTCAGTCGAGCACTCTGACCCCGCAGGATCTAGGCGCTTCGTGGCGACAGCCGCTCAGCGAACGTCTCGTCGCTGATGCTGAAGTGGGCAACACCAACAGTTCAACGGTCACCAAAACGGCTATTCGTGCGCGGACAGATGTGCTTGATAGCGGGCGGGTGACTTTTACTAAAAGATTTGCGGGGCGCGGTGCCAAAATTCTAACCCAGCGCCAAATAGAGACTCGGCGCTGGATAGCTAGCGTAGACGATAGCTACTACACCATACAGCTTATGACCCGCACAGGAACAAGTCGTGCCGAGGTCGAATGGATCGAGCAGGTACTCTCTCAATCTCAAGTCGCTCCCTATTTAAACAGCATACATGTTCACGAGGGCGTGATCGGTGGTCAGGTGGTGCTTGCCGTCTCTTATGGTCATTACGCAGGTTTCAGCGCAGCACGTTCAGCTTTGGTGGAACTGCCCAAACTATTGACGCGTTTCCAACCATTTATTCGTTCGATTCGCTCTTTAGAAAACGAGATCAACGAACGATGATGGACGATAAGTGGATGCTTCGATCGATAGCTATTTTTGGCATTATATTGCTATTAAGTGGTTGTAGCGCATCGCGTGAAATTATCCCATCGCCCAGCCATCTTAATTCCCCGTTGCCAACGACGGCAGCGTTAGTGACCACGATACCTGCCCCGGTTGCGGTAACCCCTATCCTGCCAGCACCAATGGCGCTGCCAAAGCAAGAACTTTACACCGTGGTAGTCAACGATGTGCCCGCCAAGGAGTTGCTCTTTTCCTTGGCTCGTGACAGTGAAATAAATATCGATGTGCATCCGGGAGTAACTGGAAAAATCACCATGAATGCAGTTGATCAAACCCTGACTCAAATTTTACACAGGATTACTGAACAGCTACCGATCCGCTATCAGGTTGCAGGTAACTTTATCGCTATATCACCTGATACTCCTTTTTTCAGGGAGTATAAAATTGATTACATCAATATGGAGCGTAAAAGCAAGAGCACTGTTAGTGTTGCTACCAGAATTGCAACCGTTGGTGGTGGTATTTCTAGTGGTGGTGGCGGTGGGGGAGGAAGTGGTAGTCGATCAGGGAATGTGTCGAAAACAACAGTTGAAAGTGAGTCAAAAAATGCATTCTGGGAGACCCTGTTTGACAATCTTGAGAGTCTGCTAAAACAGACTGATATTGAAAATAATAAAAACAAGGGTTCATCCAGAAAAACAGAAAACACAGATGGAAAAAAATCCGGGCGAATTATCGCCAACCCTCTCAGCGGCATCATTACTGTATACGCTAACCAGCGCCAGCAGAAACAGGTACAAATTTTTCTCGATAAGGTTATGGCAAATATACAGCGCCAGGTATTGATAGAGGCAACAATCGTTGAAATAGAGCTCAGTGATCGTTATCAAGCAGGTGTTGATTGGAATATCGTTTCAGCTAAGGGAGATAATGCCCTATCGCTTATTTCAGATATGAATGGTGGAAATCTTGAAACGACGCCGGCATTTTTGTTAGGGCTGACGCGCACCACGTCAGACACAAAGATTGGTGCTGCGATTAGCATGTTGGAGACGTTCGGTAACGTTAAAGTATTATCCAGCCCCAAAATAATTGCCCTCAATAACCAGGCCGCACTGCTCAAGGTGGTGGATGAGAAAGTCTATTTTGAAATTCTTCTCGAAGAGAAAATCGACCAAGTAACCAACCTGACTACACGAACATTTAGCAGTGAGATCAACACTGTTCCTGTTGGGTTGATCATGAGTGTAACGCCACAAGTAAATGAGAATGGCAACGTGTTGATGAACATTCGCCCTACCATTACGCGTATAACTGGTTTTGCTGTCGATCCCACTCCGCGCTTGCAAAACGCTAATTTTGATAATCTGGTTCCTGAAATACAGGTCAGAGAGATGGAGACACTGCTCCAGGTTGCCGATGGCCATACTGTAGTGCTGGGTGGTTTGATGCAAGATAAAGAAGACAGGAAAACAAGAGGTATTCCTCTGCTCTCAGGCATCCCTTTTATTGGCAGCCTGTTCTCTTACAGAGATGACAAAACGATCAAGACGGAGCTGGTCATTTTTTTGAAACCCACTGTAATGCAGGCTCACTCAGATGCCGACATGACAGTGGGCCACTTTACTTCTGATGCGTTTTGAAACCAGATTAATGGATAAAAGGTTGTTGTTATGAGCCTGCTGATGGAGGCGTTAAAAAAAGCTGAGGAGTCTCGTCAGCAAGAGGCGCTCGCTGAGCATAGCGATAGCGACATTGCATTTGACGTGCAGTCTCAAAAAGAAAGTATTAATACCTTATCTAATGGGGATAAACCCTGCGCTGAGAAATATTTGAATGATAAATTTACAGACAATAAGTTGCTGCCGCCGAGAGATGAATCAAATGAAATAGGTGAACTGCGCAGTCGCAGTAATCGTAGTCACAGCAATAAAAAAGAGCCTGGTGTTGATGTAATATATAGTGATAGCATGATAAATTCAGAGAGTGTTGGGAGCTCTGGTGAGCCAGCATTTGATCTGGAAGATATTATTGGGCAAAGTGATCTGTATCGTGATGGGTTTATCGATAACGAGCCTGCTTTTTTTCAGTGGAAAGCTAAACAAGAGGTTGTTAAAAACAGTTCTGTCAGTCACATAGTTGGCGACTTATCTGAAAGTCATGGTGAAAAAAAAGGTAAAAATAGTAGCGAAAAAAATCTTGCGCATAAAAGACATAAACAGGAATCAAATGAGTTAAATTTTGCAGATGACTCTGCAGAAAAAGAAACCTATCTGGCTCTTTCTATTGATGATCTTTCATCATCAACCGGTGTCAAAAAAGAGCATCTTAAAGTTGAAGCGGATATTGAAACGGGTAGCCAAAACGACAGAAAAAAAGATAGCCTAGTTACTCCTCGTCAAGAGACGAAGAGTAAAAAGTCAGAAAAAGTCACCGACCCAGTTGAACAACGTACTGTTGTTGATGAGCACATTCCTCCCTCTTCGCCTATGGCGGCGAGCCAGTTATTGGCGGTTTCGAAGCCGGTCAAACGTCAATCTCGGTATCCCTTGCTGAGTGTTTTGGTTGCCTCGTTTCTGGTTGTTACGGTGTCGGGTGCGGGATATTTTTACTATGAGCAGCAGATTAAGAGTCTTGGGTTGGTGGCGTCCATCGACAGCGTTGTTGTACCTCAGCGCAGGTTGGCAATGCCCGTTGGCAGTATTGAACCCGAAACGGGAGAAGGCATTTCTGCAAATAGTGAGAGTCTCTCTGAGCATTCCAATATTGCCGCACCTGAAAATGTAGTCGTAAAAAAAGATAAAAAGCAAGTGACTCCTATTGGCAATACGGTTGAAATAGCGCGCTCAACGGCTACTCAAGACTTCGTCGATTCAACAAAAAAACCACGAGCAGAGCCGCCTGCTATAGATAAAAAACCGGCTCAATCCCGGTCAGTGGGTACTACTTCAACGCGCACTGAAAAAGTTATTGTGACAAAGAAACGGGATACTTCAAATGAAGACCTGGCTCTTGCTTATCAAGCTTTCCGTTCTGGAGATAGCGAGACATCGAAATCTCGTTACCAGAGTGTGTTAAACATTAAGCCGCGTAGCCGCAACGCACTTCTTGGGTTGGCTGCCCTTGCTGTGAGAGGCGCCCATTTTGACCGGGCTAAATTTTACTATATGCGCCTGCTGGAGATAGATGCCACGGATCATCTGGCATTAGCAGGTATTGCCAATTTGATCGGACAAAGTGACCCGATCAGAGCGGAAAGTGAGTTGAAGGTTTTGTTGAAGAGAAATCCTCAAGCGGGTTATCTCAATTTCTCTTTGGGTAATGTCTATGTCAATCAGTCACGTTGGGTTGATGCGCGAGATGCCTATCTGAAAGCACTGCGTAGTGATTTTTTAAATGCCGACTACGCGTTTAATCTCGCCGTCAGTTATGAGCGTTTGGCCGAAAGACAACAGGCGCTACGCTACTATCAGCGAGCACTTGATAACGCCAGAACAGGAGATAGTGGTTTTTCTCTCGATATGGTTAGGCAGCGCATCGAGCTGTTGTCAAAGTCTTCTGTTGCAAACGTGACTCTGCAACGGGGAGCAAAGCAGTGACAGAAGCAAAACCACGTCGCTTGGGCGATCGCCTGCTTGATGAGCGCTTGATTACCGCTGATCAGTTGCGCATTGCTTTAACCGAGCAGAAAAAAACCAAAGAGCCGCTCGGTAAACTTTTTGTCTCATTGGGTTTTGTCACCGAAGCGGTTATTCAGGAAGCCCTTGGTGAGGTATCAGGGCAAGACAGCATCGACCTGCGCAAGACACATGCAGATACAGATGCCATTGGACTGATCTCAAAAGAGCTAGCTTTGCGCTATCGTATCGTTCCGATCGCATACGACAAGGCAACATCAGTATTGTCGATTGCAATGGAGGATATTTTTAACGTCGTTGCTCTGGATCAGATCTCTGCGCTACTGGGTGGTAAAATCGGGCTCAAACCATTTGTTGCCAACGAGTCGCAAATCTCTGATGCCATTGACCGGTTTTACGGTCACGAACTATCGGTAGAGGGTATTCTGCATGAGCTAGAGACTGGAGAGATTGACTACAGCAATCTGGAAACCGATAGCGATGAATATAGTCAACCCTTGGTACGTTTGGTCAATGCATTATTTGCCGATGCGGTAAAACGGCGTGCCTCAGATATTCACTTCGAGCCAGAGGGGCGCTTTTTAAGGATACGCTATCGCATCGATGGCGTGCTGCATCAGGCGCGTATCTTACATATCAACTATTGGTCTGGCATCGTCGTACGCATCAAGGTGATGGCGGCGATGAATATTGCAGAGACGCGTGCACCTCAGGATGGACGTATTTCGATGACCCTGTCGGGGCACAGTATCGATTTTAGGGTTTCATCGCTGCCGACAACTCATGGTGAAAACATCGTGCTGCGTGTGCTCGATCGCAACAGTGGCATTGTTGCGCTGGATAAGTTGGGTTACTCCGAAGAGTCTGGCGCTGCATTGAAGCTGATGATGGCGCGCCCCGAAGGTATTATTCTCGTCACGGGTCCAACCGGTAGTGGAAAAACAACCACGCTCTATTCGTTACTCAACCACCTGAATAACGAATCGGTCAACATTATGACGCTGGAAGATCCAGTGGAATATCCGATGCATCTCATTCGCCAAACGTCGGTGAACGAGGCGGCTAAGCTCGACTTTGCCAACGGCATACGCTCGATGATGCGCCAGGATCCGGACATTATTCTCGTCGGCGAAATTCGTGATGAAGATACAGCAGAGATGGCGTTTCGCGCGGCGATGACGGGTCACCAAGTCTACTCGACGATTCACACCAATTCAGCTTTGGGCGTTATCCCAAGATTGCACGATATAGGTATCAAGTCAGACATCATGTCAGGCAATATTATCGGTGTTGTTGCTCAACGTCTGGTACGTCGTCTGTGCGAACAGTGCAAACAATCCTACCAACCGGCAGATATTGAGAGACATTTCTTGAGTGTCGTTTCTCATGAAGGTTTCTCGGCGGTCTATCGCGCAGCAGGTTGTGATGCTTGTAACCAGACGGGCTATAAAGGGCGCGTTGCATTGATGGAGGTGCTCAGGATTGATGCCGAAATTGATACGCTGATTTACAATCACGCGCCCATTCAAGAGATATTGGAGGTTGCACTTAAAAAGGGGTTTTGCACCTTGGCTGATGATGGTATTCGTCGTGTTTGGCAGGGGATGACCAGTCTTGATGAGGTCTCTCGTGTTGTCGATTTAACGGGCCTGCTTGATTGAGCGTACTGTCAAGTGCTGAGTTTTAAATACAAGGCAATAGACGAAGCGGGCGAAGTATCCCGGGGTCAAATGGAGGCGCAAGATGAAAATGATCTTGACTATCGTCTTAGGAAATCGAATCTCGATCTTATCTCTTGCAAAGCAGTTAAATCATATTCATTCAGCATTCTCCCTAACAAAGTCAGTCGCAGGGATCTGATTACGTTCTGTTTTCACGTGGAACAGCAGATAAGTGCTGGTATTCCACTGTTGGAAGGGCTTAATGATCTGCGCGACGGTCTTGAAAACAGATCCTTGCAAGAGATTATTGGGTCAGTAATCGAGAGCATTGAAAATGGAGCAAGTTTTTCAGAAGCGCTGGGGCAGTACCCAGAGGTCTTTGATGAGGTATTTGTCAGCCTGGTGATGTCTGGAGAAAAGAGCGGCAACTTGCCAGAGATCATGGTGACGCTTTCAGATACACTTAAATGGCAGGATGAAACTATTAATCAGGCTAAAAAAGCGTTTATCTATCCGATGTTTGTGGCAGCATCTGTGTTGGCTGTTGTAGCTGCACTGATGGTATTTCTCGTGCCGGAGCTTGTGAAATTTATTTCGAGTATGGATCAGGAGCTTCCCGCGCATACCAAAGCGCTTATTTTTGTTTCTGATATGTTGAGAGAGTATGGCTATTTTATCGCTATTTTTATCGTCGTGTGTGCTTTTTTATTTCGCTACAGCATGCATGTCAGTGACCGGTTTAAATATTTTGTCGATAAAATAAAATTAAATATATGGTTTTTTGGACCCGTTTATCGAAAGCTTGTTTTATGTCGCTTCGCGAATAATTTTGCACTGCTTTACGCCTCTGGCATTACTGTTCTCGATTGTCTTAAAGTTAGTGAAGATATCGTCGGCAACCGTGTCTTGTCTGATGCGATACGAATTGCTAAAAAAAGTATCTCTAACGGTGAATCGATTAGTAACAGTTTCTCGAATACCGGAATTTTCCCACGTCTTGTTGTACGCATGTTAAGTATTGGTGAGACGACTGGCGCGTTAGATCATTCGCTGCGTAACGTTAGTTACTTTTATAACCGTGATGTAAAAGAGTCGATGGATAAACTGCAAACCATGATCGGTCCAGCGACAACAGTGGTTTTAGGTCTGATTCTTGGCTGGGTTATCTTGTCTGTGTTGGGGCCGATCTATAATTCATTAACTGCTGTAACGTTTTAGACGTTTAGGGCGCGCTAACATGACGGGCTATGTTTTATACCTTTGTGCAGATCGAGTTTCTCTCTATCGTCGTAGCACGGATGGTTGCTTTCTAAAGTTTGATGAATTCACTCATGATGCTCAGTCTATCGGACGCTTTAATGAGATTGTTGCGCAGTGGGGTGGCGTGGCGGCGAAGATCATCCTCGATGTTGTTGAAGAGGAGTTTCAGGTAACAACGATCCCCCATATTCGCTCTGGATCAGCACGCAAGAGTATTCTTGAACGAACATTGAAGCGGGCATTTCGCACATCATCCTTCACTTATGCACAGCGACAGGGACGTGATAAAGATGGACGCAAAGATGATCGTCTGTTGCTCTGCGCCTTGATGAATGAAGGTGTTTTAGTGCCATGGCTAGATGTTTTTTTAACCCACAATATTTCTATCGCTGGAATTTTCTCACTACCTATCGTCAGCGCAGAGATGGTCCAATGGATTGGTTTGGGTCAAGGGAGAGGTCAGCGTAGAACCATTCTCGTTACAACATTAGAGAGCGGACTGCGAATCTCATTTTTTGTTAAAGGACGGCTCAAGATTAGCCGCTTAATTGCGCTTGATAGTGTGGTGGCGAAGGAGGCTGTCAGCGTTTCACGCAGCCATGTGTTAGCCGAAATTGAGAAAACTAAAAAGTACCTAGGTCGTTTACGACTCCTATCGACAGGAGATAGCCTTAATATTTACGTAGTTTCCGATCATCGTAGTGAAGAGCTCTTTTCAGCGTTGGGTGAAGTCGTACACGGCGATACATATGCAGCAGTAACGGCGACCGAACTTGCTAACGCGTTACAGCTGGGTATCAAAAATTCTAATCAAGATTGCGAAAGCCTGTTTATACAATTTGCCGGGCATCGTGAGTTGACTAACCATTATGCTCGCCCTGATCACATGCGTTGCTACATGGTCAGAGCGATGAAAAGGCCATTATTGGCAACCTGTGTGACTGCTCTATTTGCGGCACTGGTTTTTTCATCGGTGAACACGCTGAATGCATGGCAATTGGGTACAGAACGCATATCACTTCAGCAGAAAATTGAACGGCTTGGAAAACAACACATGGCACTGCTATCTGCTATGCCAGCCTCCGATATCAATGCGCAAAACGTAAAATCAGGAGTTGAAGCCATCGATATTTTAAAAAATCGAAAATCAACACCGCTACCTGAAATGTTATCCATCAGTAAAGAGTTGTCTGCGTTCAAAGCGATGAAGGTTGATCTGTTTCGTTGGCAAGGTGATCAGAGTCGGGCTATAGAATCGACTCGTGAATCTGCTCCTGTTGTAGTCCCCGTTGATCCCACGGAGATTCCCGATGCATCCATTGGTGGGGATGCTTTGCAGGAGCGGGTGGATGTGGTGACGTTGGAGGGCGCCATTGAGCCATTTAAAGGTGATTTTCGTGGTGCTATGGCAACGCTGCAAGGTCTTTCGCAGCGTCTTAATAGCTACGCCACTGTGCGTGATGTAACTTTTATTGTTACCCCGATCAAAAATGGCGTATCGGGAGAAGCCGGTGGGCGCGTAGGAATGGACGTAGACGGTCCAGGTTCTCAGTCGAAAAAATTCTCTATTGAAGTTGTTTTTGGAAATTCGCGTGACTCTTAGTCATTATCCGTGGCGGATTATCCGTACCACCCTGTTGCTGTGCGCTGCATCACTATTAATTGCGCTATTTGTGCTTTCAGCAAGCTTTATCTATTTGGATTCACAGCATAAAAATTATCGTAGCCAGACAACGACTCTCCTGTCTCTGAAAAAAAATATCGAAAAAGTTGAACGTGATACTGAAATACTTAACCGTTTTTTACCTCAACTTGAGCAGCTCAAGAGAGAAAACTTGATTGGTTCTGGAGACCGCTTAAGCTGGATTGAAGCACTTCAGGAGGGTGCTCGCCAACTGAAGCTACATGAACTTGAATACCGAATTGAGGAGGGCAAGCCCTACACTCCACCAGACCCGTTGACGATGGGGGATTACCAAATATTCAGCAGTGCCATGTATCTGAAGATGCAGCTCTACCACGCAAGTGATCTGATAACCCTGCTGGCTGCACTGTCCAACAATGCTAAAGGCCTGCTTGATGTCGACCGCTGTACGTTAAGAAGGCTTCGTTCTGAACAGAGTCTGGCGAAAAATGCATCACTGATTCGATCAGCAGTCGAGCCGAGGATCAATGCCGAGTGTCATCTACGTTGGTTAACGCTGAAGTACGATGATACTTTGATGCGGGAACCTACATTATGAACAGACGGATTGCTGTATTGATAACTTTAGCGTTCGTGAGCACTTTTTCGTTCACTCATGCGAGCGTGGTCAGTGCAGCTGACTCAAGCAAGCAGCGCAAAGAGCAGAACAAAGAGCCGCAACAGCTGGGGCGACTCTTTTTTACGCTGGATCAGCGGCGCAAAATCGATGCGCTTCGTAAACGTATGCGAGTTGGCGGAAAAGGTGAAATCAAGACGCTGACTCATGTTAAACGCCCAAACAAGACCATCACCATGCATGGTTATATCGTTCGTGAGCGCGCTGAAACTGTTGTTTGGAGCGATAATAGAAACACGCTTAACGGCGCCGTAAAAAACGCTTCAGCAACCATAAGCGGAGCTGTGCATGATGGAAAAATCAGCGTGTCGGTATCTGGCTCTCATCTGTCGATAAAAGCTGGTCAAAAGCTGTTGCTGGGTAAAAATAGGGTGATAGAAGGGTATCTTGGTCAGGCTACCCACACAGAAGATAGCAAGCGATCGCCCGATGGGTAGAAGAGGCACAATTTGTTATTCTGCCAAGGTAGTGCGTCGTTGGCAACAGCGGGGGTTTACGCTGATCGAAATAGCGATTGCTATGGTCATTGTCAGTGTTGTGCTGTCGGGCATGTTGGCACTGCTCTTTAGTCAGTTGGAGAACAGTCGCATCAGCAGCAGTCATGATAAACAGCGAGCCATCGAGCAATCTATTGTTAATTTTTTACTGCGTAACAATAGAGTACCGTGTCCAGCGGTGGCGACCAATGCCAGTGGCTCGGCAGGTTATGGTGTCGAGGCAGCAACCCCTGGTACTTGCACGGGTGCCACACAAGTTGGTTCGGGGGGCAGTACTAGTTCACGAGGGGTCGTGCCCTGGGTGACGTTGGGAATCAGTGATGAGCAGGCGCTGGATGGCTGGGGGCACCGCTTCACCTATCAAGTTATCCGTTCGCAGACAAATTTGAGTGCACCCACTGTATCTGGGTTAACAGGGTTTATGGCGCTTTTTGATCGCGCGGGGGGCAATCAGATCAACCCCGGTAATGAGGCCGTTGTGATGCTTGTCTCTCACGGAAAAAACGGGCGCGGTGCCTATCTTCCCGCAACAGGCTCACGTTTGACCGTACCGCCGTCGGCATCCAGCGACGAGCGTGAAAACAGCGACAACGATAACAATTTTGTACAGAAAGATTACTCTACAAACACCACCAATCCGTTCGACGACATCGTCGCAGCGTTAAGCCCGGCGCAGCTGTTGGCAAGGATGGTTGATAGCGGTGTCACGGCGTCACCCTACGGTGTGGTTAATGAGCGTTTTTCCGAGCTTTATCATGCGTTACTCAGCTATATGGCCAGCCATGCAAACCGCTCACTTCCCTCTGCGGATTGTAGTAGCACTCCAGATGGCAACTCAACGGCAGGTTGTCTGTCAGGAACCGTGCCATGGGTTGATTTGGGTGTCTCCCAGCAAGTGGCGACCAATCCGTGGGGAGGTCAGCTAACCTATAGCGTCGATGGCACCATGGCATCCAGCGGCTTGACGCAGACAGTGCCAAGTGGCACGAATACCGCGCTGACTTTGACCGCCTCGGGCAGCGATGCGGTGTTTAGTACGAGTGATGATATCAGTGAAGTGTTCAGCGTATCTCAACTGCGCGGCGCATTGATCGGTGCTTCTGTCACACTGCCGCCCTAAAAGGGGCAGGCTGAAGGCGTAGTGATGATGCTTAAACGTATAATTGCCATTGCACGGTTCACTGTCGTAGAGTCATTTCGACACAATATGCTGTTATTGTTGTTGTCTGTAACCCTGCTGGGTTATTTCGCAGGCCTGTTTGCTGGCACCCTCTCAATCACAGAGAGCCAGCAAGCTCAGCAGGCTGTCACTGCAGCGCTGTTTCGTCTTGGCTTGATTTTTATCATCGTGCTCTGCGTGATTTCATCTGTTGCGAAGGAGTATAACGATAAATGCATTGATGTGATGTTGAGTGTGGTTGATAACCGCGCCGAATATTACTTCGGTAAACTGCTTGGGTTCTTCGCTATTGCGCTGGTATTTATCGTGGCGTTCACGCTGCTGGTCTCGTTTATCTCTGATGGGTACCAGGCGCTTATTTGGGGTATGAGCCTAGCCATGGAGGCTGTGATTGTTATTGCTTTTAGTATTTTGTGCGTGTTGACGTTCCCCCAAATTCCACTCTCTATGTTTTTGGTTATGGCATTTTATTTTTTGTCACGAGCCATTGGTGCCATTGTTTTGATGTTGGATGGGCCACTTGCGGATACGACGGTTCTATCTCAAAAACTAATGGTTCTGTTTATAGAAGGGATCAGTTATCTGCTGCCTGATCTTGATAGCTTTACCAGAACAGAGTGGCTCGTTTACCAGAGTGGAGAGCTGTCGATAATTGCTCCACTTTTTATGCAAAGTGTGCTCTATACCTTGTTTATCAGTGCTTGTGCACTGTTTGATTTATATAGAAAGAGCGTATGAAAGCACTGTTTTTAACGCGCGTATCAAGGCCGGTTAGCGAGGTTCCTCGCTGGATTGTTTGGTTGCTGTTTATCGGGTTCATCAGTCAGATTACCTTTCATGCGTATCGCCTGAATGTAGAGCCTTCAGCGACACCTTTGCCACACCCCCCTTCGGTGTCTGCTATAAAAATATTTGGCATGAATGAAAATGTGCTGCTATCCAGATTAATCATGCTGTGGTTACAGTCTTTTGATAATCAGCCTGGTATCAGCATTCCATTTAAACAACTCTCTTATGATCGCGTCCAACTCTGGTTGGACAGAGCTATAACGCTTGACGAAAAGTCACAATATCCACTGTTGGCGGCGAGCAGAATTTATGCAGAAGTATCCGACCCGGCTCGCCAGCGGCAGATGCTAGAGTTTGTTTATGAACAATTTTTGCAAGATCCGCAGCGCCGCTGGCCGTGGTTGGCTCATGGCGTCATTTTGGCAAAGCATCGGTTGGGTGATACTCCGTTAGCGCTCAAGTACGCACATGCGCTCGCCGATATACCTGACACAAGTCACATTCCAGCATGGGTTCTCCAAATGGAAATTTTTATACTGGAAGATATGAATGAGCTTGACGCAGTGCGTGTGCTCACTGGTGGGTTGCTCAGTAGCGGAAAAATTACAGATCAACACGAGCTTCAGTTTCTCGAAAAAAAGCTACAAAAGTTAAGCCAGGTTGAATAGGTCACTGTGAACTGTCAATGCAAACAACAATTGGGTCGCAAAATAGAGACAAGATATAGAGAGGAGTGGTAAATGAAAAAGAATCAATCGGGTTTCACTTTGGTAGAAATTGCTATAGTGCTGGTGATCGTCGGTCTCATTATCGGTGGTGTTTTGAAAGGGCAAGAGATGGTGGCCAATGCCAAGGTGCGTAATGTCATCGATCAAACCACCGCAATCCAAACGGCCGTGTTTGCTTTTCAGGATCGTTACCGAGCGCTGCCTGGTGATTACTCTGCGGCAGCGACAAACATCGCTGGTGTGACAGGGGGTGCCAATGGTGGTAATGGTGATGGTAATGGCTTTGTCAGCTCAAATAATGATCGTGGTCTATTCTGGCTACACCTCAGTGCAGCAGGCTTCATCACGGGAAATTATGACGGTACCGCAACGGGTAATGGCTTGAGCTGTCCGTTAACAACCTGCCCCTCTAACGCTTTTGGCGGGCGCATGATGTTTTCGTGGGGATCGGCGGTAACCGGTTCAACCACAAATGCCCATGAGCTAAGAATAGGGCGCACTATTCCGGTCAATGTGTTGGCCGAGATCGACCGTAAAATTGATGACGGCATCCCCGAGACCGGCGTTTTACAGACGGATAACGTCAATCTCTCTACATGTCGCACAGGCTCCGGTGCCGGCAGTACTTATCAGGTTACCAGCGAACAGCAAGATTGTGCGGGTGTGCGTATTATGTAGCTGAATTATTTGGATTTTACCACTGCAACGTAACAGTGAATGCACCTGTGCTTGAATTTAGCGATGTCAGCAAACGCTATGGTGGACGGGTTGTTCTGGATCATCTCAATTTAACTGTTGAGCGGGGTGAGTTCGTCGGTCTGGTTGGCGTCAATGGTGCTGGCAAGACAACGCTATCCAAAGGGTTGCTGGACCTATGTCATTTGGATAGTGGCAGTATTTCGATTTTCGGCAGGGATAGCCGAAGATCGGGTGCCCGTTCGCACCTTGCCTACCTGCCTGAGCGCTTTCAACCGCCTGCTCACGTCAGGGGGCGAGACTATATTCGTTTCTACTCCGAGCTGCACGGTATTGCTTATGATGAAGATCAAGTGCGTGCGCTCGCCTCATCCCTGGACCTCGATTTTGAGGTGGTCGCTCACCCCATTAAAACCTACTCCAAAGGGATGATGCAGAAGCTTGGCCTGCTATGTTGCTTTCTGGTGGACAAAAAACTGCTTATTCTCGATGAACCCATGAGCGGCTTGGATCCACAAGCACGCGCATTTCTCAAGAGCTGTATGGCACGCCTAAAGCAGCAGGGGAAGACGCTTTTTATCACGACACATATGTTGGCTGATGTCGAGTCTATTTGCGACAGGCTTGCTGTATTGCATCAGGGGCAACTGAAATATGTCGGCTCGCCCAAATGCTTCTCCGAGCAGTACGGTGCCTCTGATCTTGATAGCGCATTTATGAACTGCATCGCAGCAGAAAAAGAGCCCGCGCTGCAATAAATCCGCTTTTTGACTATTCAGTCATTCACACTCAACTTAGCCGCCATTGTCTACGTAAAGATCCTCGTGGAACCTGCCTGTTTTTGCGACAGCCTTCGGGGTAGCATGTGTCTCCTGCATCGATTATCAGCGCAAAACCTTGATAGAATGCGCGGGCATCTATTTCAATCGCTATAACAGCAGGAGCTTGCAGGTGGAGTGTAGTATCTACAAAAGCTTAAAAAAAACCGATAACTATTTGTTTATTAAAGACGAAGACGATTTCTCCCAAGTGCCACAAGAGCTGCTCGATCTATTGGGCAATCTGGAGCTGGTGATGGCCATTACCCTGTCTCAAGAGCGGCGCCTGGCGCAGGCAGATCCGCTGGAGGTCATGCGTGCGCTAGAGCACGAGGGCTACTATCTGCAGCTGCCGCCGAAGAACTTTTGAGGCGGCTGATGCTCTGTGTCGGGCTATCTATTTAGTGCTGCCCACAAATCTCACTTTATTCATACCTCCTCCAATTTTTTCGCTCCCTATTTGTTAGATGAGTTGTCAGATGAGACGCTGCACTGTAGCGCGGCGAAAGTTGGAGAGATAACAGCAATCAACAGGATGACATAACTATTATGGCTTTGAAATTTGGAACCAGTGGCGTGCGCGGTTTGGTGACAGAGATGAGCGACCGCGAGTGTTATCGCTATGCGCAGGCATTCATTCGCCACCTGCGCGCTAACAGCGACGCGCAAGCCGTCGCGATTGGCGGCGATTACCGTAGCAGTTCGCCACGCATCATGAGCGCGCTGGTCAAAGCGCTGCAAGATTGCGCCATGACGGTGGACTATTGTGGCTTCGTGCCAACACCGACGTTGGCGCTGCATGCTATGAATGAAGGCATGGCCGCGATGATGGTGACCGGCAGCCACATTCCCGATGACCGTAACGGCATAAAATTCTACATGCCTTGGGGCGAGATCCTCAAAGAGGATGAGCAGCAGATCAGCCGCTACCACCGTGAACTGCAAGCAGGCGGTGCGAGTGGCGACGATGCGCAGCTATTCGATGGCGCAGGCCAGTTGCATGAGAGCCAACGCCCGCAGCTGGGCGAGGCCAACCGCGCTGCTCAAGAGCTTTATGTGGCACGCTACACGCGCTTGTTTCCCGCCGATTTTTTCTCGCAATACAAAGTGGTGCTTTACCAGCACTCCTCTGTGGCACGAGATATTATGGCTGAGATTTTGCGCAAGCTTGGCGCTGACGTTGTGTGCGTGGGGCGCTCCGATCAATTTATCCCTGTTGATACCGAAGCGGTGGTCAACCCGGAGCAACTTGCCGACTGGGTGAAAGAGCATAACGCTGATCTGCTGGTCTCGGCAGATGGTGATGGTGATCGTCCACTGGTGGTCGATGAACAGGGCCGCCTTGTCAGAGGCGATATTTTAGGCGTGCTGAGCGCCGCATATCTGGGCGTCGACTCGGTTGCTGCACCGGTGAGCTGCAATACGGTGCTTGAAAAGTGTGGCAAGTTCGCGTCAACAGAGCGCACCCGAATCGGCTCTCCGTTCGTGATCGCGGCGATGATGGACGCATTGAAAGCAGGTCGACAGGCAGTAGTTGGTTACGAGGCCAACGGCGGCTTTTTAACTGCCAGCGAACTGACCCTGCCGCAAGGGACGAGTGCACCACTCAGTGCGCTGCCCACACGCGATGTGCTACTGCCAATCGTTGCACTGCTGGCGCTGGCAAAGCGGCAGGCGACGCCCGTATCGGCACTGCTCGATGCACTGCCTCAACGCTACACCCATAGTGGTTTGCTGAAAAATTTTCCCAGCGCTATTGGTCAACGTATCGTCGCCGATGCAACGGCGGATAGCGCTGCATTTAGCGCCCGTCATTTCGCGGCAATGTTTGGCGAGATGAGCGTTTTTGATGGCACTGACGGTGCGCGCTTCACCTTTGCGAGCGGTGATATTGTGCATCTGCGGCCCTCCGGTAATGCGCCAGAGTTTCGCTGTTATACCGAATCTGCCACGGAACAGCAGGCGGCAAAAAATAGTGAGTTGGCGCTGACGTTGATCTGTGACACGCTGCGTCCACTCTATGAGCAGGGATAGGCGTACAGCGGGTCGCTGATTGGCGCGACCTTTTGCAACGTGATAGATTCTCGCGATCTTTTCACACATTGACATTCCCGATTGATGGAGTGAGTACTACACACTATGCACACCACATTTCAGACGGTGGGTTTAATCGGCAAGCGCGACGACACTAATGTTGCCGAGACGGTGACTGCGCTTATCCGCTACCTTGACTCCAGCGGAATTCGCGTGCTGCTCGACGAGAGCGTGAGCCCTCTTGCCGATGGCTCGCAGATGGCTGATGGTTCACCAATAGAGTGCGTCACGACCGAAACCATCGGCGAACAGTGCGATCTGGCCATCGTAGTCGGCGGCGACGGAACACTGCTCAGCGCTGCGCGTACACTCGCGGATTACCAGATACCGTTGGCTGGCGTTAATCTCGGCAGGCTCGGTTTTCTGGTTGATATCTCGCCGGACCATCTCAGCAACAAGATGGATGAGATCTTGCGTGGCCACTATCTTGAAGAGCGGCGCTTTCTGTTGCAGGGCGATGTCTATCGAGAGGGCGAACGTATTGCAGGCGGTCTTGCCTTTAATGATGTGGTTGTACACAAGTGGAATCTGGCGCGCATGATCGAGCTGGAGACTTATATCAACGATCGCTTCGTTAACACCCAACGCTCTGATGGCTTGATTATCTCCACGCCCACAGGCTCCAGCGCTTACGCGCTCTCCGGTGGTGGGCCGCTGCTCTATCCGACGCTGAATGCCATTGTTCTGGTTCCGGTCTGCCCGCACACACTCAGCAATCGGCCGATTGTCGTCGATGGTGACAGCCACATCGAGGTGGTTGTTGCTGACAGCAATGAAGAGCGCACCCAAGTGACATGGGATGGGCAAGACAGCTTTAGCCTGAGAAGTGGTGACCGCATTAAAATCTATAAAAGAGAGCGGGAGCTGCGCCTGATTCATCCTGCTAACCACGACTACTTTGAAACCTTGCGCGCCAAATTGCACTGGGGATGAGTGCAAGCCAACACGCTGCTTGCATCACCACGATGCCTCCGCCCCGCGACGGCTATTAATATGCTGACACACATCCAAATTCGTGACTTTGCCATTATTGGCCACCTGGAGCTGGATTTCGGGCCGGGCATGACCGTGATGACCGGCGAGACCGGTGCTGGCAAATCGATACTGGTCGATGCCCTCAATCTGGCGCTGGGTGATCGCGCCGACAGCAGCGTGGTGCGTCACGGCTGTGAGCGCGCGGATATCTGCGTCGAATTTGATATCGACAGTGTGCCGATGGCTCAGGCGTGGTTGCGCGAGCGCGAACTGGATGCCGGAGAGAGCTGCCAGATTCGTCGCACTATTCAGCGCGAGGGGCGCTCCAGAGCCTATATCAATGGCAGCCCGGCGCCGCTTCAATCGTTGCGCGGATTGGGTGAGCTGCTGCTCGACATTCACGGCCAGCACGAACATCAATCGCTGCTCAAACGCACGGTGCAGCGGCAAATTGTCGATGCCTGTGGCGGGCACACAGCACTGCTTGATCGTGTTGCTGAGCACTTTAAAAGCTGGAAGGCGTTGCATAGCCGCCTGCAAACATTGCAGGATGCGGCGAGTGATCGCGACGCGCGACTGGAGCTGTTGCGCTACCAGGTGAGCGAGCTCGACGCGCTGAGCTTGGAGGCGGGTGAATACGCGCAGCTTGAGGATGAGCACCGCAGATCGGCAAACATCTCCTCTCTTCAGCAGGTCTGTGAGCGGATGCTTGACCAGCTTTACGATAATGACAGTGGATCAGTGGTCAGCCTGTTGGCACGGTGTAGCGATGAGATCGAGCGGCTGCGCAGTATTGATGCCGCTCTTGAGCCGCAGCAGCAGCTACTCAACAGTGCGGCGGTGCAGGTTGAAGAGGCGGTCGCCGATATTCGTCACTACCTTGGCGCTCTGGAGGTCAACCCTGAGCGCTTGCAGTGGCTTGATACACGACTCGCGGATATCCACGATCTGACGCGCAAGCACCGCATCGAAGCCGATGAGATTCCCACTCTTCACACCCGGCTCAAAGATGAGCTTGTCGAGCTGGAGCGTTGCAGCGTTCAGCTCGAAGAGTTACAGGGTACTATTGACGAGGCTGCCAAGGCCTATATCAGTAGCGCTGAAAAACTCTATCGTGCTCGCCAGCGCGCAGCGCAGCAATTAGCGCAGCAAGTGACGGAGAATATGCAGCGACTGGGTATGCCCGGCGGCTGTTTCGAAATCGTTGTTGACCGCGACAAAAGTGCACCCTTTACGGCGCACGGCCAGGAACAGATCGTTTTTCATGTCAGCGCCAACCCTGGGCAGCCCCTCAAGCCGCTGGATAAAGTGGCCTCCGGCGGCGAGCTGTCGCGCATCAGTTTGGCTATTCAGGTGATTGCGGCAAAAAATGCGGATATCGCCACGCTGATATTTGACGAAGTCGATGTCGGGGTCGGCGGTAGTGTTGCGGAGATCGTCGGCAAACAGCTGCGTTCACTGGGTGAATCGCGCCAGGTGATGTGCGTAACGCACCTGCCTCAAGTTGCCGCGCTGGGGCATCAGCATCTGCAGGTCTCTAAATATATTGAGGGCGATACAACCCACACCCGTATTCGCTCGCTATCTGCGGATGAGCGTAGCGAAGAGATTGCACGCATGCTGGGGGGGATTGATATCACTCAGCAGACGCGCGACCATGCCAAAGAGATGATCAGTCGGGCAGATGTTTAACCGCGCTGCTTGATGTTAGGAGTGGCCTTGCTTCCAAGTGCGTGGTTTTGATCGCGCGTTTTTTTCCTCGATGATCGCTGCAAGCATCCTGTGCTGTACGACTCACTCCTCCCTCAAAAAAGTCTGCCTCTGCTTTGCCCTGTTTTTACGGTTGTTATGGCCAACTGTTTTATAGCACTGTTTTTTATTTATTGCTTAAATAACCGTACATATATGGCGGTGGTTTTGAAAAAATGGGGTGATACAATCGTCTCATAACGTGTTGAAAAGAGTACTTCGCTGAGGGATAAAGCAGGTTTCAATAGTCGTCGAGCATGGAATGCCTCCTCGTTGAGGTTCGCAGCTCGGACTAAAAAGCTGTTGGGTCCCTGCCGATAGCAAGCTAGGGATGGATTATTTCATCTCCAGCACCAGAATCAAGGGTCGTCGGACTGCCTGCGTGAATGCATTTCGTCTGACGAAACAGGCCTATATCAAGAAACATGAGTAGGAGACGGATCGAGTGGAAACAACAGAGATTACGGAGTTAGTTGATAGCGCGCGGCTATTTTCAGGCTTCTCTTCTGCAGAAGAGAAGCTGTTGGAGGAGGTTGGCCCTGAGGTCATCCCGCACCTGTCACGCGTTACCGATGAATTTTACAAAGCACTGAGCGTCGTTCCAAAAGCTCAACAGTTTCTTGATGGTCGGACCGAGAAGTTAAAAACAACGCACACAAACTGGCTTGAATATGTCTTTCGTGGGCCGTACGACGATAAATATGCCGCAGCAATGTACGAAGTTGGGCATGTCCACTTTCAGGTCAAACTGCCACTGGAGTTTATGGAGGGTGGCATGACGCTGATATTGGGGGCGCTAACGCCGGTGATTGCTGAGAGCTGTGGCGACGACATGCAGCGTTTTACGCGAATATTATGCGCGATTAACGCCGCGTTGGGGTTCTCTCTGATTATCATGCAGAAATCCTATCAACTCTCCACGTTAGAGGGAGAGCTGGATAACTTTCTGCAAGTCACTGGCATGAGTCGCAAACTGTTTGACAAGCTCTCGCAAACGAATCTGTGATCCGTATTTAAGCACACCGAGGTAGAGCGTTTTAGAGGGGCTCCGTTCAGCCCCCTTGCCTTTGTGCGCGGTTTGATGGGCTGCCGCGTGTTTTGCGCTATTGCCTGCTGCGTCACTCATCCTCCATCCTGCGCGTTATCTTTTACTGCTTCATTTTCGTGTTGGCTCTATCTGCCTGCTGCCCGTCCTGCTTGGTCAGACAGGCACGCCTGTGGCAAAGAATTTGAAGGGGCGGAAGGCTTTCCGTTACCATTGCGCCCGGCGACCCGCCGTAAATATTTTTCCCCTCCCTTTTTTGATTGGCTGAAAATCTGCTTTTGTCACACGAAGATACTGCCCACCATGCTCAATATTTATAATAGTTTCGTCGGAAAAAAATCCCCTTTTCAAGCGATCACTCGTGGCAAAGTTGGTATGTATGTGTGCGGCATGACGGTCTACGACTACTGCCATGTCGGGCACGCGCGGGTGATGGTGGTGTTCGATGTGGTCGCCCGCTATCTGCGCGCCAGCGGTTACGAGGTGACTTACGTGCGCAATATCACCGATATTGACGACAAAATTATTCGCCGAGCCGCCGAGAATGGTGAACCGATCGATGTGCTGACCGAACGTTTTATTCGTGCCATGCACGAAGATGCCACAGCGCTGGGTGTGCTGCCGCCGGATCACGAGCCGCGCGCCACTCATTCTATGGTGGCCATCGTCGATATGATTCAACGCTTGGTGGATAACGGTTTCGCCTACCGTGCAGCGAATGGTGATGTCTATTACGACGTAAGCCGCTTTGAGCGCTACGGTGAACTGTCGGGAAAGCAGCTGGAAGATCTGCGCGCCGGTGCGCGCGTGGAGGTCGACGAAGCAAAGCAGGATCCGCTCGATTTTGTTTTGTGGAAAGCTGCCAAAGAGGGCGAGCCGCAGTGGCCATCGCCGTGGGGTGCCGGGCGTCCCGGCTGGCATATCGAGTGTTCAGCGATGTCGACGACCTGCCTGGGCAACCACTTTGACATCCACGGTGGCGGCATGGATCTTCAGTTTCCGCACCACGAAAACGAGATCGCGCAGTCCTGCGGTGCGACCGGTGAGCAGTTTGCCAACGTCTGGATGCACAACGGGTTTGTGCAGATCGACGAAGAGAAGATGTCAAAATCGTTAGGTAACTTTTTTACCGTGCGCGAAGTGTTGGGGCGCTACCAGCCGGAGGTGGTGCGCTACTTCATTCTCACCAGCCACTACCGCAG